>NZ_JBWJZD010000053.1:0-32989 GCF_056429065.1 Bradyrhizobium sp. USDA3010
CACCGCGACAACGCTGATGAAGCTGATCGGCAAGCTCATCAAGACATTTGCACCCGAGCAATGCGCGAACTACTTTCGACATGCCGGATACGAGTAGTGACCCATATCAAGTGGAAACCGCTCTAGCTTGAGGGGCACAGAATTTGCGGTCCCAAGCCCCGATTGGCCCATGGTGATACGTTGCGTACATTTGACGGGTTCCAGGGAGTTGCAAGTGGCCCGCGTCCGCTTCATGTTCGCGTGTAGAGTGGTCCGGCCTTGTAATATTGCACAAGCCTGTAGCTTGGCTCCCATGGGTTATGGGTCCGATGAGACCAGCTGCTTGAGCCAGCCGCGCTTATCGGCCTGCTGCTCTGACGCTGTCCAGGCATAACGTATACACGCGAAGGGTCTACCGATCGATTTGTTGGCCTGGGATCTCGCCAAGAATCAACTCGGCCGTGTTCGAACGGAAATGTCGCGCGCGTCAGGAGGGCACCGGAAGCGCACCGCCAATCCTGTCGGCCTGATCGATCGGCATGAGATGTGAATTGGCGTTACCTGTCTTGACGCCGTTCCGCCGCATGCTTGGACTGCTTAACAGCTTAGTTCGATGACCCCGTTCCACGAAATGAGCAATTCCCTTCCTTTTCTACGGTCCCGGGTTTTGCAGATCATTGGCGGCCAGGTTGGGGGCCCGAAGTATGCTCCGTTTCACCAGGCGGGTCATACGCTTGATGCGCTTCGTTCCCGGGTTCGGCAAATTGTCGGTGGACACTCCCACGTCCCGCTGACTGCACTCAACGAAGGAGAGGCTTCCCTTGCTGCGGTCACTGCCTGGAATGTGGCAACTCCAAGTATTAGGCGCGCTGTAATACCGGGGCCCGGGAGCAGTCGTGGAGACGGAGCGAAAGGCGGAAGGGAAGACAGAAAAAACTTTGCGCGCGCAGTGAAGTACGGGTTATACCTTGCGGGCGCGGGCTACGCGTACAATGAGGTGGCAAACGGCTTTTTCCTTTCAACCACATCGCTGCACGACGGGAAGAAAGGCTTCACCAGTAACGAACGGCTCAGGTTGGCTCAGGCGAAGGCAAAGGACTATTACACATTGTATCAGGCCGCCGCACCTGAGTCTCGGTGCCTCAATGACCCTCCCCTCAATCCAATCCGTACGTGCGGTAACAACCTGTTCGTAACGATGATTGATTACCGGGCGGCGACTTATGTACACCTTGGTCGCTTGGTGGATTCCATAGCGGCGCACAGTTCTCTTGTGCTGAACCTAAGCTGCATGAAGGGGCATCTCGTGAATGAGAAGTGCGTGGCCAAGTACGCGCCAGCCAAAGTGCCGAAAGATCCGGACCTGACGAACAGCCCGCTATACGACAGAAAGAACAAGTATTCCCTGACGGGCGTGCTAAACGACGAAACCGGCGCTTACGGTTACACCTCTCGGTCGATTACCCACCCCTTCGTGAACAAAGGCGTTCAGCACTTCCGCGCCGCCCTCCAGAGCGAGAACGGATTGAGCTTCAAGCGGTGCATCGAGAGATTGGAGGCGTTGCTCGATACCCACGGCGGTCTCGGGGAGGAAGCTCAATTCGCGGCTGGCCAAACCATCTTAAATTTCAGGCAGGTCTACGCTGCGGACGAACATTGGGGACACGCTGAGAACGTCGTCATGCAGACCCTGGCCGAGCACGGCTGGCTATCAAGGGCGGAGACCGACAGGCTTGACGCTACGCTTATGTTCGAAGATCCAAATAAGAATCCGTTCAAACGCAACAGAAGTTGGGTTGGGCCGACACTGCACGAACTCGACATCTGGCTTCAGGAGATGCGGTCGGGTCATGATCCCCTGATAAGTGAGGAGTTGAATCACAGGGAGATCACTGACATGAAGAATCTGCCCATCATGCACGTCAAGCTGAACGAGCAGGGCAATGGGTTTGAGGATTGCTCTGGGTTGGGCGACTCGTTTACGTGCGCCAACGCCGTCGCCTGCATCAATCACGCACGCTTGATGAGTGGTCAGCCTCGTCTCTCGAAAGAGGAGGTTATAGTCATCATAGCATGCGTCAACGCAGTATACGATGATACGACGTCAATACGACACACGATCCGTGAGGTGGCACGTGGCTGCTTTGCTGGCGCTGGTTACACCATCGAAGACGCGGATGAGTTCTACGACGGAGTGTGTCGGAACGCCGCGCAAGAGTATTACGGCGGCAAATATCTCTCGACGCAGAGTTGAAAAGAGGCTTGTGCACAAGCGAGCTAGAGCATTTTCGGTTCTGATTGAATCAGAACCGAAGCTCGAGATCCTTGTTTTGAGGAGTTTTCTTCACACGAACCGGTGCCCACCTCGCTCGAAAATGCTCTAAGCTGTCGAGGCCGCCTAAGCTGGAGCGGTCATTCCAGGAGCCCAGGCGTCAAGGTACTGGTCCCGCGACGATTGGCCTGGAGCTTGAGGCTCGCGGGTCGGCGCCGGCACATCCCCGTGGTCGTGTCAGTCTTGCTCGTCGTCCGTGAAGAGTGGCTAAGCGATTGAGCTAGAATCGCATTTGTCGTTGTGGACTGTTTTGGGTTTGCAGGGGTTTGATACTTCGGGCCTCGGAACCTTGCAATTTCATTTTCAGGATTGAACGAAGCCGCTGGCGCGGCGTGTAGGGAGGCATAGCAAGGATTGCCTCCTGTCTGAGAGGATTGCGGGTTTTCGAAGCCCAACCCTTTAGACAGGAGGTTTTCCGATGGCTGAGATCAGCCCACTTCGCCGCCGCATGATCGAGGACATGACGGTCCGCAATCTGTCACCGGCGACGCAGCAATCCTACCTCAACGCCGTAGCGAAGTTGAGCCGATATTTCGGTCGTTCTCCTGGCCGCCTCGACCTGGAGGATATCCGTGCCTTCCAGGTTCATCTGGTTGCGACGGGGATGGCCTGGCCGGCGCTGAACCAGATCGTCTGCGCACTGCGGTTTTGCGGTACTGAATATTTCGCACTTTTGATCAGGCGACGGCTCCGTTTTCAGAGAGTTGTGGCTGATAGAGCGGTCGCATGTTCATGTAGCATTTGGTCGACCACGCCGTTCCCGCAATGTGCCGCAGCCGGGCCGCCGCCAAGTTGAGACAGGATTGACCGTCGGGGAAGGCGCCGACGACACGGGTTCGTCGCCGGATCTCCTTCATGATGCGCTCGAGCGGATTGTTCGTTCGAATCTTCCGCCAATGGATGTCCGGAAAGGCATAGTAGGCGAGCGTTTCGTGAACCGCCTGCTCGACGAGATCAGCAGCTTTGGCCATACGGCTTGCCCGCAGATCCGCGATGACGGTCCTGGCTTTCTCGTCGGCCGCGGCGCGGCTCTCCTGGGCATGAATGGCCTTGAGCATGTGGCTCACCTCGCGGACCCGGGTCGACGGCACGTGACTGAAGACATTGCGATAAAAATGTACCATGCAGCGTTGATAGCCGGCCTCCGGCAGATAATCCGCAACGCTTTCGACAAGACCTCGGCACGCATCGGAAACCACCAACTGCACGCCCCTGAGACCGCGATCGACGAGATGCCGCAGAAACGATGACCAGCCGGATTTGTCCTCCTTGGCGCCCTCACAGATGCCGAGGATCTCTCGGAACCCCTCGGCATTGACCGCCGAGGCCACCAGCAGCGAGACGTTGCGAACCTCACCAGCCCAGCTGCGCTTCATCACGATGCCGTCGAGGTAGAGATACGGATGCTCGCCTTCGATCCTGCGATTCCGCCACGCCTCGATCTTGGTATAGATCTTCTTGTTCAGGTTCGACACTGTGCTCGGGCTGACCCGGGTGCCCCACAGCGCCTCCGTGATGTCTTCGACCCGCCGTACCGAAATCCCGGCCAGATACATCTCGATCAGCGCCTCCTCGACCGAGCTCTCCCGCCTCCGGTAGCGCTCGATAATCGCCGTCTCGAAGGTTTGTCGCCGTAGCTTCGGGACCTTCAGATTGACGTCGCCCGCCTTGGTGTGCAGCGTTCGCTCGTAGCTGCCTGCCCGCGTGTCCTGCCGGGCCGGGCTGCGCTCATACCGCCCAGCCCCGCACAGCTGGTGCGCGGCGGCGATCAGGGTGAGACTCCCTCATCCTGATTGTCGCGCTATAATCTGGCCAACTACACCGGGATCCTCCAGGCCGACGCCTTCGGCGGATACATCAAGCTCTACGAGCCCGCGCGAAGTCCTGGGCTTATCAGGGAGGCGGCCTGTTGGGTCCATGCCCGGAGCCCGTTCTTCGCCATGGCGGATCTTGAGGAGAACGCGCGGCGCAAAGCGGCTGGAAAGAAGGAGGTCGTCATCTCGCCCGTCGCCATGGAGATCGTGCGCCGAATCGACGCTCTGTTCGAGATCGAGCGCTCTATCAATGGCCAAAACGCCGACCAACGAAAGGTCGTTCGCCAGGCGCAGAGCGCGTCGCTCGTCGCCGATCTGGAAGCCTATATGCGCGAGCAGTGCGCCAAGCTCTCCCGCGGTCACGAACTGGCCAAGGCCATGAACTACATGTTCAAGCGCTGGGCCTCCTTCACACGCTTCCTCGACGATGGCCGCGTCTGCCTCTCGAACAATGCCGCCGAAAGAGCGCTGCGCGGCATCGCATTGGGCAGAAAGTCGTGGTTGTTCTGTGGGTCCGACCGCGGAGGTCGCCGAGCCGCGGCCATGTATAGCCTCATCGTCACGGCCCTATGCCGCGCTCGGCATAGGCAGGTTTATGCCGCCCACCGAACTATGCCGAACGGATTTGGTATGGCACGCCGTTGTCACGCTGGCACCGTCGATCGCGTGCACGGTCGCCCCATTCCATTCGGCATAGTCTGGTCGTTCAGAGCGCCTCGAGGAAGGCGAGCAGGCGGTCGTTCGGCTGGAAGCGGATTCGCTTGCCGCGCTCGTACGGCTTAAGCTTCGCCAGGGCAGCTTCCTTGAGGGCGAGGTGGGCGTGCAGGTACGTCTGCGTCGTCTCGACCGATTCATGACCGAGCCACAGCGCGATCACGGAGCAGTCGACGCCGGCTTGCAGCAATTCCATCGCAGCGCTGTGCCTCAGCACGTGCGGCGACACGCTCTTGGCCTTCAAAGACGGGCAACTCTTGTGAGCGACACGAACATGCTTTCCCAGCAGGGACTGGACGCTATCGGCACTAAGCCGGCCCCCGTGCACGTTCGGGAACAACGCTGTTGCTCCTTTCCGCAACGGTTCCTTGAGCCATGCCTGGAGCGCACACCGAGCGAGTGTGGTCAGCGGAGTGGTCCGCTCCTTCCGCCCTTTACCGACGCATCGTACGTGTGCGCCAGACCCGAGGTGGACGGCATCCCGATCAAGGCCAGTCAGCTCTGAGAGGCGCAAGCCCGTCTGGGCCGCAACCAGCAGCAAGGTGTGATCGCGGCGGCCAAGCCACGTCGTTCGATCGGGCGCTGCGAGAACCGCCTCGATCTCGGGGCGCGTCAGGAAGTGCACCTGCCGCTTATCGTGACGCTTGCTCGGTATGGCGAGCACGCGCTGGATCAGCGCACTGTGTGCCGGCTCCTCGAAGGACACGAACCTGAAGAGGGATCTGATGGCGGTCAGACGCAGGTTACGCGTCTTCGCGCTGGCGCCGCGCTTTACCTCAAGGTCGGTGAGGAACGCGCCGATGAACGTTGCGTCCAAATCGGTGAGCGTCAGGGCCGATGGGGGCTTCCGCAGCTGCACCTGTGCGAACATGAACAGCAGCCGGAACGTGTCCCTGTAGGAGGCGATCGTGTCCTGGACGCCGCAGCCCGATCTCTCGGGACAATCGCCAGAAGACGCGATGAACGTACTGGTGCAGCAAGCGGCCTCCCTGTTCGGCAACGAAGAAGGTCGAGCCGCAGCGTGATCCGAGCATCGCGTCGCGCCGGTGGGCGTAGTCGCGCAACGCGGTTCGCGTCGTCGGATGCAATGGCACGAGCCGCGACTTGCCGAACTTGGTCAGCCGGACCGTCAGCACGCCGGCGTCGAGGTCGACGTCATCACGCTCCAGGCCCATCGCCTCGGATATGCGCATGCCCGTCACCGCGATCAGCCCGAACAGGGTATGGTAGGTCCATCGGCGCAGCCCGCCCGCTGGCGGCAGAGCCAGCGCTGCCGTCAGCAACGCATCGATCTCCGCGTCGCTGTAGACATAGGGCTTGGCGCGCTTCCATCCGGGCAGCATGCCGACCGGCGGTACCTCCGTTCTCGGATCGAAGTTGGCGACATGGCGCGCGAACCCGCGCACGTCGCTCAATCGCAGCGCCCAGGATGCATGGCGGTCGGGCGGCAGCGTTGCCCATTCCATTGCCAGCTTCGTCGTGATGATCCTGGCTTTGCGCTTCTCCATGAAGGCGACGAAGTCGGCGAGCCGACGGGTCTGGTGCTCGTACTTGTATCCAAACCCCTTGCGCATGCTCAGGTACTTATCGAGTGCGGCGCGCAGATTGGTCATTGCACGCCTCCCGGCCAGGGCAGGCTCAATGTTCTCAACGCATCGATATCGACCTTCGCGTAAATCCGGGTAGTGTCGTGGTTCTCGTGCCGCAGCAACTGTCCGATCTCCGACAAGCTCGCGCCAGATCGGAGAAGCTCGGTAGCGAGACTGTGTCGGAAGATATGGGCGCCGCGGTGGGCGCAACCTTCGATTCCAACGCGATCGAGGGCGGCCTTGGCGATCATGGTGATCGCACATCCGGAAGCAAACCCGATGTGCGGCGCGAGTGTGCGGACGAACAACCGTCGGCACGACGACTTTGGGCGGCCATTGCGCAGATATGCAACGACGGCCGCGCCAACGTCTGGCGGTATCGGCATCCGCGCACGCTGTCGACCCTTGGCGCGAACGAGTATCTCGCTGGCGCGCCAGTCGATATCATCGAGCGTGAGCGTCGCGACCTCGTCGGCCCGCAGGCCGAGCTTGGCCAGCAACAACAGAATCGCGTAGTCGCGCCGTCCCATCGCCGTCTTTCGGTCGCAACCGTCGAGAGCCTTCCGCACCTGTGCGGCAGGCAGATAGGTCGGCAGAGTTGCCAGCTTCCATCGCCGCATCGATGGAACGCAATCCGCCAACGGGCGCACGTTCAGCCCCCGATGGTGGAGGTAACGGAGAAAGGCGCGCAACGACCAGCGCATCGCCTTACCTGTTCCCGGGCTCCAATCCTCGGCGTGGCGCTCAATGTAGCGGATCACGTCCTCTTGGTTGATCTTGGACAGGGCGACGGCGCCGCCGGAGCACACCTCCTGCAAAAACCTGCGGATGACCGGGAGATGGCGTACGATGGACCTCGGGGCCAAGCCGCGCTCTGATCGCAGGTAGGCATCGAACTCGTTGAAGATCCGTTCGTGCGGGGTGAGAGGCGGCAGCACCAACGGCGCGATCGCGCCTTCCTCGCGCAGCACCGACAACCATCGCTTGAGCGCTGCCCGGTCACCGGGTTGGATAGACTGCCTCCCGCCTCGATGTCGGAGGTACCGCTCAACGACCTGCTCATCGAGATCAATCAGCTTATAGCGACGGCCCGCGATCCAACTCAGGAGCCCGCCAACCACGTTGAGGCAACGCCACGTGCCGTGCCGAACGAGCCTCTCTTCGACGAGACGAGCGGCGTAGCGCTCAACGAACTGTCCGTGCGGCCCCCTTCTGAGACGCCGATACAGCCGGCTTCTGCCCAAGTAATCTTCAACTTCCATCTTCCTGTTCTCCGCTGTTGAAAGCGGAGGCACAGAACGAACTATGCCGAACCGACCAAACGCCGGTCAGCGAGAAATCTGGGGAAAACGACCCCACTCGGCATAGTTCGGCGGGCGGCATAATCTGCCAAGATGAACGACGTTGACCCTCTGGCCTGGCTCGCCGATGTACTCGCTCGCATCGCCACCCACCCCGCCCACAGGCTTGATGAGCTGCTGCCCTGGAACTGGAAGACTGCGCAACAGCAAGGCCTTGCGGCGCAGGCGGCTTGATGGGGCACGTCAACAAAGTCAGCCACGTGTTCACTCTCAGCCATGTCGCTGAGATGCTCGGTGAAGACGAGGAATGGCTGTTCGAGGTCGCCGAAGAAATGGACACCGAGGATGGCCAGCTATGGGTCGTCGGCGTCGGTGAAGACGGCGTGATGGCGTTCACCGATGACGGGATCGAGAACCTCAAAGAGCTGATCGCAATCCACAAGGACACCCCCAGCATCATCGAAAAACGACGCCAAGCGCTCGCTGCGATGATGAAGCCGAAGACCGAGGAGTCCGACGAGATCTAACCGCTAACCGGACAGATCAGCGCGCCTGCGGCCTACAGCGCATGGTTACCTTCCACGCAGCTTGCCGCACAGAAGAGGCGCAGCAAGCTGAAGCAACCGCTCGTGCGAGGCTGCGCGACGCCGGGCAGTCCACTTGGCGCGGGCGACATACGTCTCACAGGAGCGAGCGGCGGGCGCGCGCGGGTCGCGTTTGGGATTGGTACGCAACACGATCTCGTTAAGTGGACGAACGCGATCGCCGCGGCGGGTATATCGCTCGCCCGCAGATCAGATTTGGCTTCTGTAAAAAGCTTCTGCCTGGAGGCCAGCAGACTTTAGCGAACCTTAGGTTTCACGTGACTATTGTTAGCCGAGGCCGCAACGGCATCAGGCTGCTAGATAGTCACTGGTCGTCGTGACCGTGCCATAGGCCAAGCCAAGGGCCGCCATAAAGGCCGCATGAACCTGCACAGCGGGCACGATTATGCTACCGAATGGAAGGTCGCAGGTGGCGCAAGCGTCGTGCAAGATCGTGGTCTTGTAGCCGTAATCGGCGGCTGCCCGGCTGGTCGCATCGATGCACATGTGGCTCATTGCTCCGATGATCACGACCTCCTTAGCGCCCCCGGCATCGAGCCGGTGCTTCAGATCGGTGTCGCGGAAGGCGTTGGGATAGTGCTTGACGACCAAGGCCTCACGTTCTAGTGGCTGGACAATGGGATTGATCTCTACCCCTCTGGTGTTCGGCGCGAAGATAGAGGGATGACTTTCCTGCATTTCGTGCTGAACGTGGATAACCGCGTCCCCACGCGCGCGGGCGGTCTGAATCACCCTAGCTGCGTTGGCGGCCGCATGCACGATACCAACCAGGGGCAGCTTGCCATCTGGGAAGTATTCATTTTGGATGTCGATGACGATGACGGCGCGCTGGCTCATAAGATTTCCCTCAGATTGTTGGACAAAGCAGTCGATCAGGAACGACCCGCGTAGGCGCGGGATCTGCGACGTGTAGGCCACCAGATATCGTTACCCATATAATCCCCTTCACTTTCCCGACTGAGTAGGCAGGCTAACGGACGCTTGGACCCTTTCGGAGGTGAATCGAAGGATCGGGCAATCGCCGGCCCGAGCGCCGTTCCACCTTTCTTTGATTCGATGTTACCGATAGCTGCCCAGAAGCGCGCGACAGAGCAGCACGCGATTGGGACGTCCGCGATTGATTGGGTAGGTATGTCCGCGTACAACTTCGCTGCTTCTTATCCATGCTGGCTCGCTGCATGGATGGCGCTCAGAGGAATGACCTGCAAGGCTGGTCCATCCAGGTTGAAGTACGATTTGCGATTTCGATCGACTGTGTCGACCTCAACTACGAGGCGATAGGGATAGAGCCCGGGCTCGAGCTCAAGGTCGACGGCGCCCGCCCAGTAATAGTAGGAGGGCGTCCACGGACCGCGGATCTTGTCCGGGCCGCCATAGACCTTGAGATCATTACATATTTTGCGGAGCTCTGGCGTGCCATCGGGCAGCACAAAAACGATGTTCACGATACGCGCGAACAGAGGCCAGCTACCGTCCGGACGCTTTTCCATATCAGTACAATAAACCAGCCAGTTCAGGGCTTGGCCCTGGCGGCACACTGTCCGCAAGCTGTTCGTGCCTTTACCGGTACTCTCGCCGCCATTGTCCATTAGCCCGGTTTTCCCGCTGAGGCCGCCGGTCCGTAGGGTTCCTGCGACGTCGATGAGTGTGACGATGTTCAGCTGGGTGGAGGCCAAGCTTGGACTGCTGGGGGGCCGCTGCGATGCCGGAGTGACGATCATCATGAACTCCTGGTTCGGGTGACACCTGGGGAAGCGTTGAGAGCGGCCTCGACGATGCGGGATGAACTCCTGGTTCGGGTAGCTCCCGGTGAAGCGTTGAGGGCGGCATCGATGAGGCGCGCGTCGGTACCGTTATCGAGCGTCCGCATCCGGCTGCCAAGCTCCAACGTCAGGCCATACGGTAGGTCGCCGACCGGCTGCTTCACCGTACCAACCCAGTAGCTGACATCGGACTCGGGATAGGTTTCGCGTCGAACCTCACAGATTTCAGCCGGCAGCTTGATCGCTCGTATCGCAGCATGATTTTCGCATTCGATCGGCAACAACGTCCAGATGATCTCGTCTCCGGGGGCCACGGAGGTCGCGAGCCCGGCGGTCGCCTGGTTGCGCGAGCCGCCGAGGCGGTTGTCATCGATCATATAGAGAGAGCCAGCGAGCGTATCTGCCTCCAATGCGGCGACGACATCCACCACGAGTAGAATGTTGATCGTTTTTGTCATATCGCGTCTCCCTCAACGCAGGTAAGTCCGGAGGGCGGTATGGGCAGCAGGCCGGGCACAAAGCCACTAGTGAAGCCGTTGACGCTCGGAACGTTACTAACCTGAATACCGCACGACAGGGTGAAGAGCCGCGGCTCCCAGAGCATCTTGCCGTTCTCCTGAACGGGGCGGTAGAGCGCCACTTCCATCGTATAGTCGTGGCGACCGACCTTGGCCGTATCAACGGTGGCGCTCCAGTACCAGCCATCCGTCAACGGATCGGGCGAACCGTAGAGGGCCGGATACAGAACACCGTCCTCCACCGCAGCCCCGCGGATCCTCACGACAACTGGAGGCACGCTGGCCGCCGTAGTGGCATCATCAGGCTTCAGGACCTTGCCGGCCGCGTTCAGCACTGGTGCGTCATAGGTGCGAACTGCACCGCGGTCGCGAACCTGCAGGGGCTTCGGAGGGTCAGTCAGCATCTTGGAGATGTGCTCCTGAATCTTGGAGATGTACTCCTGAGTGCGGACGGAGGGGCTCAGCAGTCGTCGTGCGGTGTTGGCAATGTTGAAGCGGTGGGGATAGCTGCGTGGCAGCGTCGGTGGCAGCTGCGCGACACCGACAGTGATCCAGTTCAGGACAGCCTCCATGGCCTGCGAACCATCGGCATTATAGACGCCGGGAACATTCGTCACGCGGGCATGGGGCGGCTGGGCGAATGGGCCCGTATTGTCGATGACATAGGCGCTTCCATCGAGACTGCCCTCCGCCAGGGCCGTCTCGATATCGATAACGGTGACAATCGAGATCTGCATCTTATAGTCCTCCTATTGGAGCGGATTGTGCGGTCGCTCGACAGGCGGTGGCGAGGGGTGAGCCCGAAAGGCCCCTCCTAGCGGGGGAGGCAAGAGCACAAGAGAGGGGCCGGCGATGCTGATCGTGCGCCCACTCAGGCCACCCGTGACGAGCGTCATTCGGTAGGAATGGCGCGAGCCCGGATCGCTCCAAGGAGGCACGTATCCCTGCCATTGCAGTGCCCAAGGGAGGAGGCGGCCCGTCGCCGGTGGCGCAGTGCCATCAAACGACACGCCGCTCAGCCAAGCCATGGTCTGGACGTCAAGCGGCGTTAGACTCCAGCGAACCAGTTGTCCTGGCCAGACCGAGCTGACCAGCTTGGCGGTGCCAAGGCTTTCTCCGCCAGAGACACCATCGTCAAACATGAAGACGTTGCCCTCGACCGCATTGCCAAGCAGCAGGGCGATAACGTCGACGAAAACCCGGATATTGAGCGGCGTCATTATCTCTCTCCTGCTCGGCGGCGGTCCTAGTTTGCAAGTATCAAATGCGGTCTACAACGAGGGGCACCTTGTCAAATGCCGTGCGGACCAAATCCGCGTTCCTTGGATCTACAAGCCGAATGGCAAAGCTGTATCCCGAACTCCGCAGACTCGTCTCGTTCGCCTCCAGCGCGTCGAAGACGGACAGCGATCGGAGCAAGCCGGCGATGATCAAGGGCGAGGAGCCTTGCGGTCCCAGCCGCATGGCGACCTGCGTCGGAAGGGATGCGGCTTCCGGAGTGCCGATCACCAAGTGCAGCTGCCGCTTCGCGCGATCGATCTGGAACTGCGCGTCGGTAGCGACGCTATCGATGTCCAGAACCTGTCGCTGGCGGAATTCGGCGGTGATCGCCGCCAAGGCCTGCGGCGCCGAATACTGCGTGTCGCCAATATGCATGAAATCGCCGCTGCGGCCGACATACTCAAATTGCACGGCATTCAGGCCGGGCGACTGCAAGTCAGGGCGGCGGATGACTCGATCGCCTATTTTGTAGCGCAGCACGGGGGTCGCATTACCGAACAGGCGCGTGACTACCAGTTCACCTTCCTCGCCTATTTCCGTCCATTGCCCGTCCGGCCTGACCACTTCCACCAAGTGGAGACCAGGTACCGCAGTCAGGACGGGGCTTTCCGGATCTAGCTGCAGGCCGATGGTTTCCGCCTGGGTGGCGGCGAAGTAACTGAGTACGATCAGGCTTGGATAGGCCTGCCTGAGATCCGCCCGCACCTTGGGAGTGAGCACTCCACTGCCATAAAGAGCGATCCGGAAGCTATCCCTCGCCTCGCGAGTTAGCCCGTCGGCAAAACTCGCCAATAGCGCAATGCTTCGTGTAATCCCCATTATCGCCTTCGGCCCCGGATAGGACATCATCCGCTGGAAGACTTCCCGGCTCATCGGACCGGCGCCGATGTAGTTGACACTTGGGATCTTCTGGAGCACGCCACCCACCATGGTGCCGCTGCTCCACATCTGATAATCGGCTAATGTCGTGGCCACCCATTTTGCGCCGCGGCCACTAAGGTGGCGCGCCATAATGTGTCGGCCCATGAAATCCCCTGCCCAGCGGTAGGTCTCCTGCAGCTCGTCGAGCGAATAGACGGTTTCTGAGGGCTTGCCGGAGCTGGTACCGCCGCTGGCCACGATTTCGAAGCCGCAGCGGTCGATGGGCACGACCATGCCTGGCCGCGTTTCCGTGAACATTTGCTGAAAGGCTTCCTTATCAGTAAGCGGCAGCGTCTTGAACTGCTCGTAATTGTCCACCGGACCGGTCCCGACGGCACTATCGATGCGCCGACGCCACAGCGGATTGATGCGGGCGATGGAGACGAGTTGCGATAGCCTGCGCTCGACGATGGCAGCCTGGATGTCATGAGACAATTCGTCAATCCGGCAACCGATGACAGTCTGCGCGTGCACGAGCGAGGTTAGAAAAGAAGGTAGAGCCAGCACGTCATCCACGGTGCACGGATGCAAGATCGTTTCCGGCAGTACGTGCTGAGCGCAGTCACGGGGTGAAAAGGCGAAGTGGCGCATAGTCATTCCTGAGTCCGGTTCTGCTCGCCGTGTGTAGCGTTGTTTGCAAGAATCTCGCGCGCATGGCGTCGGATCTCTCCCACCATGCCTGCGATGTCGGACAGGCCGATCCGATGATTCATGAGGACCATGCGGAGCATTGTCCGTCCATCCATATCGACCTTGGACAAGAGGTAACGCCCAGCCGCCCGCACGCGGTTGCGCAACTCCAGTTGCAGGCTCGATAACCGATTGCCGCACACGCCAAGCGGCTGATGGACGAAGCAGAGAATATTGGATTCCGGCCGATACGGGACGATGAAGTCCGGCTGATCGGCCAAGTATTGGTGGGCGGCCTCAGTCATCATTACCAGGCGCTCCAACTTATCCGCGAAGGCGCGGGGACCATACAGCGACCAAGCCAGCCAAAGGTTCAGAATCGCGGGGCGCTTCGTACATTCGAAGTTCTTCACGCCGCTCTGCACGGCCGTCATTTCATCTTCCAACGGGTCAAATACGTAGCTGTCCTTCTGGGGAAACGCGGTCTCCGCCAAACCCTTCTCGCGGTAGAACAGCAATGTGCAAAGGGCCGGGACGAACAGAGCCTTATGGGCGTCCAGGCAAAACGAATCGGCAAGCTCCAGTCCCGCAAGGCGAGGCCGCAGCCGGTCGGAAACCAGAAAAGCGCCGTTGTGAGCCGCATCGACATGCAGCCAAGCGCCGCGCCGCTTTGCCAACGCCGCAAGGTCAGGCAACGGATCATTAGCACCGATCGCGGTCGTTCCTGCCGAGGCGATCAGGCAGAAAATATCCAGCCCCTGGGTCGCCGCCTCGTCCAAAGTCGCTGCCGCCCGTTCCGGGCAGATCTGCCGACGGTCGTTCAGAGGCAGGCGTATCACTTGATTTTGGCCGATACCAATGATGCCGGCAATGCGGGAGACGGAGAAATGGGCGTCCTGGCCAATGGCAATGGCAGGCCGGGTTGATCGGCCGGCCGCAAGTCCGCCGTTCCAGCTTCCCGAAAGGTAACGGTTGCGGGCGACGAGCGCAGCGGTCATGTTCGCAAGCGAGGCCCCGGACGTCGTCACCATTTCGAAACTACCCGGTGCCCACCCAATGAAACGGCCGAACACCTCTTCGATAAGCCGGTCCGCAACGTTGGCGAGCTGCCCCGCCTCGTAATAGGAAGCTGGCTGCGGTGCCATGGCGGCAACCATTTCGAAGACGGCGGTGACCGGCATCACCGAACTGAACTGCCGTCCCATATACCCGCGGGAGTTCACCTTGATGCCGGTTTCCAGGTAAAGCTCGACGATGTCGGCGAAGCGGCGTACATCGAAGCGCCCCAAATCAGCCGCCGTCATGAGGTTGCGGGCACTGGCCATCAGATCTACTGGTCTTTGAAGGCGCAAGCCTTCGACGTCATCACGTGACAGCACGTCAGCAAGCCGTTCGATAGCCCAATGAGCGGCTGCGGTGAAATCTCGAACGTTAAATGATGGTTCTATTTCGGAGGCGAATGTCTGGAGCCGACACGGCGACCCTCCATCAAACACGTTCAGTTTGTCCATCATCGTCGCACGCTCAACGCTATTATTCACCGCCGCCGGATGCACGCTCCATGACGGTAGGCATTCTTGGACGCCTATTGTCGTGTTGTTTGAACGACGCAAAGGTGGGACTGGCAGCCACTCGGAAACCTCGGTCAGGAGAAAGTGTGGGCACCGTGTCGTCGCACAGTGCGGCGAATGCCATCCAAAAGCAGTGGCCACCCATCTATGGTCGGTCGCCGCTATCATGAGCCTCTATGGGGCGCAGCTCTAGCTATCGGAACTGGTGGGTCGAGGGCATGCATGTCCGATGGCTCTGAAATTTGTAGGACCATCACTAGCCGGCGCCGGCTCGACCGCATCATGCCGGATCGTAAACCAGAGACTGCCCAAGCGTGGCTATCTGCTTGTTCCCCGATCGCGATTGTCGCCGGCGATCGTGGTGGCGGAGATGGCGAAGCCACGGCAACGGCGCCGCCGCACGCGGTACAGGTCGTTGATCGTTGGCATCTGATGGAGAACGGCCAGTGCCGGACGCTTGGCAGCAATCGCATGTAGATGTGGCGTGATCGCGGATGCTCATGTCGACAAGGCGCGCAAGGAGCTTCGGCGGACCAGGTCGCCCGACGAAGCAAACGCAATCGTAGATCCCGATGGGGAGCAATTTCACAGAGATGTAGGCCGTGAAGCGGTCGACGACGCTCTTGCAGGCAATCCCCGACTGATTCGAAGAGGCGTGCTCGTGGTGCACCGGTTCAAAGTTGAAAAGGCGGCGCTACGTAATCCTTGGTCTTGGTCCGACCGAGACAAGGGTGCGCATCCTCTTGGACGGCAACATGCGTCCAATGACGCTCCAAGTCTGCCGCTTGGTGGGGGAGCAATACTCATTGCTCTACGGCAAGAGCATTTCGCAAGCGGACTTCGATTCTCCGGGAATCGCGCCAAGCCGACAGGGGCCGATTCGGCTCCGACGACCTCCAGCACAGCCCTGGACGCGCGCTTTAGCCACCTTTGAAGATGGCAATGATATCCTCTTTCGAAAATCGTCCCGTGCCGAGCTTTGTGCGCATCGGCAGATAGACCAGCAGCATCTTGCGATATTGCGGGAGGGATGTCTGCGTATGCGAGTTGTTCGTGGCGCCCGGAACATCCTTGAAGCGATGCAGATCCTGGACGAGGTAGTTCGCAACTCTGTAATGAGGATCATGGTTGCCATCAAAGCCCGGGAAGATGTCGAGTCCATGAGCGGCGTATCCAATATCGTCACGCACCCGCTTCTGCTCCGAGTTCTCAAGCTGCTGAAACTGGTACATGGTCGAGCTGAACATTTCCAGGATATTGACCGTTTCCTTGACGACTGGATTGGGCTCCTCCGATCGCTCAACGGGAATGCCGCTGAAGTGCCAATCGAAGCCCCACAATTGATCGGCGTAGATCGTCTCCGCGACGAAATTGGGATCGACCTCGGGTTCGCCTTGCGGGCGCTTCGAGATATCCGCCAGCATAAGGACGATCAGCTTCTCTCCATCGGTCATCCTCATGGCAATAGGGTCTCCGCACCAGCCGGCTTAGATGCCTGATCAGGTTGCAATTTTAGGCCGACGGTTCTCAGCCGTTAAATCCGTTCGTCGTTTTGAGGCCCCATCGATGGATGAGAGTCTTGATCAGGTGGTTTAAGCGGTTTGCACGCGGTATGTCCGGATCCCGTGGCCCGACGGGCAGCAGGTGAGGCTCCAGAAGGAACGAGCGTTCACGCGCAGTGAGTACGATTGAACTTTTTGGTCCCGTACCCAACAATCAGCGGCTGATTGGCGGGTGCCGCGCACGGCGATCTCTTGCTGTTCCTTCAATAGCGCGAACAATTCTACGTAATTCTTCTCATCGCGGGATCTGGTGGACTCTCTTCAAGCGCTCCGCCGTAAAGATCTTCGCTCACAAGTCCTCCGTTTGAATATCAGAAACACGGAGCCACCTTAAACGGCGGCATCCAGGAGCGACAACCTACCTGCTTGTACCCTTACGCAGCTATCGAGACCAGACCGATTGGCACGCCAATTGCGCGGGTTCGACTGAGCTATAGTGCAACATCCGAGAGGCGGCATACCGCGCTCAGCTGCCATGCTATGGGTGCTGACTTCGAGATATCGGCGGCGGCCCGCACGGATGGCTCATGCGCGCAGCCGCTGGAGCCGAGCCCCGCGCCACTCCTCATGCATCGCAGGCGCATCAGCATCGAGGGCCGCGGTATAACGCTGATCCTCTTTTGGCCCGTCGATTGACTGCTCTTCTTGGGGTTGTGAGCCTAGCCCAACGTGCGGTGTGGAGGGAGAGGGTTCCAGGAATGCCACACTCCGGCACCCGGCCCGATTCACAGGCGTCCACTGGCTGCGGAATTGCAGAGGCTCGACAGCTCGTGGGTATGCTTCCCGAGGCGCAGCAAGATGCGGTGGTTGGATAGTGACCGTCGCCATCAAGAAAGACGGCGACGACGATGAAGAGTGCCGGCAAGTAACCTACGCGGTAGTCGCTGACCAGATCGAAGCCGTGCAGCTAACTATAGAAGACAGCGGCGCCAACGCCGCAATGCTCAACTTCCCGCTTGGACCTGAAATGTTGCAAAGTCTGGGCTTGAGGCCAGGTGAGCTGATCATTTTACACGATAGCGAGATTGATCCAATCACCTTGCATCCTCGGCATCATTAGTCGCGTGTCTCATCTCGTTCAGCCGTGTCGGGTTGATGACGCGCGTGTCCGGAAGCTACACGAGCACTTAGGTGGCGCGGTGTGAGTGTACCGTTTTACTCCCTCGCATTCTTTCATCGTCTGGCACGTGGGTTGCTGAGCCAGATAACGCCAAACGCGCCCACACGCCAAACGGCGGAATTGCTGACCGACCATCCACTGCAAGTAGGAGAGCAGTAGCATGGCCGACACTCGGTTGAAGAACTCTATCGGCGCAGCGATCGACCTCGCCGAACGGGCGAGGCAAGTGCTCGATAGCGACGAAGGTTCATATGATGCGCTAGACATTGCGCTGCAAAACTTCGGCGACGCCCATCGCTCTTTGATAGAGGGCGCTTGCTGAGAACGAGCTCAGCCGCGCGAATGCACGCGCACCGTACGCAGTGAGGAAAGCCATGAGCAAGAGAAAACGGCCGACGAACTAGCTAGGCGCAATCTTCATGGCGGAGATTGCCAAACATCGGAACTGGAGCCAACATTAAGACCGTGGCGATACCCGATCCGGCGCGGCTGCGCCCACCTTCTTAACCTGGTATCCGGGATTTGTCTGCGAGGGCCGCGAGATGGCACCGGCGACCGCTTTCGTATTCGCGAAAGTCCTTGCCAGGCAATATGATCTCGACGGAGACCCGTCTTACTCGATGCTGCACTTCAATAGCCTCCTTGTCAGCTTCGTGCTGGGGATGCTTAGTGCCGCGCACAGCCAAGAGAATGCTGCAGAACGAGGCGTGCGTCGCACTGTCATATATCGATTGCGATGGCGACCGTGGTTTCGCCAGCTCGGCCGTTCCGCACAGGAGTGCGTCGTTTGGGAGCATGAATTACGGGGACTTGGCTCAAACGCAGAGCTTCTCGCCCGGGCATCCGTGCGGCTCTTACGAAGGAAGCATTATCTGTCACGATCTCCCGCTGAATTCGCCAAAAATGGCAACAGCGGACTCACGATTCCGGTATGCCCGCCAAACACATTTCCTCACAAACGGCATGTAGCGAGAAAGGTCAGGTTATGACTCGATGCGTCGTCGCGAAAGCGGCGAACAGTAAAGGTCATCCTGCCTTGCAGCGGACTGGCTGGCATCCTTAAACCTTCGGGCTTGGCGTAGGGTGTCCGCGTGGCCCAATGTTTGGACCGGCCGACGTTTGGCGACGTTTAGCGCGGTACGATAGTTAGTGGGTGGGTGCGCCTTGATTTGGTTGTGAGTTCCGCACTCGCCATTGATGCGATTCACGATAGGAAATGGTACGCGCACCTCGTGTGTTTCATGTCGTTATTGTCCGGGACGCGCAGGCGATGTATGTCCTTGCTCTGGTTACCCAAAAAGGAGGAAGCGGCAAGAGTACGCTGGCGGTCGGAATTGCAGTCGCGGCGATGGCGAACGGGGAGCGCGTTGCGATTGTCGACGCGGATCCACAAGGGACGATCTCAAAGTGGAGAGAGCGGCGCGACCATCCGTATCCGACGATCGTTCGGGTCGCCGATCCCGCCGGAATAGAAGGGGCGCTCGTCAGCCTTGAAGCTGAGGGGATCTGGCTAACGGTCATCGATACCGCGGCCACGAACAATGCCCTGGCTATGCGTGCCATCGCGAGTGCCGATCTTTGCCTAATCCCGGTACGTCCGAGTCTGGCAGACATCGAAGCTGCGATACCTACGCTGATTGCCATCCGTAGGCTCAACCGCCGATTTGCTTTCGTGCTCAATCAGACGCCACCGCGGGGCTGCCGCGTGAGTGAAGCCGCAACGTCGCTCAATTCGCTGGGGGTGCTTGCGCTTCCCTGTATCGGACAGCGCAATGACCATCAGGATGCTCTTGGGACAGGATTAGGCGTGACCGAGTTTTCCCAAGAGGGAAGAGCCTCGGAGGAGGTTCGTGAGCTGTGGTGCTGGATCTTAAAGAAGCTTGTCGAGGGGGCATCAGCTCATGAGCCGCACGCAAGAAACGAAAAAGCGGCGTACTAGTAGGCAGACGCGCTGCGCGCGACGCTCGCTCGTGGAGCTTACCGCGGCCGCGAGCCGAGCCGTTGACGATGGCATATTTGTGTTGTCCGGCGGGACTGCTGCTTCCAATCCGCAATGGGAGCACACCGGCGCGAATACGTCTGATCAAACAATCTTTGCAAGGCAAGCGACGGCTCCGAGTCCCTTTGCGGCGCCGCGCGAGGACGAACTCCTGGATTCCGACACTGCCATCGAGATGATGGTGGCGATTTCCAATGACGATCAAGACAGAGCTTCTGAAAGCATCAGAGCCGGACTGGATATTGCGCTGGACCGTGCAACGGACCTCGCCGAGACCCGGGTGGAAGGTGAAGCGGCGTCAAAAGTCGGTCCCATTCTTGAAAACGCTTTCTTGACCGTTCCTAAAAAAGCCGCAACAGAGTGCCGCGCGGATGCGGTCGAATTGATTGTGCAGAAGGAACCATCAGCCGACAGCGCAGGGCAGCCGGAACCACGATACATGCGGCGGCTCACTGACGAGGCGGTCAGATTGCTGGACGATCTTCGGAGCGGCAAGCTGCAGAATGAGGCGAACTTCATCCTGAGCGAATGCTTCAGAGAAGCCGCCAGCGCGTTCTTTATGATCAATCAGCAGCTCAAGCGCGACGGCTATGCCGCGAGCATTGATCCATCAATCTTCATCTGGCTCGCCAACATCACCGAACCGGAGACGCGCGACACCGGGACCATGCGGCTTGAGATCGTACCCAACCACCGAGGTCGTCCAAGCACGTACACGCGCCAGGTCGCTCAATTCATCTGGCACCTTGTCAAGGGACAGGGCTGCGGGCGACAGGCCGCATATCGAGGGGCGGTCACGAAGTTCACCGTGAGCGCGAGTTTCGCCGAGAAAGCCTACGCCTTTTGGGAGCCGATCTTCGAACGGGCGGGCCCGCGCGTTAAGATGCTGACCCGCATTTCAGATCCAGAAATGTAAAGCTGAGCAGCGCGTTCATTTGGCGGCCGATTTGACTGAGGGCGGGCGCCGGCGAGGACCGAGCGAAGCCGGCTGATCTGCCGGTGCAGACGCCGACCGTGTACGACCTGGTCAATTGTGCAACGGCGCCGGAGTATTATTCCAGCGGCCACTTATCAAGACGTTAGCCCAGCTTGAAAGGACCAGGATACCTCAGCGAGGCGCAAGCTCGAGGCAATCCCTAGGAACTTTAACCATATTCACAACTTAGCGATGACTTCGCGTTGTGCGCGTGATGCTGAATCAGGCAACCTGTCGGGCGTTCCCTGTTGCAGGTCGCATACAGGTGACTTTGTGGAGTGGATCGACGGAAAAAAGCAACCGATTGTCGATTTAAAATTTCCGTTTTATATGATCCTTGAGACTGCAATTCTACGTTCTACGATGGCTTACTTGAAGAAGATCGAAATGACGGTGAGCGCATTGGAAGCACGGTCAGATTCCGCCGGAGCAAGTGCGCCTCCGCAACGCGGCCGAAGCAGACCTAAACCAAAAATAACAAAGCGCAGTTGAGCAACGCTACTCATTCCAGGATTTCGCCGAAAGCGGTAGCAGCAGCCCTTGTCGACATAGGCCCGCTCGACCACACAGCCGGGTGAGTGTCTCGGTGCGGTCCATAATGTCCCGCAACGTGTGACCCGTCGGTCCACGTCCGTCGAGCGGCCCGCGACGACAAGTCCGCGGCGCGCCAGCGCCTCCATGATGGTGCGAAACGTGACACGAATGGCGACGACGGCAGGCCGGTGAAGAAGACGGTTCAGGTCGGACTCGTCGGCATGCATATCGGGCATAAGAGCGAAACCTCGCCGCAATGGATCTGGGCAACGTTTGAGCAGATCGGTAATCTCGACGTCGACCGAGTGGCGCATCCCAACCTGCGTCCATCCTTCTTTGATCCTGACTGCCCGCTGTGCACCGTCAATGTTCAGCCGCAGCTGGATCCCAAGACCAGGCTTTATCCGCGGATACCCGCCCAGGCTTCGCGAACCATTTCGATAAGTCTGACAAGGTCGCCTTGAACCGAGAGGCGCAGGCCGTATTGGCAAAGCTGGGATCGGTCTGGCAATACTATGAGCTGGTCGACACGCAATGGCCGACCGATCCGTCATCTAAGCCTTCGGCCTGGAATAGCGGCCTCAGTCAGGCCGTGAGCAACAAGCCGGGTGGCCAGCCGACACCGGTATTCCTGACGAACATAACGATGGAAACGTACTTCCAGTCCAGCAATCAGCCAGCCTGCAATCAGGAGGAAAACGTTCCAAACAACGTGAACTGCCCGTCCGATTACGCCTCTTTGCCACCGGGGAGCGCTATCACGGCCTATACTCCCAATCCGCCGATCTGGACAACACCGCTCAACAACGGTTCACCTGCAAAGCCCGGAATAACGACGCAGATCATGGCGACGGAAAGCTGCATGGGCTTCCACTTCTCCGCGGGCGTTATCACGGCCTATGATCCGCAGACCGGCAGCAAGAAGACGGGCGGATAGTTGTCCGCCGACTTCTCTTGGCTGCTATCCACAAAGGCACAATATGCTCCGTAGCGGAGCGTGAACTGTGGCGCGAGGCGATAATGGAAGGTTGGGCCGCGCTTTCTTTCCGCATCGCCGGTGGTGACGGCCCGGCCAAGGTACTCGGCTGATGGTTGTCTGCGCTCTCTCGCAGCCTCTCGTGCGTGTTCGCCGTTAGCATGTGAGACAAATTGAAGGTTTTGCGGAGGGAAGAGTTCTGGTTCATCGCAGCAGCAGGAGCGAAGATGAAGCAGAAATCCAGACCGGGCAAAGTACCGGCAGAACTAGCTAGCGCTGAAGGACATTCGGCAATGTCAGAATATCGTGGTGAGCGAATCCAGGGGCGGCGACAAGCACAACTTGCGCACAAGGATAGCTGTCGCGACGTCCACAGTGACTACGCACTGTCATCTACAGATACGTGGTTTAAAGACGCTCAAAGCTGATGGTTGATTTTCCGTCACCTGCAAGTTCTTGTAGTTGATTGGCGCGAACTTCTCTGGCCGATTGCACGCGCTCCAAGCCTGTTCAAGCTTGTAAGGACGCTGGCGGGAAGATCAAATGAGCGCCGTTTCGAAAGGTAAGAAGTCCGGTACCTCGACCGGGCGCCTCGTTCTGGCGGGTGTTTTGGGCGCGGCAGCTGCCCTCGTCCGTTCTCCCGACCTGACCAGCGCGATGCAGCGCCAACGGGCCGCCTCCGTCTGGCAAGATCGGCCTTCAGTTCGTTCCCGTGCCCGTCAAGCCCAACGGGCCGGATGGCACCATACGGCCGGGCGCGGTCGAGATCGCATTCGTCAACATGTGATCCCGTGTCGGTTATGCATCCCGGAAGAACGTCATGGCGGACGGCTTGACGCGCCGGGTCGTCCATGGTCCCGCGTTTCTTGTCGCGATTCGGCCAGGGACAGGGCGCTCTGTGGAGAAGGACCTACTGCTCGCAAAGGTCGACAAACCGGCGATCATCACGGCGAGGCGGGGTGTCTTCGCAAGCGCTGCCCCGAATACTCGGTTACAGACCATCGTCAGTTTCAGGAGCTAACGTCGACGGGACGCCGGTCGAGATCGTCGTTGATGGATGGATTGCAGGTGGCCGGGATCACGAGGTCGGCCGCTTCGGACCAACCGTACGCGGCAACGGAGAGGGTGCATCTCTGCGTATCGGAAATGTAGAGGGGTCCTGTAGCCGGACCGGATTACTGCTCCCGTTAAGAGGAGGATGCTCGATGGATCGACGTAGATTGTTGTTGAGCGCGGCGGGACTCTTGGTCGCGACGCCGGGGCTTGTCCAAGCCGCTTCGCCGCCTGCGGTCGGCGTATCGGTACTGGCCGGAAAATGGACCTACCGAAGCTTTCACAATCGTCCCGCGCTCGTAGACGGCGACTCGCAGAAAGCGTTGCGCTTGATCTTCGCGGAGGCCGTATTCACGTTCGAGATCAACGGGACTTCGCTGAAGGGCGCGCTCGATTGGCAAGACGGGGGTCTCGATCTGCAGGGCACGATCCAGCCAGCCAACGGCCCGGTGCCTCTTTCCGTCGCCATCGTCGGCTCAGGCAGACCGAAGACCGACACAGACGGCTGGGAATACGATTACCGCGCCAACCTTGCGTATGAATGGCCCAACGGTGTCGGCCAAGTACCGGCGCTGGTCGGGACGGTCATCCGGGCGAAGCCGCATGAGGGCGGGCCTGCAGGATACGTCGCGTCCTTCATCGCGGTGAAGCATACCTGATCGGCGATCGAATCCGGATAGGATCGCTCAAAGGGAAAATGCATATGCGTCGCAGACCATTGTTCTTATCCTCGGTCGTCGCTGGACGCTGTGTCACCGTCGGGCCCCTCGCGTTGCTCGCAGGTGCCGTTGCGGTTCTCGCCTCGCCTGATCCTGTCACTGCACAGTAGGACGCTCGGATAAGGCGGATCGTGACGCCACCACCCCAGATCGTTCAACAGGTCGTCGCGGACCCTCTGACGCAAACTGCGGCAACGGATCGCCGAGACAATTAGCGGCGATTGCGATAGCAAGCGATGGCCTGACGCGCGTCGGAGGACGGCTACCGCGCACGAGGATTCCAGGTCAACAGCGTCCCGTACGATCCCAATGGGCCGCCTCGCATGCTGACGCTGGGATCGGCAGACGAGTGGACCCTGACCGCTGGCGCGCGCCCGGGCACCCCTTCCATATCCACGTCAATCCATTTCAAATCAAATCGTAGCGATCCGCAATTCCTCAAACATGAACGTGAGCGTCGATGGCGAACCGGACGATCCACAATATGCTAACCTAAAGGGCGAATGGCGCGACACTTTGTTCGTCAAGGGCGGGTACACAATCATCACTCGATCGCGTTACCGTCGGTACATGGGCGATTTCGTCCTTCACTGTCACATCCTGGATCGCGAGGATCGGGGAATGATGCTGAACGTTCGGGTGGCGATCCCGGACGGAGCAGGTGGCGTCGCCAACGGGCATCACTGAAGTGGTCAGCCCGATCCGACAATCATAAGGAGCCGCAATGACTGAGCTGAGCGAGCCGTCTCCGGACTCTCATTTGCGGCCTTTGAGCTGCCGATGTGGCCGGTCGAGCAGCCGCTCCTGCCGGCTGTTCAACACCGCGCTCGATTGCGTATTCTATGATGTACCGCTCCTGTGCGCCGCTTGTTCCGAGGGTGCTGCGATGCAGGTTGCCGGCAAAGGACCGCTCTCGCCGAGCGCCGATTTGAACGCGCTCAGTGACCGAGGAGGCGTTGCTCCCTATGGTCGCGACGACCGCTCACATGTCCAGGAATGCCGGAGGGTAGACAAATTCCTGGGATCATCTAATCGGGAAGCACACGACGTTGACGTCGCGGCGATCACCTCGGCGATTGCCTTCCATTCGTACCACGTCGATCATGATTTGATCGACGGATCGGATCGCCACTGCGCTTTTTTGAGCTTTTTCCTGGAGTTTTTCCGGACATGTCGACGCTCGTCCCCCATGGCGCTTGCCTTCTGTGGCGGCCGGAGTTGATCTGGCTGAACGTCGTTTCCGACGCTTTTGTCGCTGGTGCCTTCTTTACGACCGCCTTTGTGCTTGCATTCTTCGTGTGGCGGCGGCGGCGTCAAGTGATGTTCGGGGGCGTGCTCTTGGCATTCGGTATCTTCGCCGCACTCTGCGGACTGGCCCGCCTGCTTTCGATCCTCACAATGTGGGCGCCGGCTTACGAAATTGAAGCCGTTACCAAGGTCTTGCTTGCGCCGGTCTCGCTTGCAATCACGCTGGCGCTGCTGCTGATGCTGCCGCGGATCCTGGTACTGCCGACGCGTATCCAACTAACTGAAGCCTATGCGGCGCTTGAGGAGGAGGCGAAGCAGCGCCGCAAGGCCGAGGCCATGGTGAAGCGCTTTCAGGAGATCGAGGCCCACGAGGCCCAGATCCGGCAAGCGCAGAAGATGGAGGCTATCGGCCAGCTCACCGGCGGCGTCGCGCACGACTTCAACAACATCCTGACCGTAATCACCGGAACAATCGAAATCCTCGGCGACGCAGTCAAAGATCGCCCACATCTCGCCCAGATTGCCAATCTGATCAACTCTGCAGCCGCAAGGGGAGCCGACCTGACCAAGCATTTGCTGGCCTTCAGCCGCCGGCAACCACTGCAGCCTCGCTCGACCGACGTCAACGAGCTGGTGGTCGATGCTGCGCGTCTGTTGCGTCCAACGCTGGGCGAAGACATCGAAATCGAATCGATGCTGGCGCACGATCTCGCACCGGCCCTGATCGATCCCAGCCAGCTCTCGACGGCGATCCTCAACCTCGCCCTGAATGCGCGCGACGCCATGCCCGCCGGCGGCAAGCTGACGTTGGAAACCAGGAATGCTGTGCTCGACGAGAATTATGCGCGCCTCAATGCCGAGGTCAGACCGGGTCAATATGTCATGCTGGCCGTGAGCGATACGGGAGTCGGAATGCCCGGCAACATACTCGACAAGGTGTTTGAGCCATTCTTCACGACCAAGGACGTAGGGAAGGGATCCGGGCTAGGCTTGAGCATGGTCTACGGCTTCGTCAAGCAGTCGGATGGCCATATCAAGATTTGTAGCGAACAGGGTTACGGCACGTCTGTGAAGCTCTATCTGCCGCAGGCCGCGGGGCCCCCGCAGGCACCGGCCGTTGATGCCGGTGTGTCGGGAAGCGAAGGAGGCGACGAATCTATCCTGCTGGTCGAGGACGACGTGCTGGTCCGCGAATATGTCGTGACGCAGATCAGCCGCTTCGGCTATCACACGCTGGCCGCCCGCGATGCCGCCGAGGCGCTGGCCATCATTGACCGGGGCGAACGCATTGATCTCCTGTTCACCGACGTGATGCTCTCGGGCGGGATGAACGGCCGTCAGTTGGCGACCGAAGCGCTCAAGCGGCGCCCCGCGCTCAAGGTACTCTATACCTCCGGTTATACGGAGAACGCGCTCGTCCATCATGGCCGGCTCGACCCCGGCGTGCTGCTCTTGCCGAAGCCTTACATCAGCGCCGATCTCGCGCGGATGCTCAGGATCGCGCTGACGTCGTGAGCAGGTAGGGCAGGTTTATCTAGGGCGGATGAGCTGGAGCATATTCGGATCAAGTTGCGCGGTATCCTGCGGCGACGAGATGGCTTAGACATTCATCCGGGCGTGAACGTATGGGCCGCCCCGCTGCAAGCGTCATGATGGATCGTTTGAACAGTCTACACAGACGTCGGCCTCTGGCCACTGCGAAGATGGAGACCGGCCAGATCGTGGACAAAGGTGGCGGCGGAGAGCGGCGAGTCGACCTCCCGCCCAGTCTTGTAGCGCGAGCATTCGATTTCCAACCAAGGATCGCCTCCGCTGATGGCCTGGTCGATCGTGGGGGACGTCGATCGGCCCCCTCGGGCCACAGCCTCTCGTTCCAGGATTCGTAGCCAACTTGTCGGCCTGACTGATCAGCCTCTCGCCCTCAGCACGCGTCCTGTGCGTCCTGCGAATCGAACCATCCTAGGCTCACGACAGGGAACCGGCCGCTTACACGCGCCACAACAATGTCGACGTGCCGAAGGAGCATTTGCTCGGCCCTCAGGGCGGCGGATTTATCGTCGCCCAACCGAGTTATCGCGGCCGGCTGGTTCGAGAACGCCTTTGATCGAGCTCGATACGCTTACGATGAAGTTGAGCGACTTCCAGCCGAGCTTGGTCACCTTGCGGATCGCTTGGGCACCAAGTTGCCATGGTGAAGAGCGTATCCGCTCCGGAGTCCTTCAGCGTAACGATCTCGGAATCTACCGTCGGGTTCGAGGTTTCATAAGTGACTTTCCTTGACGATAATGGTCGATGCTTTTTCGCCGAGCCCGTCTTTGAGGCCCTTCACATAGTCGTTGCCGGCGTCATCTCTGGGAAAAAAGCGCCAAGTGTTCGCCGTCAGGGCCTGTGAGACAAACAGGGGGAATTTGCGGAGGGAGGATTTCTGGTTCATCGTAGCCACCAGGAGCGAAGACGAAACAGAAATCCGGACCGGCCAAAGCGTCGGCAGACCAAGTGCTAAAGGACATTCGGCGCCAGACCCCCCGTATTCGGCGGAAGAGAAGATCCGCATCGTGCTGGAAGGATCGCGCGGCGAGGAGAACATCTCCAAGCTTTGTCGCCGAGAAGGCATTGCCGCCTCGATGTATTACGGCTGGTCCAAGGAGTTTCTCGAGGCCGGCAAGCGCCGCCTGGCCGGCGACACGGCACGAGCTGCGACCTCCGGCGAGGTCAAGGACCTCCGCCGGGAGGCCGGCGCCTTGAAGGAGGCCGTCGCCGATCTGACCCTGGAGAACCGTCTGCTCAAATAAAGGCCGCGCGCTGCGGGAATGGCTTCGAGCGCGCCGACATCAAGAAGGGGCGGAGAGCGCATCGAGCTGCAGCCCACGCCGAGTTTCGGGGGCGGAGACCAGCGCGCGAGAGGTGACGTCGTCCATCGGCAGCGCTCCGTCAGAAGCCGTAGGTTCGATCGGCCCAGCGCAGCAGGACGCGGGCGTCGGGGTCGGGCAGGCGCACGCGCTGGGCCTTCAGGCCTTCAGCGATCGCGTGCCCGACATCGGGATCGACCCAGTGGCCATGGGTCATCAGGAAGAACCAGCCGAAGGGCAGGCCGACCTCGCGGTCCACGGCCTCGATCCGGTCCATCAGCGCGTGCACCGAAATGTCCCCCGTTGTGAGCAGCCGCTCTTTCGGGGGCTTCAGCGGTCGGGGAATGAAGCCGACTTCGCGCTCGCTCTTGTGGGTATAATCGCGGGCATCGAGGGCCCAATGCGCGAAGATGTGCTGCGGTCCGGCGCTCGATTCCTCCCAGTCCCGGAAGAACCGCAGTTCGCGCGGCACAAAGTCGAAAAAGTCCGGGACCGCCTCCAGAAACGACGTCTCGCGCGTTCCTTGGGGCCCGACTTCGCGGATCACGCGCTGCTCCAACTCGGGCCGGTTGGCCTCCCGCTTCTCGCGCTCGACGCGGCCACAGCGATCGAGGAAACTGCGGACGTGGATCACCGCGCCGCCGGCGCGATCGAGCAGGCGATAGAGCGGACCGGCGAGGCGATCGGAGTCAGGGAACTGGTCGGTGCGAGTCAGCTCGGATCGAGCAGCTCCTCCTTGCCATACGGGCGGTAGTTGGGATTGACGATCGGGCCGGCGCGCCACTCGATCTCGCGGCCGAGCGCTATCTGAACGTAATCGGCGACACCCGGCCCCGTCGGCGCCGACACGAAGACGCTGGTGCCGCGCCATTCGGTGATCTGAAGATCGATCTCCTTCAACCGCTCCCAGACCGCCGTCACATCGCCATTTTCCTTGGCCAGTTCGGCAATCATCCACGGCCGCAATTCGCCAAGCCGCGTGCCGTCGGGACGCAGAACCGATCGGGTGTCGCGCCAGTAATCGTCATCGATCGGCGCGATGCCGAACGCGAAGCCTGGAAAGGCTATCGTCAAGGCTGGGATCAGGTCCGCGTCGGCGGACGCCGGACCGAGGCCAGCCAGGACGGTTTCGAGCGAAGCGGCGTCCGGGAGGCGGGCAGCGACGGTCATCCCAGCGCTCCTTCATCGGTCCAGGGGTTCAAAAGCGGCACACCCAGCGGCGCAAAATCCTTGGTGTTGCGAGTCGCGAGTACGAGCTCCCGGTCGAGAGCAGTGGCCGCAAAAAAACCGTCCATGACCGAGAGCGCAAAGCCGCTCTGTCGGGCTTGCGCCATCAGATCACCCCAGCGCCCGGCGATCGCCGGGTCGATCGACAGAATCCGCCCGGCGAAGCGCGCCGGCAGATCCTCCGCGAGCCAGGCGGAAAGCGCCTCGCGACGGCGGCCGTCGTCCATCAGGGCAATACCGCGCCGGAGTTCGGCGATCGACGCAACGCTGATGAAGGCCCGGTCCTCGTCGATCGTATCAAGCCACGCGAGCACTTTCTTATCGGGCGCCGGCCGGCGAACCTCCGACAGCACGTTGGTATCGAGCAGGACATTCATAGATCAAGGTCGCGCGGCTGATCGCGAACCCGCTCGAGATCGAGATCGGCATCACGCAGCGGCGAGGCCATCAGGAATTCGGCGAGCGTGCCCTTGCGGTCGGTCTTGCGCGCCCATTCCTCGGCGGAGACGATGACGACACTGGGCTTGCCGTGGCGGGTAATGATCTGCGGATCGGTCTGGGCGCGTTCGATCACCTCGGAGAGGCGCGCCTTGGCGCCAGCCACGGTCCAATGGTCGGTTTCGGGCGCAGGGGTCTTTCGGGAGGCTGTCACGATCCGCTCCTATGACTATAGTGACCAGCGTGACTATAAGCTGGATCGCAGCGATTTTCAACAGGTACCGAGTGGGGCGCCGTTCCGCTAATATCGGGGAGCGAACGGAAGGAACTGTCATGTCACGCGAAACAAACCAAGACGCCGCCGGCGGCGGCTAATGAGGCCGGCGCGGTCGGCCGGAACCAGCGGGCTCGTGCTCCTGGCGGAGATCACGTAATGTTCGGGGCCGTTGAGCGCGGGGTTGAGGTTGGGATGCCGTCGGCGCAGTTCGTCCAGCACGCCGATCACGCGGATGCCGGGTGCAGCCTTCAGGATCGGAATGATCTCGGCGTCCCCAGTAGGGGGCGAGCGGATCGGATCCGTCCCCGCCCCCTGGCCCCTTTTTCTGGGATGGCGGACGCGCATCGCCCTCGATCCGATACGCACTCGCTTTCGAGAAACCCGCCTTGGCACCGATCACCAGATGAGATGGGATGGTTGCCACCCTCCCCAGACGGGCATCGTAATGTGCCAAGAACGTGGTGTTTGAACCACGAAGCGGAGAGGACGGCAAATTGATGGATACGGTGATCGGAGTGGATCTGGCAAAGAACGTGTTTCACCTCCACGGGGCATCAATGGCGGGGCACTTGAAGTTTTGAAAGAAGCTGTCACGGCTCCAGTTTCGGAAGTTCATGGCGGAGCCCCCATCGGCAGTGGTGGTGATGGAAGCCTGTGGCAGCGCCCACTATTGGGCGCGGGAGATGGTCAAACTCGGCCATGAAGTGAAACTGATCGCGCCGCAATATGTGAAGCCTTTTGTGAAACGCCAAAAGAACGACGCGGCTGATGCCGAAGCAATCGTGATCGCGGCACAGCGCCCCGAGATGCGCTTCGTCGAGCCGAAATCGGAAGAACAGCAGGCTAGCTAGGATCGCGTCTTGGCGCAAACCTGCCGGCGTCACTGAGATCGCATGATGAGCTCGCCCACGAGTCTCCGCGACTTGAAACTCCTAGTGCGCGGTAAAGCCCGGATAGCCACTTGCGGCGACTTCGTCGCACTTTTGCCGATAGTTGCCTGCGCCCCCGGTGTAGGCGAGTACTTGGCGTGGTTTGCCTTCAACGTTCGACCCCAAGTACCAGGAATTCGTCTTGGCGATCAGCATTGCGTTGGCGAGCTCGTCGTGATGCGCCACCCATTGATCTTCCAACTCTTTGGAGGGTTCGATCACCTTCAAATTGTTGTCCCGGAGATAGCTAATGCATCCAGTTATCCACTCGACCTGCTGCTGCAAGCAGGTTGTCGCGTTGCAAAGCGCGGCCACCGGGGCAAGCGGCACTGCGGTCATGAAGAGATTGGGATAGCCGTGCACCTGCAACCCCATGGTGGTCCGGATGTCTCGACCCCAATCCTCCTTCCGGGATCGTCCATCGCGGCCGCGGATGTCGATGCGGGTCAAAGCCCCCGTTGCTGCATCGAAGCCCGTTGCCAAGATGATGACGTCGAGCGGGTGAACTGTGCCGTCCACCGTCTGGATCCCTTCGGTCGTGATGCGCTCGATAGGGTTGGTCTTGACGCTGACAACTTCCACATTGACTCGATGGAACGCCTCGAGAAAATTCTGCTCCAAGGGCACCCGATGAGTGCCGAATCCGTAATCGCTCGGGATCAGCAGGTCATAAAGTTTTGGATCTCTGAGCCGCTCGCGCATTTTCGCGCGCACGAATTCGGAGATCTCCGCGTTCACCGCCTCATCGAAGAACAGCTCGGCGAAGGACGATATCCACAACTTCACGGAACCATCGTTCCAGCAGTCTTCAATCACCCTGCGGCGTTGTTGCGGCGGCAGACCGGCCCAGGCGTACTCGACGTCATGTTCGAAGCCCGTGAACGTGTGCGGCAGTCGCTCGGTAAGGGTTTTGAACCTTGACTTGTAGGCCTCGACGTCCCCGGCAGTGTACTTGGAATTCTTCATAGGTATGATGTATTGCGGCGTGCGGACGAATACTTTGAGATGGCCAACCTTTTCCGCGATCGTCTGGATCACCTGGATCCCCGTTGGTCCGTTACCAACCACGCCGACGAGCTTCTCATCAAGATCGACCGGTTGCTGCGGCCATCGCGCCGTATGAAACACCTGCCCCTTGAACGCCTCCTGCCCCGGAAAGGACACATGGGGTGCCGAAAGCACACCGCAACAGGTGACTACAAACTGGGTATCGATCACATTACCTTTGTCGGTCACGACCACCCATCGATCCGTCGCTTCATTAAAATGCGCACTCTGGACCGTCGTGCCGAACTGAATGTCCTTGCGCAGGTCAAGCTGATCCGCCACGTAATTCAGCCAGCGTTCGATTTCGGGCTGGCTCGGAAATCTTTCGCTCCAGCTCCATCGTTTGTAGAGGTCTTCGGAGAAAAGGTACTGGTACTGGTAGCCTTCTGAATCGACACGCGCACCAGGATAACGGTTCCAATACCAAGTGCCACCGACACCCGAGGCAGCGTCGATCGCCCTGACGTTCAGCCCGAGCTCTCGTAGCCGGTACAGCTGGTAAAGACCGGCGATGCCTGCTCCGACGACCACGGCATCGAATTTCGTTGTCGCACGCCCGCCACTACGACAATTGTCCTTGTTCGGCGTCTTGGTCATTTCTCCTCCCTTCTGTTTTTGACGACCTGCGAGGAGAACAGCAAGTATCGTACCAATGAGGGGAGGGGGCGCAAGAAGTCCGCAGTCCTAAGCGAGATGAAGCCGCCAAAGAATGGCTGTGAGCAGCGCCCCACGCGGTACTCTGACGTGTTCGGTGAGCCGATGACTTCATGATGCCTCCTTCTTCGAACGCTTGGTGCGTCGTACCCGATTGCGAAGCTGACGGATTTGGTCGTCTGAGAGCTCGATCTGCCATGGCTGGCCTTTGGCTAACTGACGACCTGCCAACAATTCCCGCGCGAGATAATCGAACACCGTCTGCGGGGTCACTCCAAGCTCAGCCGCTGCGCCCTGAATTGAGAAGCTTCCATCGGGCCAGCGCATCGGATTCTTGTCCACGCCGTTGATTTTGACGGTGGG
>NZ_JBWJZD010000054.1:0-32361 GCF_056429065.1 Bradyrhizobium sp. USDA3010
ATGGCGAGTGTGGCGGCCCGGATGCGCGGAGGGTGGGTGTCAGCAACCGAATCCTACGCCACCTCAGCGGCTTACGCCACGCTCGCCAGCCTCTCAACAAGCCGCTGATGAATAAGACGGGCTAGCTTAGTTGAAACCCCCTTAACGACCTCGCATCGCTTAGCCACGAGCCCGGGATGGGGACGATGTGGGTCACCACAGTGACAGCTGAGGGACCGCTCTTTCGCACGAAATTATACTCGCTACACGGAATGAGTATAACCGGCCCCGTTTTCGGATTTTCAGCTGATGCCGAAGATTCAAGAACGAAGGCCAAAACGAGGTCGTTCGATTCGCCCGCTTCTTTGCTTACAACGTCAGTGAGCTGACCAATCAGCTGAGCCAGACGATTGATCCAATTTGATCATGCTCTTCACCTTCTATTGAGGCGCTTCGGGGCCTGGGTGACCCGCAGCGATCGATATTGCGCTCAATGTCGAGCGCCCATTCCTCGCCATCCTTGCGGCGACGGAAGGTCTCCGCCACATAGCGGTTCTTGCGGCGGACTTGGACACGCCAACCCCCGGACGGCAACTGAGTGAAACTGGCCACGGTCGTGTGCACTCCCCCAAATCGTGTGCGCTACGTGTGCACTGACAGGTCAAAACGGGTACAAACGTGTGCAAATTCGGCTAGTTTGGAGTGCACACGTTCGTGTTTCATCCCATTGAAGCATAAGGTAAATCATTGAAATCGCAAGATTATCGCTTTTCCGTGGCGCCCATGATGGATTGGACCGACCGGCATTGCCGGGTCTTCCATCGCCTGATGTCGCGGCGGGCGCGGCTTTATACGGAGATGCTGACGACCGGCGCCATCATCCACGGCGACCGGGCGCGGTTGCTCGGCTTCGATGCCAGCGAGCATCCGGTGGCGCTGCAGCTCGGCGGTTCCGATCCGTGCGATCTCGCGACCGCCGCGCGGATCGGCGAGGACTTCGGCTATGACGAGATCAATCTCAATGTCGGCTGCCCTTCTGATCGGGTGAAGGACGGCCGTTTCGGCGCCTGCCTGATGGCGGAGCCCGCGCTGGTCGCCGAGGGCGTTGCGGCGATGAAGCGCGCAGTGAAGGTTCCTGTCACGGTGAAGTGCCGGATCGGCATCGACGACCAGGATCCGGAAGTTGCGCTCGATACGCTGGCGCGCGGCGTGATTGCAGCGGGCGCGGACGCGCTCGTCGTGCATGCGCGCAAGGCCTGGCTCAACGGATTGTCGCCGAAGGAGAACCGCGACATTCCGCCGCTCGACTACGATCGCGTCTATCGCCTCAAGGCGGCGCTGCCGGACGTGCCCATCATCATCAACGGCGGCATCACGAGTATCGCCGAAGCGAAGCAGCATCTGGCGCATGTCGATGGCGTGATGCTGGGACGGGCGGCCTATCAGGAGCCGTGGCGGCTGCTGACAGTCGATTCCGAGCTGTTCGGTGAAACGCCGCCGCACGCCACGATGAGGGACGTGTTCGCGGCGATGCTGCCGTATATCGAGCGGCAACTGGCTGAAGGCACGCGGCTGCATTCGATCACGCGCCACTTCGTCGGTGCTTTCCACGGCGTGCCCGGCGCGCGCGCCTTCCGCAGGCATCTCGCGGAGAACGGCGTTCGGCCGGGTGCCGGGACCGACGTGCTGCGCGAGGCGATCGCACGCGTCGACGACCGCGCGCCTGCGGCGGTCGCGGCCTGAGGCGGTCGCGGCCTGAGGTTATTGCTTGCGCTGACGCCGCACGACGTCGTGTGCAACCTTCAGGAAATTGAAGAGATGCGGCATCCGGTTGTCGCGCCGGTAGTTCAGCGACAGCGCGGTGCCGGGATTATGTCCCTCATAGGCGCGATAGGCGACGCCGGGCCGGTCCGCCTGCGAGACGGATTGCGGCACCAGCGCGATGCCGACGCCAACCGACACCAGGCTGATCGCGGTCTGGTAATCCTGCGCCAGGACCTGCGATTTCGGAATGAAGCCCTCTTCGAGGCAGATGTTGAGGATGTGGTCGGCGAAGCTCGGGCGCGGCTTGCGCGGGTAGAGCACGAAGGTCTCGGCCTTCAGCGCAGCCAGCCGCGTGACCTGCTGCTCGAGCAAGGGCGAGGTGTCTGATAGCGCGAGGATCAGCGGCTCCTGCAGCAGCGGCTCCGACTTCAATTCCTCGTCGTCGAGCGAGGGGCGGGCGACGGCGATATCGATCTCGCGCTGGATCACCGCGCGCTTCTGCTCGGCGTTGTTCATCGCCGACAGCGCCAGCTCGACGTCAGGATAGGCCAAACGAAACGCCTTGATCACATTGGGCAGCACGCCATAGGTCGCCGATCCGACGAAGGCGACGCGCAGGTGCCCTGAAAAACCTTCGCCGATCCGCTTGATCTCGCGGTGCGTCCGATCGAGCCGCTCCAGCACATCGCGTGCACGCTCCAACAGGACGCTGCCGGCCTGGGTCAACCGGATCTGGCTTCGGCTCCGGTCAATGAGCACGACGCCGAGATCGCTTTCCAGCTGTGCAATCTGCCGGCTGAGCGGCGGCTGGGCGATCGCGAGCCGTGATGCGGCGCGGCCGAAATGCAATTCCTCGGCGACGGCGACGAAGTAGACCAGTCGCCTCAGATCCATGACGTCGTCGCGATCGGTCACGGTCAGTCGGACGTTTGTCTGCGCGCTTCGGCGGAAGCTGCGTGAAACGCCTGCCGGGTTTGATATCGCGTGGTCATCGGCGCATGATCGAGACGGTGGTTCCGGCGGGAAGACTGAGCGGGCATCCCTGGATTGTCAATTGTCCGCCGGGACAACGCCATCTGCCTAATCCTTCCGGGCAAAGGCGCGGATCTTGTCCTCGTCGACCTCGACCCCGAGGCCCGGGCCATCGGGCACGCAGATCTCGAACGTGTCGAATCTGATCGGGTTGACGACGAGGTCTTCCACGAGGATCCGCGGACCGAAATGCTCGCTTCCCCATTCGAGCCTGGGCAGGGTGGCGAATGCGGCAAGATGCGCGGCCGCGCCGATGCTGCTCTCCAGCAGGCAGCCGCCGTAGAGCTCGAGGCCGTGGGCGCCGGCGACCGCGGCGGCGCGCTTCATCTCGAACAGGCCGCCGCTCTTCACGAGCTTCAGCGAATAGACGCTGCCGCAACCCATCGTGGCGACGCGGGCGATCTCCTCCTTGGTGAAGGCCGCTTCGTCGACCAGCAACGGAATGGAGGTGCGCGCCGCGACACGCGCCATGGTTTCCAGCTGCAGCGCTGACACCGGCTGTTCGACCAGAGCGACGTCCAGTTCCTCCAGCGCCGGCATGAAGCGGATGCATTCGGCCTCGGTCCAGCCCTGGTTGACATCGACGATCAGCCGCACCTCGTCGCCGAGGCCGGCGCGCAGCGTCTGCAACCGCTTCAGATCGGCCGGTGGGCGGTTGAAGCCGAACTTGACCTTGAACTGGCGGTGTTCGCGGCGCCGCAGCTTCTCCTTCGCTTCCTCCAGCTCCTGACCGCTGTCGCCCGAGGCCAGCGCCCAGATCACTTCCATGCGCTGGCGAACCGCACCCCCGAGCAGCGCGCTGGCCGGGAGGCCGAGCGTCTTGCCGACGGCGTCGAGCAGGGCGGACTCGATGGCGCCCTTGGCTGCGAAATTGCGGGTCGCGGCCTTGCCCATGCGCAAGGCATTGGCTTCGAAGTCGAGGGCAGGCTGCCCGAGCAGCGCCGGCGCCAGGTAACTCGTGACCGCGGCCTTGATCGATTCCACGCTCTCCTCGGCCCAGCGCGGCCCGCCGAGCGTCGAGGCTTCGCCGATACCCGTCACGCCGTTGTCGAGCAGGACGCGTACCAGCACGTAGCCCTGATGCGTGACCTCCGTGTTCGAAAGCTTGTGCCGCCGGCGGGTCGGCGCTTCCACGATGGTGGCGCGGATACTGCGGATCGCAGTGTCCCTTGCGAAGTTCCGCACTTGCTCCACGGGCTCGGCGATTTCGATCACGGCACGACTCATAGGTCCTCGCAGGTCAGTTCAAAGTGAACCCTGCCAGGCCTCGGGCCTGGCAGGGTGCAACGCGTATCACTCGGCCGCGACGAGGCGCTCGACCGCCGCCTTCTTGAGCTTGAAGTCGAAATCGAGAACGAGGTCGGTGTCTGCGCCGGCCGGTGCCTTGGCGAACTTGCCGATCAGGCTCTGCTTCACGGCGAACACCGAGTCATTGTCGAGATACTTGGTCTCGGAATCGTAGATCTGCGAGATCAGCGATTGATAGCCGTCCTTCGAGAGCATGAAGTGAATGTGGCCCGGGCGCCAGGGATGGTGGCCCATGTACTTCAGGAGCTCGCCGCCGGCGCCGTCATAGGGGATCGGGTAGGGCTCGGGACGGAGCGCCACGAAAGCGTATTCGCCGTTGGCGTCGGTCGTGAACCGCCCGCGCAGATTATAGGCGGGTTGCTCGGGGTCTTGCAGGTCATAGAGCCCGTTCGGCGCGTCTTCCCAGACGTCGATCGTGACGCCCTCGATCGGCCGTCCCGCGGTGTCGCTGATGCGCCCGCTGACCTTCACGGTCTGCGCGTTGTCGAACGTCTTCTTGATGATGGAAGCACCCTTCGGCAGCACCGGCGGATTCTCCCGGTAGAACGGCCCGAGCACGGTGGACTCGCTCTCACCATCGGTGACCCGGTGGTCGAGCATGTCGACCAGCACCTCGACGCCGAGAATGTCAGCGATCAGGATGAACTCGTTGCGCTTCTCGTCCGAGATGTCGCCGGCGCGCCGCAGGAATTCGCAGGCGGCGAACCACTCGGCGAAGGTCAGGTCGACCTCCTTGCAGAACGCGTGCATGTGGCGGATCAGGCTCGTCATGATCTGACGGTTGCGATCAGGAATGTCGTTCGAGAGCGCGGCGATCACGTGGTCGGTGATGGTGTCCTTGTTGACGTTCAGCATGGTCGTTTCCTCCTTTTCTTGCAGTTTGGATCAAACTTGCATCCCCGTTTTCGGGAATATCTTCTGGCGGTCTCACCAGACAAATTCGTAAGCAGCGTTCTCCAGCGTCGCGGGCGCGAGGTGCGGGTCGGCCAGGCCGCCGAAGCGGCCGCGGCAGAACAGCAGCGGCTTTTTGCCGGGCTCCAGCGACATCTCGCGGACATGGCCGAGGAAGATGGTGTGGTCGCCCGCGACGATCTCATCAGCAAGATCGGTCACGAAATACGCCGCTGCATCGGCGATGACGGGCAGCTCGTTGCGGCGCTCGAAGACGTCGCAGAGGTCGAGCTTGGGCTTGCCTGCGAAGTGCCAGGCAAGATCCTCCATGCCTTCGGCGAGCACGCTGACCGCGAAGCGGCCGGTGTTCTGGATGTGGCAGAGCATCTTTGCGCTTTTCGCGATCGAGATGGCGACCAGCGGCGGATCGAGCGAGACCGACATGAAGGCATTGGCCGTCATGCCGTGGTCGCGTCCCTCGCAATGCGTGGTGATGATGGTGACGCCGGTGCCGAACTGGCCGCAGGCGTTGCGCAGCTCGCGCGGATCGATGGCGGTCATGGGTTGATGACCTCGAGTTGGGCCAGGCTGGATCGATTGGCAGGCGACGCGGTCACGATGTCCCGCCAGTTTTCCAGCGCCGATGCGGCGGCGGCAAGGCCGGATCGCCGAAGCGAGCGGATCCGGCTGCTGGAGACGATCTCACCATTGCCGCAGCGCACCGGCGGCAGGATGCGCGTGTCGAAGTGTTGCCGCAGCAGCTGCGCGGTGCCGCCCTTGCAGGACCCGAAGCGGAAGTCCTCGCCGACGATCACTTCACGCGGTTGCAAAAGCTGCAACTCGGCGAGGAAATCGGCCGCGGTGCGCCGGACGTAGATCTGGTTGAAATCGGCGACGACGATGTGGTCCGGTGCGAATGTTGCGATGCGCTCGAGCTTTTCGCCGAGCGAGATCAGCGCCTCGGCCTGGCCGAAATACACTTTCGGGGGCGGATCGAAGGTGTAGACCACCGCAGGAACGCCGCGGCGCTGCGCTGCCGCAATGGTCTGGCGGAGCAGTTCCTGATGGCCGCGATGAACGCCGTCGAACGCGCCGATGGTCACGACGCTGGCCGTGAGGGCCAATTCGCCATCGCGATGGAAAGCGACAGCAGCGCTGTCAAAACCCCTGCCCAGACCTTTGCCCAGATCCTTGTCCATGGCTCGCTCCGGTTTTCGCTCCCTTGCCGTGCTGCGCGATTGCTGCGTCAGCTGCGGCGTTGCGTCGGCCGGTCGATCATGCGTCGTCCGATCCGTGCCACCTGAGTCATAGCCCGAGCCGCGACGGTTCGCGCGGTATGGTGTGATACCTTTCGCCCGCTCCGGGTGAGCGCGTAGCTTTTCCGCCGATGTCACGCCGACCAAGAGCGTGACGGGATGGTCCGGGCCGGGGTGGCGACGCCCTCCGGTCCAACGACACAAGCGGAGGAGAACCCATGACTACAGCAGCTGCCCTGCGAGCCGACGCGCCTGCGTCAACCACCAGCGTCTATACCGGCACGGAATTCCTGGACAGCATCCAGGATGGCCGGGAAATCTACATCTACGGCGAGCGCGTCAAGAACGTCACGCAGCATCCCGCCTTCCGCAATTCCGCGCGGATGGTGGCGCGTTGGTACGACCGCTTCCACGAGAAGAAGGATCAGATCGGCGTTCTGACCGACACTGGTTCGCGACAGTTGACCCATCCGTTCTTCCTGGGCTCGCGAACGTCCGACGACCTGATCAAGGGCCGCGACGCGATCGCCGAATTGCAGAAGGTTGCGTATGGCTGGATGGGTCGCTCGCCGGACTACAAAGCGGCGTTCCTCGGAACCCTGGGCGCGAATTCGGGCTTCTATGGCGAATACGCCGGCAACGCAAAGAAATGGTATGCCCGGACCCAGGAGCGGCTCGACTTCTGGAATCACGCCATCGTCAACCCGCCGATCGATCGCGATCGCGCCATCGAGGACGTGCGCGACGTCTTCATGCATGTCGAGAAGGAGACCGACGCCGGCCTGATCGTCTCGGGCGCGAAGGTGGTTGCGACCGGCTCGGCGCTGACTCACTACAATTTCATCGCCCACTACGGCATCCCGATCAAGGACAAGTCGTTCGCGCTGATCTTCACGGCGCCGATGGACGCCAAGGGCGTCAAGCTGATCGCCCGCTCGTCCTATGAATTCACGGCGGCCGCGACCGGCTCGCCGTTCGACTACCCGCTGTCGAGCCGCTTCGACGAGAACGACTCGATCCTCGTTTTCGACAAGGTGCTGGTGCCCTGGGAGAACGTCTTCATCTATGGCGACGTCGACAAGATCAATCAGTTCTTCCCGGCGTCGGGCTTCATTCCGCGGTTCACGCTGCATGGCGTGACACGGCTGGCCGTCAAGCTCGACTTCATTGCCGGCCTGTTTTCGATGGCGGTGGAGGCGACCGGATCGAAGGATTTTCGCGGCGTGCAGACGGCGGTGGGCGAGGTGATCGCGTGGCGCAATCTGTTCCACGGCATTTCGGATGCGATGGTGAAATCGCCGATCGCCTGGCAGGGGACCGAGGGCTACAATCTGCCCAACCTGAACTACGGGCTGGCCTATCGCGTGTTTGCGCCGACGGCCTATCCGCGGATCAAGGAGCTGATCGAGCGCCATGTCGCGAGCGGCTTGATCTATTTGCCGTCGAGTTCGGCCGACCTCGAGAGCGAGGCCATCAGGCCTTATCTCGACCGCTTCGTGCGCGGCTCCAACGGTTACGCCGCGATCGACCGGATCAAGCTGCTCAAGCTGCTCTGGGACGCGGTTGGCTCCGAATTCGGCGGCCGCCACGAGCTGTACGAGCGCAACTACGCGGGCAATTACGAGAACCTGCGTGTCGAGACGCTGATGGCCGCGAGCGCGACCGGCGACCTCGGCGCCATGCAGGATTTCGTGCGCAACTGCATGAGCGACTACGACGTCTCCGGGTGGACGGCGAAGGACCTCGTCAATCCCGACGACATCAATCTGGTCAGCCGCGGTCTGGTGCAAGGCTGACGACAACGCTGACGATCTGGTAGACAGAGCGATGGAGCCGCCGCGGTCGCGCGGCGGCTCCAGTCCGTTTTCGCGCTACCGCCTCATCGCTTGCAGAGAGAGTTCATCATCATGCTGTTTCACGTCGAAATGGACGTGCGGATTCCGCACGATCTCCCAGCCGAAAAGGTCGATGCGCTGAAGCAGGCGGAACGCGTCCGCGCCATGGAGCTGCAGCGCACGGGGGCCTGGCGCCATCTGTGGCGGGTGGCTGGACGCTACGCCAATGTCAGCATCTTCGACGTGTCGGGCGCGCAGGAATTGCACGACATGCTGTCCAGCCTGCCGCTGTTTCCGTTCATGGAGATCCGCGTCACCCCGCTATGCCGGCATCCGTCGTCGATCCACGACGACGACCGCTAGAGCTAGTCGACAACCGTGCGCGGGCGCCGGTGACGGGCCGAGGTGTTGATGCTGCCGGTGACGTCGGGGTATCCGGTGAGGCTCAGCGTGTCGGAGCGGACCCCCCAACTTTCGAGCCGGTCGAGGAAGCTCATGCCGAGCAGGTTGGTCTTCATCTGCCCGCGTTGCACCACGAGCGCCGGCACCGATTTCTCGACCAGCTTGCCGACCGCGAGACGATCGAGCGTCAGCCGCGCCGCCTTGGTGTGACCGCCGGCGGTCTCCAGGTCGACATTGTATTCGAGCATGTCGGTCGGCAGCCCGATCGCCTTGGCGGTCTCCCAGGTCAGCACGACCGAGGTCGCGCCGGTGTCGATCACCATCGGTGCGCTGACGCCGTTGATCTTGGCGCGGAACGCGAACTCGCCGCCCTGGCTGCGTGCAATCTGCACCGCGGGGGCCGGCGCGGCGGCCGGCGCGGCGATGCTGCGGCCGAAGATCTGGGTCAGATTCTGTCTGGCGCGCGCGATCTGGCCGGGATCGCCGTAGGTGACAACGGCGCCCGCGGTTGCCATCAAGAGCAGGATGACAAGGAGGATGCGGGTCACGGTACGGCTCCGGTCGCTCCGGTGGTCACGCGCGCTTCGGACGCGGCTCCATGTGCTCGAGCCCGGCCTCGGCCATCCGCGCCGGCAAATTCGCCATGACCGACAGCCGCTCCGCGCGGTCCATCTTGTGCCAGCGTGCGATCTCCGGGAGCGTGCGACCACAGCCGAAGCAGAGCTTCGTCCTGGGGTCGATCATGCAGACTGCGATACACGGCGTTTCTGAGCTCATTCTTCAACTGTTGAACCGTTTCAGCCGCCGGTGCAAGTCGGTCGAATCGGGATGCGCCATCACGCCCCGGCTTTTTGTCGCGAGCATGGTGTTGGCGTGAACGCCTCGGATTCATTGGCAGCGAAAACCGCGTCACGATTGTCCGCGACATGCTCTACAATCCGGTGCCGGCACTCATGATGGACTTGCGGCGCACACGTTTCCGGTCGGCGCCCATCGAGGGCTCGGCGGGCTCCGGCTGCATCGGCGGCGCTTCTTCCGTCATCGGCGCCAGCGCGCTCATCACCCGTTCCGGCGGCAAGGTCACGATCACCTCGGTGCCGATGCGCAGCTTCGATTTCAGCGTGAAGGTGCCGCCATGCATGTCGATCAGGCTCTTCGCGATCGGCAGTCCAAGGCCCGCACCTTGTTCCGCCGACTTGATTGAGTTGGAGCCCTGGCCGAACGAGGCCAGCACGACCGGGATCTCGTCCTCGGCGATGCCGCTTCCGGTGTCCTTGACGCTCAGATATTGCCCGCCCGACGCGGTCCAGCCGACCTTCAGCCAGATCTCGCCGCCCTGCGGGGTGAACTTGATCGAGTTGGAGAGCAGGTTGAGCACGACCTGGCGGATCGCGCGCTCGTCGCCCCAGATCCGGGGCATGCCATGCTCGAACACTTCGTGGATGGTGATGCCGCGGCTGGAGGCGCGCAGCTTCAGCAGATGGTGGCAGTCGGCGACGACGTGCACCAGCGCCACGGCCTCTTCGTTCAGCTCGTAACGGCCGGCCTCGATGCGCGACAGATCGAGGATTTCGTTGATGAGATTGAGCAGGTGCACGCCGGAATTATGGATGTCGGCGGAATATTCCTTGTAGACCGGCACCGCATGCGCACCAAAGATCTCGCTCTTCATCACCTCGGAGAAGCCGAGGATGGCATTGAGTGGCGTGCGCAGCTCGTGGCTCATCTGGGCCAGGAAGCGCGACTTGGCGACGTTGGCGGATTCGGCGCGGTGCCGCGCCTCGTCGGAGATCGCCTTGGCCTGTTCCAGTTCGCCGATCAGCGCGTCCTTTTCGGCGCGGGCCTCCAGCGTCGCCAGCGTGGTCGAATGCAGGCGGTGGGCCAGCAGCGCGAAATAACCCTCGGCGGCAAGCGCGAGCAGCGCCAGCACGTAATTGTCGAATGCGCCGTTGAGCACGAGGTCGAGCGCGATCCCGACCGTGACCGGAACGGTCGCCGCGAGTGCCGCGATCGGCAGGCTCGCCGCCAGCATGCTGGAGACCGCGATCACCAGCAGCATCAGGAACATCATCAGCGTGTTGGAGGAGAGATCGCGCCCGGCGGGGTGGATCAGGATCGCGGTCCAGCACAGGCCGTAGAGCAGGTCGAGCAGCACGAAGCGGGTTCGCCATTTGCGGGTCACGGCGACGGAGGTCGGCTCGGCGAGGAAGCGGGCGCAGCTGCGGATGATTGCGAGATGGACAGCGAGGATGCCGACCGTCCAGGCGCCGGCCACGATCGGCTTCATCCAGAGGCCAAACAGGACGCCGGTTGCCACCACGAGCAGCATCACGACGTAGGACGCCGAGATCCGGGTCTGCGCATATTGCCGGAGCAGTTCGGCGTCGAACGCCGGGCGGGTTCCACTGGTTGACGTTAACCGATCCCGTGCCTCGCGCACCCGCTGTGCTGCGACGCGCCGGCTGTTGACCGGCACCGTCACCTGAGGTCCTGCCGGAAGCTGCACAACTTCAGGCTTTTCTGCGGGATTACTCATCAACAACACAAATCCTGCCCCCGAACCGCGCGGGCTTTTTGCATTGTCTATCTGTGACGCCAATTCATTAAGCGTTACCTTAAAGAGCTAAAGAAATGCGTTAACCGGAGGTTAAATTAACTTTTGCGCCGGGCGCCGCGCCGTTGTGCAATGTCAGGGCGCAATAGCGCAATTTCGGAATAATGGAAGTGTGTCCCTGATTTGCCCGACGTGTCAAGTTGCCATATCGAATGCCGGCGGCCGGCCAGCTACTTTGCATGGGGTTGTTTTCGATATTTTGGCGGCGCGACCTTCAAAGGGGAATTCTCCTTCGCGAGACGGCGCCGCTTCGCAGGTGACCCGCCCGCGCGGGTCACCTGGCCGTATGCGAAGAGGCGTTAGCGCTGCAGCCGGGCCAGCAGGCTCGACGTATCCCAGCGCTTGCCGCCCATCTTCTCGACCTCGGCATAGAACTGGTCAACCAGCGCGGTGGCCGGCAGGGTGGCGCCGTTGCGGCGGGCTTCCGCCAGCGCGATCGAGAGGTCCTTGCGCATCCACTCGACCGCGAAGCCGAAATCGTACTTGCCCTCGTTCATGGTCTTGTAGCGGTTCTCCATCTGCCAGGACTGCGCCGCGCCCTTGGAGATGGTTTCGATCACGGCGGCGACGTCGAGGCCGCTCTTCTTGGCGAAGTGGATGCCCTCGGACAGGCCCTGCACGAGGCCTGCGATGCAGATCTGGTTGACCATCTTGGTCAGCTGGCCGGCGCCCGCCGGTCCGAGCAATTTGCACATCCGCGCATAGGCGCCGGTGATGATCGGCTCGGCGCCCGCATAGGCGTCTTCGCTGCCGCCGCACATCACCGTCAGCACGCCGTTCTCGGCGCCGGCCTGGCCGCCCGACACCGGCGCGTCGATGAACTTGAAGCCGGCCTTGGTGGCGGCGGCATCGAGCTCGCGGGCAACCTCGGCGGAGGCGGTGGTGTGATCGACGAAGGTCGCGCCCTTCTTCATGCCGGCAAAGGCGCCGTCGGGGCCGATCGTGACCGCGCGCAGGTCGTTGTCGTTGCCGACGCAGCACATCACGAAATCCTGGCCTTCGGCGGCGGCCTTCGGGGTCGGCGCCGTCTTGCCGCCGAACTTGTCGGCCCATTCCTTCGCCTTCGCCGCGGTCCGGTTGTAAACGGTGACCTCATGGCCGCCCTTTTTCACGAGGTGTCCCGCCATCGGGAAACCCATTACGCCGAGACCGAGGAAAGCGACTTTAGCCATGTCTGTTACCTTGTGATTTGCCGTGGTGATCGCCTCTTGAGACCGCCGGAAAACGTCGCGGCGGGCAGGGCATTCCGTCCATGGAAGGAGCCGCACCATACCCCCTGCGCAGCGGAGGGCAACGGCTTCGTTGGATGGCAGACCCCGGTTTTGTGCTAGGATCGGCCCACCAAAGAACCTCACAAAAAAGGGAGTGTCTCGCATGGGCATGAGCGTCGGTGTGCTCGATCATTTCAATATCCGGACCCGGAATCTCGCCGCCACGGTGCGGTTCTATGAGGACATTCTTGGCCTGGAAAAGGGGGCGCGGCCGAACTTCGCGTTCCCCGGTGCGTGGATGTACAGCGAGGGCAAGGCGGTCGTGCATCTGGTCGATATTTCCGCGACCGACGAGGCACAAAAGCCTGACTCCGGCGTCGTTCATCACGTCGCCTTTGCCAGTCAGGGCTTTGACGGGATGCGGAAGCGGCTGCAGTCCAAAGGCATGGAATTCGACTCGCGCCAGGTTCCCGGCGGCGATCTCTGGCAGATCTTCGTCAACGACCCCAACGGGGTCATGATCGAGCTGAACTACGAGGCCGCCAAGGAGGGCGGCGCCGGAGCGCCGGCCGAGCGGCGCGACGACGTCGGAGCGAGGTAGCCTTTTGCGCTGCAACGCTCTAAGGGAGGTCTCTTGAACTTTCCAGGAGATGCGCGGTGAGCGTGACGCAGCAACAGGTTCTCGATTGTCTGGCCAAGGTGATGTCGCCGCGCGGCACGGCCTTGACCAACGCCAACGTGCTGTCGGCGATCACGGTCACCGACGGCAAGGTGTTCTTCTCGATCAACGTCGATGCGGCGGAAGCCCGCGCCTGGGAGAGCGTGCGTGCGCAGGCCGAGAACGCCGTGCGCGCCATTCCCGGCGTCAGCGTCGCGATGATCGCGCTGACCGCGGAGCGCAAGGCGGGTAGTGCGGCGCCTGCGCCGCGGCCGGCCGGCGGTGTCCAGCCCGCGTCCGCGCACCGTCATCCGCACCCGCCTGGTGCGCAATCGCCGATGGCGCGGCAGGCCGAGATCCCCGGCATCTCCGCCGTCATTGCGGTTGCCTCCGGCAAGGGCGGGGTCGGCAAGTCGACCACGGCACTCAACCTCGCGCTCGGCCTGCGCGACATCGGCCTGCGCGTCGGGCTGCTTGATGCCGACATCTACGGCCCATCGGTGCCGCGGCTGACCGGCATCCGCGAGAAGCCGCAGCTCAACGACGACAAGAAGATGATCCCGCTGCAGCGCTTCGGCCTGTCGATCATGTCGATCGGCTTCCTGGTCGAGGAGGACACCGCGATGATCTGGCGCGGGCCGATGGTGATGTCGGCGATCACCCAGATGCTGCGCGACGTCGTCTGGGGCACGCTCGATGTGCTGGTCGTCGACATGCCGCCCGGCACCGGCGACGCCCAGCTCACGTTGGCGCAGAACGTCCCGCTCAAGGGCGCCGTCATCATCTCGACGCCGCAGGACCTCTCGCTGATCGACGCGCGGCGGGGACTGGCGATGTTCAAGAAGGTCAATGTACCGGTGCTCGGCATTGTCGAGAACATGAGCTATTTCCAGTGCCCGCATTGCGGCACGCGCTCGGACATCTTTGGCCATGGCGGCGCCCGTCATGAGGCCGAGAAGCTCGGGGTGCCGTTCCTCGGCGAGATCCCGCTGCATATTGCCATCCGCGCCGCCTCCGACTCCGGCAACCCGGTGGTCGAGAGCGAACCGGACGGCCCGCACGCGGCGATCTACCGCGCGATCGGCAGCAAGGTCCGTGAGCAGCTGCAAGGCGTCATCGCCGCCGCCTGAGCCCGCGCTGTTGTCCCGGTTAGCCGGTGGACCTCAAAGGCCAGGATCCGGCCGGCCTTTCTTCACAGGCCTGTCGCCCTTGGACGATTGCTGAATCGCGTCCGGCCTGTATGTTTGTCCAGCACTGGCCGAATCGTACCACCGTTCCGTCAATTGAAGGCGGGCACGGGTAGCCGTAATACGGGGAGGGGCCGTGAGGCGACCAGCGACATGGCAGCATCACGTGAAGCAAACAAGCAACGCCGTAAGCATCTGACGCGGGAGAAGCGCGAAGAGGCGTCCCGCATGGCGTTCAACCTTGCGAAGAAATCCGACTCGATCGGGGAGGCCGCCATGGCGATCGCCAAGACGTTTGGCGTCAGCAAGACGACCGCGCAAAGCTGGATCCGGCGTGGGCGGCATTTGGCCGATAAAGCCAAGAAGGCGCGAGAGGCGACGCGACGCTGATTGCCACGGGAGCCCGGTGGCTGAGGGCCGGCCGGGCGGCCCGCACGCGGCGATTTACCGCGTGACGGCGACAAGGTCCGCGAGCCGCTACAAGCCGTCGTCGCAGCAGCCTGAGCCCGCATTTTCCGGCAAATTTCCCGCGCCATCAGACTTTCGTTTAATTGGTGCGGTCATGCCATTGTCGCGTTTCCGTGAGGCCGTCTTCCGTGTTAAAGGGCCGACCTAGAGCGCCTCGGCGGGCGTTTGCAAGCGTTCTGCTTGCAATCCTCCTGCCGGAGAACTGCTTGCGGTCACTGGGAAACGCCCCTCAAGGAGAAGCCTTACGATGAAGCGTCGTGATTTTTTGAAAGTGTCTGCGGCCGGTGCTGCCGCGACGGCGGTTGCCGCGCCGGCGATTGCGCAGTCCTCGCCTGAAATCAAATGGCGCCTGACATCGAGCTTCCCGAAGTCGCTGGACACCATCTATGGCGGTGCCGACCAGGTGGCGAAGTACGTCGCCGAAATGACTGACAACAAGTTCCAGATCCAGGTGTTCGCGGCGGGTGAGATCGTCCCCGGCCTGCAGGCGCTGGACGCGACTTCCAACGGCACGGTCGAGATGTGCCACACCGTGTCCTACTACTATGTCGGCAAGGACCCGACCTTTGCGATCTACGCGTCGGTGCCGTTCGGCCTCAACGCCCGCATGCAGAACTCCTGGTGGTACCAGGGCGGCGGCGAGGCGCTCGGCAACGAGTTCTTCAAGAAGTTCGGCGTGATCGGCTTCCCCTGCGGCAACACCGGCACCCAGATGGGCGGCTGGTTCCGCAAGGAGATCAAGACGGTCGCCGATCTCTCCGGCCTCAAATTCCGGATCGGCGGAATCGCCGGCCAGGTGCTGCAGAAGGTCGGCGTGGTGCCGCAGCAGCTCGCCGGCGGCGACATCTATCCGGCGCTGGAGAAGGGCACCATCGACGCCGCCGAGTGGGTCGGTCCCTATGACGACGAGAAGCTCGGTTTCCAGAAGGTCGCCAAGTACTACTACTATCCGGGCTTCTGGGAAGGCGGCCCGACCGTGCACGCCTACTGCAACCTCGAAAAGTGGAACGCGCTGCCGAAGAACTACCAGGCGATCCTGACCAACGCGACCGCCAACGCCAACACCTGGATGGCTGCGCGCTACGACATGCAGAACCCCTCGGCGCTGAAGCGGCTGGTTGCCGGCGGCACGCAGCTGCGTCCGTTCACCAACGAAGTGCTCGAGGCCTGCCTCAAGGCGACCAACGAGCTGTGGGGGGAAATCTCGGCCAAGAATGCCGATTTCAAGAAGTCGATCGACGCCATGCAGGCGTATCGTTCCGACCAGTATCTGTGGTGGCAGGTCGCCGAATACACCTTCGACAGCTTCATGATCCGCTCACGCACCCGCGGCTAACAGCGCTTCGAGCGTTCGCGAGAAGAGAACGCGCCCAAAGCTTCGACTTAAGTAGCCCGGCCCCCGTAAGGAGGCCGGGTTTTTTGCGTCTGGCGTTCGCCGAGGGGATGTTCCATGCTCGCGCCCGAAGCCTCGGCACGAAGGCGGCGCGTGATCGGTCACCGGTCACGACGGCAAAGAAACGCAGCGCGACGATCGCAAGCAGTCGACGCTCGGACAACACAATCACACAGGGCAGGAAGCAAATGAAGCGCAGAGATTTCATCAAGGTCACGGGTTTAGGTGTCGCAGGCGCGGCAACGGTCGCAGCTCCCGCGATCGCGCAGTCGATGCCGGAGCTCAAATGGCGGCTGACGACGAGCTGGCCGAAGTCGCTCGACACGCTGCACGGCGGCGCCGAGCTGATGGCCAAGGCGGTGGGTGAAGCCACCGACAACAAGTTCCAGATCCAGACCTTTGCCGCCGGCGAGATCGTGCCCGGCCTGCAGGTGCTCGACGCCGTGCAGAACGGCACGGTCGAGATGGGGCACACCGCGCCGTATTACTATTTCGGCAAGGACCCGACTTTCACCTTTGGCTCCTCGGTGCCGTTCGGGCCCAACATGCGGCTCAACCAGGCCTGGTTCATGCTGGGCGGCGGCAAGGAGCTGCTCAACGAGTTCTACAAGAGCTACAATGTCACCTCGCTGCTTGCCGGCAACACCGGCTGCCAGATGGGTGGTTGGTTCCGCAAGGAGATCAACAGCGTCGACGATCTCAAGGGCCTCAAATTCCGCATCGGCGGCTTTGCCGGCAGGGTGATGCAGAAGCTCGGCGCGGTGCCGCAGCAACTCGCCGGCGGCGACATCTATCCGGCGCTGGAGAAAGGCACCATCGATGCGGCCGAGTGGGTCGGTCCCTACGACGACGAGAAGCTCGGCTTCTACAAGGTCGCGCCGAACTATTACTTCCCGGGCTGGTGGGAAGGCGGCCCGATGCTGGTCGCGATGATCAACCTCGACAAGTGGAACGCGTTGCCGAAGCACTATCAGTTCGTGCTCGAGCAGGCCGGCCATCTCGCCAACAACTGGATGATGGCGCGCTACGACCAGGCCAACCCGCTCGCACTGAAGAAGCTGCTCGCGGCCGGCACCAAGCTGCGCCCATTCCCGTCTGCGGTGATGGAAGCGTCCTTCAAGGCCGCCAAGGAGCTGCATGCCGAGGTTTCGGCGACCAATGCCAATTTCAAGAAGGTCTATGACTCGCTGACGACGTTCTCCAACAACGGCTATCAGTGGTTCCAGGTCGCCGAAGTCGGCTACGATAATTTCATGGCGCGCCACTCGCAAGCGTGAGTGCCACCACGTCGACAAAGGGCCCCGGAGCGAAGGCGCCGGGGCCTGTCCGTGTCGCGATCACGTCTTCGACGCGACGCGGCTCTCGAACACGCATGATCGCCAGTCGCTGGTCGCGCAGTCGGTCGGCCAGCCGCCGCCAAGCGCCATGAACAGCGCCGCAGTGTCCGAAAGCCGCGTCGCCTCCGCCTGGACGCGGGCGATCGCCGCGTTGAAATAGGCCTGCTGCGCATTCAGCACGGTGACCTGGTCGATCTGCCCAAGCACGAGCTGCTTCTGCACGATGTCGACGGTTGAAGTCGATCGAGCCGACTGCGTTCTTCAGGGTCCGGAACGAACGCTGCTCCGCGGCCATCACCTTCATGGAGGCCGCCTGCTTGTCGCTCAGCGCGACGTATTGCTGCTCGACGTTGACGTCCTGCGGCGCGGTCTCCTGCGCGGCCTTGGCGTTCACGACACCATCGGCGCGCGTCGTGAGCCACGCGCCGGCGAGAAGCGCCGCCAGCACCGGCATCGCCGCAAAGCCCACATACTTCATTCCAAATGACATCGCCCGCCGCCAATACTGCATGAAAGTCTCGCGCGAGAGACGAGGTCTCGCCGCATGGCGGGCCGTCGTCCGATCTCCCGGCGAGAGCAGATGAACGATTATCAGGGCTAGCTGACGCCAGCCTTACATTTGCCCTTTTCAAGAGCGCGCCCGGCGCGCGAATTTGATTGCGGCGGAGGCCGGTTTATCTATTTTGCGTGGGGACAGGAGCGGTCGCGCATAGCCAAAATATAGCGCGGTTAGCGGCAATCCGGGCGTTGTGCTCAAATGCGTATCGTTTGCACATCGGGATTGCTCAACGTGCGATCTGTTGCGGAATTGTCGATTGGCTGGCGCATCGCAACAAGGTGTGCAAACGGAAGACCGATCGAATGAAAACAGGACTGCTGCGATGCGCCTTCTGATCGTCGAGGACAATCTCGAGCTATCGCGACTGCTCGCGAGCGGGCTGGTGGCGGCGGGATATGAGTCCGATATCGTCAACAGCGTTGCCGAGGCGCGTGATGCGCTGCGCAGCGTCACCTATGCTGCCATGATCCTCGATCTCGGTCTGCCGGACGGTGATGGCCTGTCGGTGCTGTCGGAGCTGCGCCGCAAGACCGACCCGCTGCCGGTCCTGGTGTTGACCGCGCGCAACGGCCTGCAGGATCGGGTCAACGGCCTGCGCAGCGGCGCGGACGATTATCTGGCGAAGCCGTTCGCGCTGGAAGAGCTGGTGGCGCGGCTCGAAGCCATCCTGCGCCGGCCCGGCCAGCTGCTCGGCTCATCGCTGAAGCTCGCCAATCTGGTCTACGACACCGAGAGCAAGCAGGTGTTCGTCGACGGTGCTCCGCACGTCTTCTCCGCGCGCGAAACGTCGGTGCTGGAGATCCTGCTGCGGCGGCAGGGGCGGGTGGTACCGAAGAAGAATGTCGAGGACCACATCTTCGGTCTGTCGGGCGAGGTCGCCTCGAATGCAGTCGAGGTCTACGTGTCGCGCCTGCGCAAGCTGCTCGCCGAGCACCGCGCCAATATCATCATCCACACCATTCGCGGCGTCGGCTATCTGATGGCGGAGGAGAAATAGGGGTGTTCCGCTTCACGTCGCTGACCTCGCGGATCGTGTTCCTGCACATCGTGGCGGTCGCGGTCGCCGCGATCTTCCTGCCGCTGCTGCTGCTCTGGTTGCTGAACTCGGAGATCGACCAGCTGCATGGCGAAGCGATGCGCGATCAGGCCGCCGATCTCGGCCAGAACCTGGTGGTCGATTCCGCCGGCAAGGTACAGCTCAACCTGCCGGACAGCCTGAGGGGGCTCTATTCCGACGCCTATGGGCGCTATCGCTACGACATCTACGATGCGGACGACAATCTGCTGTTTTCGTCGCATCGCGGAGCGCCGCGACTGCCGGCCCTGGCCGACCGGATTTCCGGTGCCAGCGCCACCAAGCTCGTGGGCGGCCAGACGCTGCGCATCCAGGTCGCCGAGGACCTGTCACATCGCGACGTCATCATCGATGACATCGTTTCCAACTTCTTCCGGCGGGTCGGCTGGATCACCATCCCGATCCTCCTGATCCTGCTGGCGACCGACATCCTGATCTTCCGCCGCGCCGTGATTCCGCTGCTGCGGGCTTCGGAGGAGGCCAGGAGCATCGGACCGGCCAGGACCGACATCCGTCTGCCGACGGAGGGGATTCCGAGCGAAATCCTGCCGCTGGTGACCGCCGTCAACCAGGCCTTCGATCGTCTGGAGGACGGGTTTCACGTGCAGCGCCAGTTCACCGCCGACGCCGCGCACCAACTGCGCACTCCGCTTGCGATCCTGAGGACCCGGATCGAGACGCTGGATGTAGCCAGGGGAACCAAGGAGCTGCATGCCGACATCGAGAGCATGAGCCGTATCGTCAGCCAGCTGCTCGAGATTGCCGAGCTCGATACGCTGGTGCTGGACCCCGGCGAAACCGCGGATCTGCGCGCCGTGTGCGCCGAGGTGGTCGGCTCGATCGCGCCCTATGCGCTGGCGCAGCAGAAAGACATCGCGCTGCGCGGCACCGACGGTCCGGTGCGGGTCAAGGGCAATGCCGAGATGCTGCAGCGCGCGATCTTCAATCTGGCGGAGAACGCCATCAAGTACACGGCAGACGCGACCTCGGTCGACGTCGAGGTGTACGAGGACGGTTCGGTGCAGGTGCGGGACTGCGGGCCAGGGATTGCGCCGGCCGAGCAGGGCCTGGTGTTCCAGCGCTTCTGGCGCGGCGATCGTCAGCGCCAGCGCACGGACGGGGCGGGGCTCGGGCTCTCGATCGTCCGCGGCGTCGTCGACGACCACGACGCGACGATCAAGGTAGAGAACCTGCCGTCCGGCGGTGCCCAGTTTACGCTGAGCTTCCGCCTCGCCAAGGCGGAGCCGGCGACCGCCTGAGCGGCTCTGCCTGCGGCACCTGTCGTGCCGCGGGCCTGCCTGTCCTGTCTATTTCACCTTGCCGTCGGACAGGTCCATGATCATGCGCGTGGTCAAATACAGGCGCGGCACGATGCTGTTGATCTGCACGTACTCGGCATCGTTGGAGTGTGCGCCGAAACCCGAGAGGCCCATGCCTTCAACCACGGCTCCCTTGGTCTTGAGGGCGGCAAACGCAGCGTCGGTGCCGCCGCCCGTGGCCCGCTCGGCCACGTTCAGCGGCATGCCGAGCTCCTGATAGATCGTCTTGCCGTGGCCGGCCACGCGGCGCGAGGCGTCGTTGGCTTCGAGCGGCGGGCGGCGTACCTCGAACTTCACGTCCACCTTGGAGTCGGGCAGCAGGCGGTTCTTGATCTTGTCCTGCAGCGCCGTCTCGAGTTCGTCGAAGTCGGACACCTTCAGCGCACGCGCGTCGGCCTGCGCAGTGGCTTCGGCGGGGATCACGTTGCGGTTGGTGCCGGACTTCGAAACGGTCCAGTTCAGCTTCAGGCCCTGCTCGGGCTTCGACAGGTCCTTCATCTGCAGCACCTGGTGTGACAGCTCATAGAGCGCATTCACGCCGCCTTCAGGCCTGGCGGCCGCATGCGACGACTTGCCATGCACCGTGAGATAGGCCGAGCCGATGCCGCTGGTGGCGAGGCGGAGCGTGCCGCTGGCGTCGCTGCCTTCGAACGAGAACACGGCATCCTGCTCCGCGGCGACGCGGGTGATGGTGCTGCGCCATCCGGGCGAAGAGATCTCCTCGTCGCCATTGATGAGCACCGTGAGCGTGCCGTAATCCTTGAAGTTCAGCTTCTGCAGCAGCGCCACGCTGTGGATGATGGTGGCGATGCCCTGCTTGTCGTCGGCGATGCCGAGGCCGTAAGCCTTGTCGCCATCGACGCGGAAGGGCTGATCCTTCAGCATGCCCTTGAGATACACCGTGTCCATATGCGCGATCAGCATGATTTTCGCGCTGCCCGTGCCCTTGAAGACGGCCTGCACGGCAGGGCCGATCTTCTCCGGCGTATCGTCCAGCCGGTAGATGTCGGTGGTCTGCAGGATGTCCACTGCGCCGCCGAGTTCTTTGAGCTGGCCGGCGATGCGCGCGGCGATCTGGTTGAGGCCTTCGATGTCCTTGCTGCCGGATTCGATCTGCACGAGGTCGCGCAGCGTGTCGAGCAGCGGCTGCTGCTCCTGTTGCGCCAGTGCGCGAATGTCGGCTGCCGGCGCCGCATGCGCTGTGGCAGCAGCAAACGCCAGGCTGAGGGAAGCGATGAGCGGGCGAACGAACGAGCGGGCGGGATGCGATTGGGGCATGGCGGCGGTCTGTGAGTTGGAGGGCGATCCGTATCCCCGCGTCTTCACAGGACTCGACGCCGCCGTCAACGGTTCCAGGGTGCCCCGCTTCCGCCGGGGCACGCTGAAGAAGCTGGGGCCGGCTACTGCTTCGGTTGCCCGAAATCGAGCGGCGGCAGCTCGATCTGCGGCACCTCGATCTTGACCTTGTTGAGGTCGACATCGAGCGGCTTGTCGAGCAGTCCGGTGACGACGACCGGGAATGCGATCACCAGCGCTACCATGATCGCCTGCAACCCGATCCAGGGCATTGCGCCCCAATAGATGTCGGAGCTCTTCACTTCCTTCGGCGCCACGCCGCGCAGATAGAACAGCGCGAAGCCGAACGGCGGATGCAGGAACGAGGTCTGCATGTTGACGCAGAGCATGACGCCGAACCAGATCAGCGCGGCGTCGGGGCCGACCACCGGCGCCAGCACCTTCTGCGCGATCGGCGCGATCATCGGCAGGATGATGAAGGCGATCTCGAAGAAGTCGAGGAAGAACGCCAGGAAGAAGATGAAGAGGTTGATGAAGATCAGGAAGCCCCAGACGCCGCCGGGCAGCGAGGTCAGAAGGTGCTCGAGCCAGACGCCGCCGGAGACGCCGAGGAACACCACCGAGAAGCAGGTCGAGCCGATCAGGATGAAGGTGACCATGCAGGTGATGCGCATGGTGGTCTCGTAGCCCTGCTTGATCAGGTCGCGCAGGTCCGGGATCTTGACGGCCTCGAGGCAGATCCAGACCACCGCGAGATAGGTGATGGCGAACGCGAGCTTGAAGAGCAGGTTCTCGGTGTAGAGCATCGCGATGATGGTGCCGATGCCGCCGGCGATCACACCGACGATGAGCATCTTGCGGCCGGTCGCGCTGAAATCCTTGTGGTGGATCGCGGCGAGCACGATGGCGCCGACCGCGCCCATGGCGCCGGCTTCCGTCGGGGTCGCAAGGCCCATCATCATGGTGCCGAGCACGACGAAGATCAGCACCGCGGAGGGGATGATGCCGAGCAGGCACTTCTTCCACAGCGCCCAGCCGGTCAGCGTGCGCGCTGTGATCGGCACCGCGGGCACGTGGCTCGGCTTGAAGATGCCGAGCAGGAAGGTGTAGCCGGCGAACAGCAGGATCTGGAATACTGACGGGCCCCAGGCGCCGAGATACATGTCGCCGACCGACTTGCCGAGCTGGTCGGCGAGCACGATCAGGACGAGAGAGGGAGGGACAAGTTGCGTGATGGTGCCGGAGGCGGCGAGCACGCCCGTGATGTAGCGGATATTGTAGCCGTAGCGGATCATCACCGGCATCGAGATCAGCGCCATGGCGATCACCTGCGCCGCCACCGTGCCGGTGATGGCGCCGAGGATGAAGCCGACGATGATCACGGAATAGCCGAGGCCGCCGCGGATCGGGCCGAACAGCTGGCCCATCGAATCCAGCATGTCCTCGGCGAGCCCGCATCTCTCCAATATCGCGCCCATGAAGGTGAAGAACGGGATCGCGAGCAAAAGCTCGTTGGACAGCACGCTGCCGAAGATGCGGCCCGGGATCGCCTGCAGGAAGTTGAGGTCGAAGAAGCCGAGATAGATCGAGAGAAACCCGAACGACAAGCCGACCGCGGCGAGCGTGAACGCCACCGGATAGCCGATCAGCATTGCAATGATCAGGCCGCCGAACATCAGTGGCGGCATCATCTCCAGCGTAATGGTCATTGCGTCGGCCTCTCGTACTTCGCGTCGATCGTCACATAGCCCTGCAGCGCGGCGATCCGCTTGATCACCTCGGAGACGCCTTGCAACGCGAGCATCACGAAGCCGGACGGGATAACGAATTTGATCGGCCAGCGCAGCAGGCCGCCGGCATTGCCGCTCATCTCGCCGACCGCATAGGCCTGGTGGAAGAACGGCCAGGACAGATAGGCGAGCAGCAGACAGGAGGGGATCAGGAAGAACAGGGTGCCGATCAAGTCGAGCCAGAGCTGGCCGCGTTCGGACAGCATTAGATAGAGGATCTCGACGCGCACATGCTCGTTGCGCTTGAAGGTGTAGGAGGCGCCGAACATCACGAGGATCGCAAACATGTACCACTGCGCCTCGAGCCAGCCGTTCGAGGAGTAGCTGAACGCGTAGCGGATCATGGCATTGCCGGCGCTGACCAGGCAGGCGAGCAGGACGAGGAGGTTGCAGACGTATCCGATCTTCTCGTTCAGTCGGTCGATGGCCTGACTCAGTGCCAACAATGGGCGCATCACGATCTCCACGGCCGCGCGATCTGCGCGCCGAATATCTTTTCAAGCATCATCTGGCCGCCGTACGCACGCGCACGGAGCCACGGCTCACTTTCAGGAGCAGTTGCAAACGTTCATCCTCCCCCGAAATCCGCTTCCGCCGTTGTTAGGTGCTCTTGGCTACCGGATCGTCAGCAGGTGCCGACAGGGGGCAGCGGCCTATCCGGCCGGGCGAGCGTGACAGCCGGGGCACCAAATCAGCGCCGTGTAGCGCCGTCAATCGGAAAATGGGCAAATTGACGGCGCGGCAAATCGTTGTCCCGCCTTGGTAATCGGGGGACGGCGCAGGCGTCTGCAGCGGGCTTTGAACTAGCCGCCGGTGACGCTCATGTGGCGGCTGACGCTCGGGCGGTTGTGGCGGCGGTCGATGATGAAATCGTGCCCTTTCGGCTTCAGCCCGATCGCCCGGTCGATGGCCGCCGACAGCAGATCGTTGTCGTCGGAGGCGCGCAGCGGCCGGCGCAGGTCGGAGGCGTCCTCGTGGCCGAGGCAGGTGTGCAGCGTGCCGGTGCAGGTGATCCGCACCCGGTTGCAGGATTCGCAGAAATTGTGGGTCATCGGCGTGATGAAGCCGAGCTTGCCGCCGGTCTCGGCGACCCGGACATAGCGGGCAGGGCCGCCGGTGTCGTCGGCGAGATCGGTCAGCGTGTAGTGCTTCTCGAGCCGCGCGCGCAGCAGCGACAGCGGAACGTACTGATCGATGCGGCCCTCGCCGATGTCGCCCATCGGCATCACCTCGATCAAGGTCAGGCCCATTCCCTTGCCATGCGCCCATTCCATCAGCGCGGGAATCTCATCCTCGTTCATGTTCTTCAGGGCGACCGCGTTGATCTTGACCGCAAGCCCCGCCGATCGCGCCGCCTCGATGCCCCCCAGCACCTTGTCGATGTCGCCCCAGCGGGTGATGGCCCGGAACTTTACGGGGTCGAGCGTGTCGAGCGAGACATTGACGCGCCGCACGCCGCAATCGGCCAGCTCCTGTGCGAAGCGTGCGAGCTGCGAACCGTTGGTGGTCAGCGTCAATTCGTCGAGCGCGCCGGTCGAAAGGTGGCGCGACAGCGAACGCACCAGGCCCATCACATTGCGGCGGACCAGCGGCTCGCCGCCGGTGAGGCGGATCTTGCGCACGCCCTTGGCGACGAAGGCTGAGCAGAGGCGGTCGAGCTCTTCCAGCGTCAGCAGGTCGGCCTTCGGCAGGAAGGTCATGTCTTCCGACATGCAATAGAAGCAGCGCAGGTCGCAGCGGTCGGTGACGGAGACCCGCAGGTAACGGATCGTCCGGCCGAACGGATCGATCATCGGACGAAACAGCGTGTCGGAATGCGCCTGCGTGGATCCGTTCATTCAACCCAAGCCTTCAAGCCAAGCCTTCAAACCAAGGCGTTCCCAGAGCGCCGGACCGTGACAGGCCCCGCACACGCAATCTATGCATGTTGGCACGCCGTCACAATGCGTTCCAATGGATGATCCGCAACCTGCAACGCCAATTGCAAAGCGATAGGTGAGACAGATCGCGCGATGCATGATCGCAATCGCCGATGTGTCTCCACGAAATACAAAAACCCGGCTTTGGGCCGGGCTCTTGTGCAGTGCAATCTCGATCAGATACGCGCAGCGTTGCGCGTCAGCGTGTGGGCGCGGCGGCCGGGGGCGGTGCCGCGGCGTCCGGAGCGGCAGGAGCCGCAGCGGCAGCCGGCTTCGGCTTCTTCTGTTTCGGCCGCATAGCCTTGTGCCCGCGCGGCGGCGGGCCGGCGGGTTGCAACTCGGCAAACACCGGGCTCGGATCGAGCGTGGTGGTGGCCGGGCTGGTGATGTCGCCCGGCGTCCGGGTCACCGTCACCGGCACCGTCGCCGGCTGGAACTTCGGCATGTTGAAGGTGACGGTGAAGTTGGCCTCCGGCGCCGGGATCGACACCGAACAGGGCGTCTTGCAACCCGGCCCGATCGAGGTCACGGCGTCGGCGCCTTGCGGAGCCGAATCCAGCTGCACCTGCATCGGCGGCGGTGCCGACTTGAACGAATCCAATGAGAACGAAGAGCAGCCGGCCAGGCTCAGCCCGGCGGCCGCAATCACGATGATACGACGCATGATCCACACTCTACTGCGGCAATCAGCCACAATCCCCGGGCCGACCATAGGAGCGTCGGAACAGAGGTGCAACAGGGGGAGGTCTGTTCGTTAAAGGATGGTTAATCGAAAATTCGCATGGCAAAATATTGCCAAGCTATATCAATGTGTTGCGGAAATATTATGCGGCGCCGAGGCTGGCCACGGCGTCCGGCAGATCGCGCATATGGCTGATCAGCCGGTCCGGCTTCAGCTCGGTCATCGGGACATCGGTGTAGCCGAAATCGACGCCGATCACCGGGACGCTGGCCCGCCGGGCGACCCCGACATCGGGACCGGCATCGCCGACCATGATGGCGCCGGGCAGCTTTCCGCCGGCGCGGGCGACCGTCTCGCGCAGGAACGCCGGATCGGGCTTGGCGACGCCGAATGTGTCCTGGCCGCAGATCGCGGCAAAGCGCGGCGTCAAACCGAGCCGGTCGAGCAGCAGCTTCGACAGCCATTCCAGCTTATTGGTGCAGACCGCGAAGCGATGGCCCTTGGCCGCAAGCCGGTCGAGCGCGGCTTCGAGCCCGTCGAACGGGCGCGAGCCGTCGGCGATGTGCTCGGCGTAATAGTTGATGAAATCCTTGGTCAGGCGATCGAGGTCCGCGAGGCTGACCATGCGCCCGTCCACCTCGAGCCCGCGCTCCAGCAGCTTGCGCGCGCCGGCGCCAATCATGTTGCGGGCCGCCGACAGCGGCACCGGCCGCAGACCTTCGCGGTCGAGCACATAATTCAGCGCGCTGATCAGGTCAGGCGCGGTGTCGACCAGCGTGCCGTCTAGATCGAACACGATGATGGAGGGAGAGGAGGCGGACATCACGCTTTTGGCTATCGGGCCGCGCGCCGCGATGCAAGAGTAGATGTCGGCGCGTCATAAAATTAGGGAGGCCGGGATGCGGGAACTCGCCGGAAAAGCAGCTTTTGTCACCGGTGCGGCCAGCGGAATTGGCCTCGCCATGGCAACCGCGTTCGCCCGCGAGGGCATGAAGGTGATGCTCGCCGACATCGAAGGTGGCGCGCTCGACAAGGCCGTCGATGCGCTGCGCGTCGGCGGCGCGGATGTCCATGGCGTGGTCTGCGACGTCGCCGATCCCGCAAGCGTCGACCGCGCGGCAGAGGCATCGTTCCGCGCCTTCGGAAGCGTCCACGTCGTCTGCAACAATGCCGGCGTCGCAGGTGGCGGCGGCATCGACCAGATCTCGGTCGATGATTGGCGCTGGGTGATCGACGTCAACCTGATGGGCGTCGTGCACGGCATCAGGAGCTTCCTGCCGCACATCCGTGCGCACGGCGAGGGCGGCCATATCGTCAACACCGCCTCGATGGCCGGGATGAATGCAGGGCTCGGCGTCAGCCCGTATTCGGCGACCAAATTCGCCGTCGTCAGCCTCTCCGAAGGACTTTCGGCGCAACTCGCGCCGCTCGGGATCGGCGTCAGCGTGCTCTGTCCGAGCTATGTGCGGACCCGGATCGGCGAGAGCGGGCGCAACCGCCCCGAGCACTACGGACCGCCCCGCCAGCTCGACCCGGCGAGCCCGATGACCGCTGTCGTCGCCGAGATCGCGCGCCGCCTGGAGGCGGGTCTCGATCCGGCTGCGGTTGCAGCCCGCGTGGTGCGCGCGATTCACGACGGCCAGCTCTATGTTTTCACCCATCCCGGGATGCGGGCCGAGGTCGAGGACCGTTTTGCGGCGATTTTGGCCGCGATGGATGCCGTTTCGGCCTAAAGACGGGCCCGGATGGCGCTATTCCTGCCCGTGAATCGAGGCTAGATATGCGCCCGCCGGGCGGCCCGATGGCGCGCCCGTAACGGACAACCGAGGGGCTATCGGCCGTGGACATGGACGCACTGAAACGCCAGGCGGCTGCGCGCGCGCTCGAAGAGGTGCGCGACGGCATGAAGCTCGGGCTCGGCACCGGGTCGACCGCCAAGCATTTCGTCGAGCTGCTAGGCGAGAAGGTCCGCGCCGGCATGAAGGTGATCGGCGTGCCGACCTCGGAGGCGACCCGGGCGGACGCGATCCGCTGCGGCGTCCCGCTGACCACGCTGGATGAGGTCGATCATCTCGACCTCACCGTCGATGGCGCCGACGAGATCGACCCCGCGCTCAATCTGATCAAGGGCGGCGGCGGCGCGCTGCTGCGCGAGAAGATCGTGGCGGCCGCCAGTGATCGCATGATCGTGATCGCTGACGACAGCAAATGGGTCGAGGTGCTCGGCCGCTTTCCGCTGCCGGTCGAGGTGATCCCGTTCGGGCTCGCCGCGACGCAGGCCGCGATGGCGCGGGCGTTCGCCGAGGCCGGCGTGTCCGGCCAAATGATCGTCCGTAAGGGCAAGGACGGTCACGTTTTTGTCACCGATGGCGGCCACTGGATCGTCGATGCCCATCTCGGTCGGATCGGCGACCCGCCGCGTCTCGCCGGTTTGCTCAGCGTGATCCCGGGCGTGGTTGAACATGGCCTGTTCATCGGGCTTGGCAGCGTCGCCGTCCTGGCCGGCGCACAGGGAATTCGGGTTGTTGAACGGCGCTAACGCCGCAAGCAAGGAGACTTGGAATGAAGCGTTTTTCGGGACTTTTGTCGGCAGTGGCCCTGGCGGCTGGCCTGGCGCTCGCGGCTGCGCCGGCCATGGCGCAGCAGCTGCCCCCCATGCCCAAGGTCAAGCAGTCGACCCCCGCGGCGATCGGGTACGCCAAGGAAATTCTGGCGATGAAGAACGTGGCGGTGATGTATTCCGGCGCCGTTCCCGGCATCATCGAGAAGACCAAGACCGGTCTGCTGCAGCAGTACCTGAACTACCAGAAGGATCTCGATGAGGTGGCGCTGGTCGTCGCCAAGCAGTTTGCCGGCAGCGAGAAGGAGATCGGCGACGGCATGGCGCAGATCTACGCCTCGGAGTTCACCGAGCAGGAGCTGAAGGATCTCGTGACGTTCTACAAGACGCCGCTCGGTCAGAAGCTTTTGACCGCCGAGCCCACGGCAATCAATGGATCGCTGCAATATATGCAGCAGTGGGCGCAGCAGTTCGGCGTGATCGTCAACGGCCAGTTCAAGGCCGAGATGAAGAAGCGCGGCAAGGACATCTAAGCGGGCTGATCGCCTCGCCCCGCGTGCGGGGAGAGGTCGGCACGGAGTGCCGGGTGAGGGGGCTCTCCGCGAGTCGGATTCGTGGAGGCGGCCCCTCACCCAACCCTCTCCCCGCAAGAGCGGGGCGAGGGAGGAGGAAGAGAGAGGGTTGCCATGGCCGAGTTTGACGTCGACCTGTTTGTCATCGGTGGTGGTTCGGGCGGCGTTCGTGCCGCCCGCATTGCTGCCAACTATGGCGCGAAGGTCATGGTCGCCGAAGAGTACCGGATGGGCGGCACCTGCGTGATCCGCGGCTGCGTGCCGAAGAAGCTGTTCGTGATCGGCAGCCACGTCCACCAGGAGATCGAGGATGCCGCCGGCTTCGGCTGGAGCATTGGTCAGGTCTCGTTCGATTGGGCCACACTCGTCGCCAACAAGGACAAGGAGATCGCCCGGCTCGAGGGCGCCTACACCACCAATGTCGAGAAGTCGGGCGCCAGGATCGTCAAGACCCGTGCGGTGCTGGAGGATGCCCACACCATCAGGCTCGCCACCGGCGAGAAGGTGACGGCGAAATACATCCTGATCGCGACCGGCGGCGCGCCCAATCACGGGCCGGCGGTTCCCGGCATCGAGCACGTGATCTCCTCCAACGAGGCGTTTCACCTGAAGGAGCTGCCGAAGCGGATCGTGATCCAGGGCGGCGGCTACATCGCGCTGGAATTCGCCGGCATCTTCGCCGGCTACGGCTCCGACGTGACCGTGGTCTATCGCGGCGACAACATCCTGCGCGGCTTCGACGAGGACGTCCGCAAGCATGTCCGCACCGAGATGGAGAAGCGCGGCATCACCATCATCACCGGCTGCACGGTGGCGAAGATCGACAAGCACGGCCGTGATTTCACGACGCATCTGTCCAGCGGCTCGAGCATCGCCTCCGACCAGGTGATGTTCGCGATCGGCCGGCATCCCAATGTCCGGGGTCTCGGGCTGGAGGCGGCCGGCGTCGCGATCAATCCCGCCAATGGCGGCATCCAGGTCGACGGCTGGTCGAAGACCTCGGTCGACAACATCTACGCGATCGGCGACGTCACCCACCGCACCAATCTGACGCCGGTCGCGATCCGCGAGGGCCACGCCTTCGCCGACACCGTGTTCGGCAAGCGCCCGGTGCAGGTCGACCACGCGACGATTCCGACCGCGGTGTTCTCGCAGCCGGAGGTCGGCACCGTCGGCCTCACGGAAGAAGAGGCGCGGGCGCAGTACAGCCACGTCGATATCTACAAGACCGATTTCCGCCCGATCAAGGCGACGATGTCCGGCCGCGACACCCGCGTGCTGATGAAGCTCGTGGTCGACGGCACAAGCGACCGCGTGCTCGGCTGCCATATCGTCGGCGACTGCGCCGCCGAGGTCACCCAGGTGGTCGCGATCGCGGTGAAGATGAAGGCGACCAAGGCGGATTTCGACGCCACCATCGCCCTGCATCCGACCGCCTCCGAAGAGCTGGTGACGATGCGCACCCCAACAACGCGCCACGTGCGCCAGGCCGCGGAGTAGGGCGCACGCGGCGCGCCGGGATGATGCGGCGCGTCGCGGTGAAACATCCGGACACACTCGGTCCGCGGAGCCACGCCGTCGCGTTCCCGCACGGGGGGCAAGCCCTGCCTGAAAGTCCAACGCCGCCCGCTTAAAATACATGCGAGCGGCGTTGTCTCTAGCCCCAGGAAGGTCACGGCAAAATCCTGATAATCTTAAGTCTGCAGATGCGCGCAAAGGTTTCATACCTCAGAAGGGGTAGGTTGCCTCGGCAAGACCGGCGCGCCGCCGGCGGCCGCACCTGGTGCCGGGGAATTGGGCACCCTTGTTGACATGCATCTGCATCGGGGTCTTTTCCCCTGGGGCCGCTCTTCGCACGCTTAAATCCGGCAAATGGGCTGCGCAGCGGCGCTTGTGCACAGATGCCGCGCCATGGACAGCGCGGCGATCTCGCGCGCCTTGGAACCTTGCGCTATGCTGGCAGTTCCACTCCAAACAGTTTGATGTCTCAAATTGAGGGAGCCGCCCATGACAGGCCCAACCGAGCAGGAGATTCGGACCCGCGCCTACGAATTGTGGAAGGATGCCGGCGAGCCGCCGGGCCAGATGGATCAGCTCTGGTACAAGGCGGAACGGGAACTGCTGGCGCGCAAGGCCGCCAACGGCGAAACGCCGTGCGGAATGAACGGGCACAACGGGCCGACGACGTATCCGGAGAAGTTGAGGGGCGTGCATTGAGAGTATCGCGCGGCTGAGCTAACGAGCCCGGCAAGCTGACCCGGACCCGGAGGCATCATGAGCGACGCGATCGACCTTTCGCAGAAGCTATCGACGTTCTCCGATCACTGGTCGCCGCGCACCGTCGCGCAATTCAACGCCTGCGACGTGATGGTGGTGAAGGTGCAAGGCGAGTTCGTCTGGCACAAGCATGACGACACCGACGACTTCTTCCTCGTGCTGAAGGGCGTGCTCGACATTGAGCTGCGCGATCGCACCATCACGCTGCACCCCGGCCAGATGTACATCGTGCCGAAGGGCGTCGAGCATCGCCCCGTCGCGCGGGAAGAGGTGCATCTGCTGCTGATCGAGCCGACGGGCACGCCGAACACGGGCGATGCGGCGACGGCGGCCCCGCGGAAGGTGGTGTGAGACTGTAAGGTCCAACAATCCCCTGCGATGGCTCGTTTCGTTTTTCGGAATTTGACCCAACTCAGATGTTCAATTGGCGCGTCTCACCCGATCGAGGGGCGCTGCGCATCGTCAGGAGTGTTGCGGTGAGATGCGGTGGACGCCGGGCATGCGAGAGACGACATGCATGCGTGGCGGACGGCGAAATCGTGTGACGCCCTAGCGGCAGGTGTCTCGTCGCGAGATGCGAATGCGTCTTGCGAAGGCGGTGACAAGCAAGCCCAGTCTCGCCGGGGAGAGCACGTATAAGCCGTAACCCATCGCGCAGGGAAAGCCGGGATGTTTCCGGTTACACCTGTGGTCCGACCTCCGGTGCTTTTTGTTGCACCGGACCCATGGGTGCGATCGGCACCCGGCTTTCCCTGCGCCCTCCGTTTGGAGAGAGCGCGAAACGAAGAGCAGAGCTCGGACAGATCATGTCACGAGAATGCGAAGCTGTGTCCACCGGCCACGCAACATACTCGGTGTCGTCCCTGCGAAAGCAGGGAGATGGAGTCACGTTTGAAGTGCAACGATTGATTTGAGCTTGGAGAATGCCTCGGCGGGTGTCTTGAAGTCCAGGCATTTGCGTGGGGTATCGTTGAGGC
>NZ_JBWJZD010000055.1:0-30773 GCF_056429065.1 Bradyrhizobium sp. USDA3010
TTGAGATTTACCGCCTGCATGCAGGCGGTAAATCTCAACGCGCTCTTCAAGGCTGAGCTGGCCATAACATTGTCCCATCGCCACAACACCCTAGCAGGTGTTGCACTTGTGTCGTGAACCCAAGGGATCCATAACCACAGGCGGTTGTCTCTGAGAGAAGCTGTAGCTCCAGCCGTGTCAAATCTCGCACGGTTGTGGTTATAGGTCCCGGCTTTCGCCGGGACGACGGAATCAAAACGGCCGCTCGATTGGAGCGACCGTTGTCGTTTCAGCGATCGCGTTTACGCGTAATCGCTGTTGTCGTCGCCGCCGTTGTCGTCGAAGTCGTCGGCGTCCTGATCATCGTCACTGTCCCGGTCGGCCTGCGCCTGGTCGAACGCGCCGGCGCGCGAGCCGGAATCACTGTCGCGGTTGGAGCCGATGTCGTTGACCCCCGCGTCACGAGCGAGGTCGCTCGACGACTGGTCGCCACCCCACGGACGCGAACCGCCGCCGAGGCCACCGGCGTCCGCCAGCGACTGGTGGCTGCCGCCACCCATCATGCCGCGGATGCTGGAGAGCAGCAGCCCGCCGCCGACCACGCCGGCCGCGGCCGCAGCCGCAGTGCCGAGGAACGAACCGCCGCCACCGGGGGCGCCGCCGCCGAAGGCCGGGGGCTGCTGGCCGCCGTAAGGCTGTCCGTATTGGGACTGACCGTATTGCTGCGGCGGCTGGCCATAACCGCCTGCCTGCTGGATCGCCTGGCCCGAGTTCCAGACCGGGCGGCTGCCGCCAACATCCGGCGGGCGCACCGGCGGCACCGAGCCGTGCGGCTGCTGCTGGCCCTGTCCGAAGATCGCATCGCGCATCGAATCGAGGAAGCCGCCGCCCTGCTGCTGTGCTCCCTGCTGCTGGCCGACCGCGGCCTCGAGCTCCTGGATCCGGTCATGGGCACGCTTCAGCGCCTCGTCCTGAACCAGCGCGGTCTGCACCAGCGCGTAAACCGCATTTGGCGCGCTGCGCAGGCCCTGCATGATGGCGGACATGGCCTCGTTGTCGCGCGGGGCATTCTCCAGCTTGGCGAGCCGGTCGAAGAGATCGTCAATCAGTTGGCGTTCTTGCGGTGTCATGGCGTTCTCCATCGCGTCGATCGAATCGGCGCGCGGCTCATGTAGGACGGGCTTTGTGGCGCAAGGAGTGGGGGCCAGAATTAAATTTCTGTATGCGACAATACGACCGGCGGTTTTTCGTGAGCCTTAAGCGTTTTCGAGCGAAGTGGATCCCGGTTCGCGTGAAGAAAACGCGTCAAAACAAGGGTCAGGCCAGTGTAACTTTATTCAGGGCCAGCAGGGCGGGGAAATCCTCGCCCGCGAGATAGGCATGCTCGGTCTCGCGCTGCGTCGTCAGCGGGTCGAGGTTTTTCAGGGTTTCATCGACGAAACCGGGATGGCACATCACGAGCCCGTCTTCCGGCAGGCCGTCGAGGAAGCCCTGCATCAGCGCTGCGAATTCGCTGCCGCGCGTAAAATCGTAGGCGCCGGCGAAGGCCGGGTTGAAGTGCAGGCCCGATCGCTGGGCCTTGATCCGGAATTGCGTGCTGAGCACGTTCAGCACCAAAGCCTTCGGCGCCGTCAGCTGGCGCGCCAGCGGGCCTTCGCGTCCGCACTGCCGCACCCAGGCCTTGGGCGCGCGCTCCTTCACGGCGCGCAGGAAGCCGTCGCGCACCTGCGGGAACAGTTGAGCGTGCTGGTGGCCGTCGACGAAATCGGGCGCGCGGCCGAACATTTCGTGGAAGGCGTCGAGCTGCACCAGCACCTCGGCATGGACCAGATCGGCATCGAGCCGATGCATCAGCCCGGCGCGCAACAGCCGCGGGAATGGCAGGAACATGTCGCCGTCGAGCGGACGGAAATGCATCGTCAGCGGCCGGAACGGCGCGGTCAGCGTCACGTGCAGCCCGATCGCGCAGCGCGGGCTCTTTGCGACCGAGGCCTGCAGCGCGGCCGCAGCCTCGCGGCCGATCGCCGGCGTCACCATCATCACCGACGTCGCATTGAGACGGCCGCGCTCGATCAGGTCGCGGATCGCGCGGTTGACGCCGCAGCTCAGGCCATAATCGTCAGCACACAGCCAGATCCGGCGCGGCGAATTTTCGCTCATTCGGCGGCGGTCCGCTCGGTGGCGCTCTGCGCCGCGCCGCCGTCGGCGTGCTTCTCGGTGTGCTCGGCGACGAAGTAGATCGGCCGTGCCTTCAATTCGGAAAGGATCTTGCCGATATATTCGCCGACGATGCCGATCATGATCAGCTGCACGCCGCCGATCGTCATGACGCCGATCATCAGCGACGGATAACCGGGCACCTGCTTGCCGGTGGTCAGCACTTCCCACAGGATCGAGAGGCCGAACAGGAACGCCGCGCCGGCGAGCAGCGCGCCGAGCAGGCTGGCGAATCGCAGCGGCGCCACCGAGAACGAGGTCAGGCCCTCGATCGAGAGGCCGATCAGCCGGCCGGCATTGAAGGTGGTGACGCCATGCGCGCGCGGCGCCGGCTCGTAGTCGACGCGGATCTGCCTGAAGCCGATCCAGCTCGCGAGGCCCTTGAAGAAGCGGTTGCGCTCCGGCAACTGCCGCAAGGCCGCGGCGGCGCGCGGCGACAGCAGGCGGAAGTCGCCGGCATCCTCGGGGATCTGCTGCCGCGCGCCCCAGTTGATCAGCGCGTAGAAGCCGCGCACGGCAAGCCGCCGCAACGCCGATTCATTGTCGCGATGCGCCTTCGCCGTGTAGACCACGTCGTAGCCGTCATCGATCCAGTGCGCGACCAGTTGCTCGACCAGGGTCGGCGGATGCTGGCCATCGCCGTCCATGAACAGCACCGCGCCGCGGCGGGCATGGTCGAGGCCGGCCATCAGCGCCGCCTCCTTGCCGAAATTGCGCGACAGCGACACCACCTGGAGGTCGAGCCCATCGGCGGGCAGGCCGCGCGCGATGGTCAGCGTGGTGTCGGCGCTGCCGTCGTCGACATAGACCACTTCGCAATTGAGCCCGTAACGGGCGCGCAATGACCGGGCAAGGTCGATCAGCCGTTGGTGCAGCGCCACAAGCCCGTCGGCCTCGTTGTAGACGGGCACGACGATGGACAGACCCTGCGCGGCGGCGGTCTTGGCGGTTGTGGTCAGGCTGGAAACGTCAGAGCCCAGCATCATCGGTCAGGTTCCAGAACTAGAGCGTTTTCCAGCGAAATGCGGTTCGCCTTCGCGTGGAGAAAACGCCTCACAACAAGAGATCATGAACACAATATGGTACCGACGGCCGGCTGTCGCCAACATGAACGGCCCCGCCCGCTCATTGTCGCAGGAACGCCTCGAGCTTGGCGAACAGCGGGTTCTCGCGGTCGAACACATAGTCCAGCGACACCACCGACACGGTTTCGGCGCCGTGCTCGCGCAGGAAGCTGCCGAGCGCGTAAAGCTTGCCCGGTGGGCAGTGCAGCGTCAGCATGCCCGACGAGGTCGGGCTGCCGAACGGAGCGACCACGCCGAAGCGGGTATGCGCCTCGGACAGCAGCGCATCGTTGCAGCCGGCGAACCGGGTACGCACCTCGCGGTATTTGCTGGCGCGGGCGCGCGCGGCGATGTGGTCGAGGATGACGCGCGCGGTCTCGCGGGCGCCGGTCGACCAGTCGGCATCGCGGGAGGCGACGAGGTTGGCCTGGCTGCGCAGCATCACGCCGTCGTCGAGCACCTTGAGCCCGTTGGCGGCGAGCGTCGCGCCCGTGGTCGTGATGTCGACGATCAGCTCGGCGGTGCCGGCCGCGGGCGCGCCCTCGGTGGCGCCGGCGCTCTCCACGATGCGGTAGTCGCCGACGCCGTGCTTGGCGAAGAAGCCGCGCGTCAGATTGATGTATTTGGTCGCGACCCGCATGCGGTGATTGTGCTGCTCGCGGAAGCCGCTTGCGACGTCGTCCAGGTCGGCCATGGTGCGAACGTCGATCCAGGCCTGCGGCACCGCGACCACGACATTGGCATAGCCGAAGCCGAGGCCTTCGATCATCAGCACGCGCTTGTCGGCATCCGGAATGCTCTCGCGCACCAGATCCTCGCCGGTGACGCCGAGATGCACCGAGCCGCGCGCCAGATTGGCCGCGATCTCGCTCGCCGACAGATAGGCGATCTCGACATTGTCGACGCCGGCGATGGTGCCGCGATAGTCGCGCGCGCCGCCGGCCTTCGACAAGGTCAGCCCGGCGCGGGCGAAGAAGCTCTCCGCGTTTTCCTGCAAACGCCCCTTGGAGGGAACGGCGACGACAAACGGCGTGCTCATCGGGCGCCTCCGGAGGCTCCGGCCTTGCCATGGCGCGTCATCGCCTCGATCCAGACCGAGAAACCGACCGCCGGGATCGGACTGGCCGAGCCCAGCTGCGTCATCAGCCCGTCATAGCGGCCGCCCGCGACCAGCGGCTCGGCGCCGTTGCCCCTGGCGTGCAGCTCGAACTCGAAGCCGGTGTAATAGTCGAGACCGCGGCCGAACGCGGTCGCGAACCGCGTCTTCCGGATATCGATGCCGCGCGCGGCCATGAAGCCGACCCGGCTCTCGAACTGGTCGATCGCCGCAGCAAGGTCGAGCCTGGCGTCGGCGGCCAGCGCGCGCAGCTGCGCGATTGCGTCGTCGGGATCTCCCGATATAGCGAGGAAGCGCTTGATGGTGGCGAGCGCATCGCGCGGCAGCGCGCCGCCCTTCAGCGTCGATTGCTCGAGGAAGCGGTCGGCGATCTCGGCGACGGTGCGGCCGCCGACATTGGTGGTGCCGGCGATCGACATCAGGTCGGTGACCAGCGCCAGCGCCGCCTTGCGGTCGGAGCCGGCGAGGGCCGCGAGCACGCCCTCATATTCGTTGCGGCCCGGCGCAGTCGCCAATGTCAGCTGCTCGATGTCGTCGGTCAGCGAAACCTTGCGGTTGAAATCCTTGATCAGCCGGCGCCGCCACACCGGATAGAGCTCGAGCGCATCGATCAGCGCGTTGAACAGCGCGACATCGCCGGTGCGGATCTCGACGTCGGTCAACCCAAAGGCCGTGGTCGCCTCCAGCGCCAGGGCCAGCATCTCGGCGTCGGCCGCGGCGCGGTCCTGCCGTCCAAAGGATTCGATGCCGGCCTGCAGGAACTGGCTCGGCTGGCCGTCGCGATAGCGGAACACCGGGCCGAGATAGCTGAAGCCGGCCGGCTGGCCGGCGCGAGGCGAGGCGAGGTAGTCGCGCGCCACCGGGATCGTGAGATCCGGGCGCAGGCAGAGCTCCTCGCCGCTCGGGTCGGTCGTCAGATACAGGCTTTTGCGGATGTCCTCGCCGGACAGGTCGAGGAACGGTTCGGCCGGCTGCAGGATCGCGGGTTCGGACCTGAGATAACCGGCCTGCGCGAACGAGGCCAGCAGCGCATCCGCCCAGAAGGCCGAACCAGAAGCCGCCCCTAGGGCGGATCCGGCGGCGGGTCGTGGTGCGGCAGCTTCGCTCATCTCGACGTCCAATTCGCTCCGAAATCGCGTTTCAGAGCGGGTTCCATGGGTGGCGTTGGCGGAGCCCTTAGCATGGCCGTGTCAGGGTTTCGACAGGGATCAGCCAAGTGGCTTAATGATTGGGTTCGTTAACGATTTTGCGACGGCTTGGCTAGGGGCAGATGTTCCTCACAAGCGCGGGGCTACACAGCTGGTCAACCCGTCATCCTGAGGCGCGAGCGGAGCGAGCCTCGAAGGATGATTCGGCCACCGTCGGGGCCATCGATCCTTCGAGGCTCGCCGATGAGGCTCGCGCCTCAGGATGCCGGTGAGGGAGTGCCTGGCCGATTGCCCCGCCAGTCCCCCAGTGCCGCCTGCACCAGCGCCAGCGCGGCGACGGCGGCGGTGTCGGCGCGCAGGATGCGCGGGCCGAGTGCGAGACGGAGGATGTGGGGCTGGCGCAGCAGTACCGAGCGCTCCTCCTCGGCAAAGCCGCCCTCGGGGCCGATCAGCACGTCGATCCCGCCATTTGCGGCGGTCGCCGCCTGCAACGCCTGCACCGGGTTCGCCACTTCTGCCGCCTCGTCGCAGAACACCAGAAGCCGCGCCGAATCGCGCCCCGCGAGGAAACGTTCGAGCGGGAGGGGATCGGCGACCTCGGCAAGCGAGATGATCCCGCACTGCTCGGCGGCTTCGACCACATTGGCGCGCATCCGTTCGCCGTTGACCCGCGACACCTGGGTGAAGCGCGTCAGCACCGGCACGAGCCGTGCCGCGCCCATCTCGACCGCCTTCTGCACCATGTAGTCGAGCCGCGCATGTTTTAGCGGGGCGAACACATAGGTCACGTCGGGCAGGCGGTCCTGCGGGCGGGTCTGCGCCGTGATCGTCAGCGTATCGGCGCGCTTGCGGCCGGAAATCTCGGTGCGCCATTCGCCGTCACGCCCGTTGAACACCAGCACGGTATCGCCGGCGCCAAGCCGCAGCACGTTGCCGAGATAGTTGCTCTGGTCGCGTTCGAGCGAAACGGTCGCGCCGGCACCGAGCGGGGCATCGACAAACAGGCGGGGGCTGCGAAAATCGAGTTCAGGCATGTCCTGGGTTCCTGAGCCGCCTTCTAGCCTAAAGGCGCCGCCAAGTATCGCTCAGGTCTGCCCTGCTGCTGATTGCGATCGGAGAGGATCGTCGGATTCCGACATCGTTGGTCAGAGCTACGGCCGCTTCCAAGCCGCGAAGCAAGTTAACCAAACCGGGCGACACCGTAGTCCCTCGGACTCGTCAGGGACGCTCCGGCCAACTACTACAATGGTGTCGATATATTGCTTCTGTCACCAAGTCATTTTTGAAGTCCGAGGGGTCGCTTGCACGCGGCCCCTTTTGTTTTTTCGGTCGGTGTGGGGCCGCATATTCGAGCCGAGGCATCACCGAAAATCCCGTTCAGGCACATGTGATGGTCCGTTTTACCGCCGTTCGCGGCCTAAAGGCTTCAAATCGGGGAACAATTTAATGTGGCCGGTGTGGCCCTACGCCGCGCTGTCGCCCAAATCCACGGGTTGTTAAGGGCTCACAGGAATCGTAAAACGCCCCCAAATTTCGTTGCTTCGTTTTGTTGCGCTGGGGTTGCCTGGACCTTTTGCCGGAGAAACACCCTCGATGATCCGCCGACTGATCGTGCTGACCGTTGCCGCGACCGCCCTGTCCGCGGGGCACGCCGCGGCCCAGAGCGCCTTTCCGGCGCCGCTGCCCAATCAAGGCCTGGCCGGCACCGCCTCGGATCCCGCGTTCCCGCCGGTGAACGGCGCACGTCCAAGCCGGGCGAGCACCGCACCGGATCCTGCGTTTCCGCCGGTGAACGGCGCGCCCGCGGCCAGGGTCGGCGCCACGCCGTCGGCATTTCCGACCAATGGCGCAGCTCCCATTGCCGGCGGCGGTCTGTCGTCTCCGCCGCCCCCGCCTGGCGCCGGTGGCGGCGCGGCCGGTGACGCCTGCATGAAGGATTTCGTTCCGCTGCGCGAGGAGACCGAGAAGCGCGGCAAGGCGATCAAGGCGGCGAGCGACCGGCACGCCAGTCCCCAGGAGGCCTGCAAGCTGATCGGCAATTACAGCCAGGCCGAAGTCAGGATGATCAAATACGTCGACACCAACGCGGCGAAGTGCGGGATTCCGCCGCAGATCTCCGATCAGCTCAAGACCGGTCACAAGAATACCGAGGCCTTGCTGAAGAAGGTCTGCAACGTCGCGGAGCAGGCGGCGGCACAGCCGCGCGGGCCCGCGGGGCCGTCGCTGAGCGACGTGCTCGGCTCGTCCGCCTCGCTGCCGGAAGCGACGCCGACCAAGAAGGGCGGCAGCACCTTCGACACGCTGAACGGCAACGTTCTGACCCGATGATTGGGCGCCCGATGATTGACCAGCCATGAGCGAGGTCTCCGCCCGCGTTGCCGACTCCACGGGCAACTGGGTGGACACCCATGCGCCGGTCTGGTCACGGCCCTATCTGCGGCTTGCGCGCTACGACCGGCCGATCGGCTCCTGGCTGTTGTTGATGCCGTGCTGGTGGTCGGCGGCGCTCGCCGCCGGCGTCGCGCACGATGTGCGCTCGCTGCCGCTCGTCGTCCTGCTGTTCTTCATCGGCGCCTTCGTGATGCGCGGCGCAGGCTGCACCTGGAACGACATCACCGATCGCGATCTCGACGCCAAGGTCGAGCGCACGCGGTCGCGGCCGATTCCCGCCGGGCAGGTCACGGTGACGCAGGCGGCGGTCTTCATGGTCCTGCAGGCGCTGATCGGGCTTCTCGTGCTGCTGCAGTTCAACCGCTTCGCGATCATGACCGGCATCGCCTCGCTCGTGATCGTTGCGATCTATCCGTTCATGAAGCGGATCACCTGGTGGCCGCAGGTCGTGCTCGGCCTCGCCTTTTCCTACGGCGCGCTGATGGGCTTTGCGGTGACGCTCGAGCGCATCGATGCGGCCGCTATCGCGCTTTACGCCGGATCGATCGCCTGGGTGATCGCCTACGACACCATCTACGCCCATCAGGACGCAGAGGATGATGCGCTGATCGGCGTCAAATCCACCGCGCGCCTGTTCGGCGCACGCACCCATCGGGCGCTGGTGATCTTTTATGGTCTCGCCGTGCTCTTGATCGGCGTGGCCTTCGCGCTCGCGGGCGCGCGCTGGCCGGCCTGGATTGGGCTGGCGGCATTCGCGCTGCATCTCGCCTGGCAGGTCCGCCGGCTCGACACCAGCGACCCCGCGCTCTGCCTGCGCATCTTCAAATCCAACCGCGACGCCGGCTTCATCCTGTTCGCGAGCCTGGTCGTCGATGCGGTGCTGCGGGCGGCGTAGCGGCGACCTCTCGTCATTCCCCGGTGCGCAATTGCGCACCTGAGGGCTCGCGAAGCGAGAAGAGCAAGACCCGGACGATTCATGTCGCGAGAACGCGAGAGTATGCCCCGCCAGCCGATCAACAAAATCGGTGTCGGGCCTGCGAAAGCAGGGACGACGCTTGAGGATGTCGGTAATGCCACCCACTCAGTGTCGTCCTGGCGAAAGCCAGGACCCATTACCCCAAACCTCAATTGTTGTGCGATGCTGGGGCCGCGATCACGCTCGTCACCGAAAGCAGTGGTTATGGGTCCTGGCTTTCGCCAGGACGACGAAAGAGGTGAGAGGCGTGGAGCGCAGCTAAGCAAACTCAATTCCGCGCGATGATCTCGCGCTCGTCGCGATGCACGCTGGTGCCGTTGAGGCTGACGCCGGCGCGGCGGCGGACCAGGAATTTCGGGCGGCGCGCGCGGATCGCGTTGCGGCGGCGGCGGCGCGGGGCAGGCTGGCGCGGCGCCGGCTCGGTCAGTTGCGGGAGATGGAAGATGTCGCTCCACATCTGCCAGGCGGAGCTGATCTCTTCGGCATCCGAACTGGTGCCGAGCGGAATGGAGAGCGCGGGATCGCGGTGAACCAGCACCAGCATCTGCGCGTCGTCGATGCCGCGCAGCGCGATGCCGAGGAAATCGCTGACGCGAACATTGACCGCCATCCGCATGCCGAGAACGGCACGGCGCAGCACGACATGTTCGCGATGAAGCTCGACCTGCCGCATGCCGCCATCCGCGCGCGCATCCTGCGCGTGGAAGCTGAGCGGAAGGGAAAGAGGGTCGAGCCGCAATGCGCGGCTCGACCCGGCGGAATTGATTCCGCTTGTTGGTGTTTGACGCCTCAAAGCCTTAGTCTCCCCGCCGGGATTATGTTCCCGGTCGATGTGTGAGAGCCTAGCCGAGCGATGGCCGTTTCGGCTTAAAAAGCCTGGTTAACCGCTCCTCACCTGGCGCCATGATTGACAAGAGGTTGGCCCGCATGATTGACGAAGCCTTGCGCCGATCACTCAAATCTTTGTTGCCCGCCGGTGCAAAGTGCTTGAATTCCCTGTGAATCCGGCACATCTGGTTAGGTCTGTCGACGCCATTCCGGGCTCCCCTCAATCCGCAGGAATTCGTTCGTGAACTCTTCACCATCTGCATCGCGACACGGCGATACCTCCGATCTGTTCGACCAGTCCGGCCTGAGCGACCTTGCGCAGCGTCTGGTCGAAGCCGCAAAACGCGCCGGCGCCGATGCGGCCGATGCCATCGCGGTGCGCGGCGTCTCGCAAGGCGTCGAAGTCCGCGACGGCCGCGTCGAGGAAACCGAGCGCTCCGAAGGCGACGATGTCGGACTCCGGGTGTTCGTCGGCCAGCGCCAGGCGGTGGTGTCGACCAATGACGTCAGCGGCGACGGGGTTGCAAAGCTCGCCGAGCGCGCGGTCGCGATGGCGCGCGTCGCGCCCGACGACCAATATGTCGGTCTGGCCGATCCCGCGCTCCATGCGCATGATTTCCCCGATCTCGATCTGCTCGACCGTACCGTCCCGACCACCGCCGAACTCGAGCAACGCGCGATCGATGCGGAGGCTGCGGCACTCGCGGTCAAGGGCGTCACGAAATCCGGCGGTGCGTCGGCCTCGACCGGGATCGGCGGCATGGTGCTGGTGACTTCGACCGGCTTCCACGGTTCTTATCTGCGCTCCAGCCATGGCATCTCGACGACGGCGATTTCCGGTGAGGGCACCGGCATGGAGCGCGACTATGATTTCACCAGCGCGCCGCATGCGTCCGATCTCGATTCACCCACGGCCGTTGGCCGCAAGGCCGGCGAGCGCGCGGTGGCGCGGTCGAATCCGCGCAAGGTTGAGACCTGCAAGGTGCCTGTGGTGTTCGATCCGCGGGTTGCCGGCTCGATCGTCGGCCATCTGGTCGGCGCCATCAACGGCGCCTCGATCGCGCGCAAGACCAGCTTCCTGAAGGACAAGCTCGGCGAGCAGCTGTTCTCCAGGGATATCCGTATCATCGACGATCCCTTGCGCGTGCGCGGCCTGCGTTCGCAGACCTTCGACGCCGAGGGCGTCAAGGTGAAGAAGATCGCGCTGATCGACGAAGGCGTGCTGACCACCTGGGTGCTGGACTCCGCGACCGCGCGCGAGCTCGGCCTGGTCACGACCGGGCACGCGCATCGCGGCGTGTCGTCCTCGCCGTCGCCCGGAACATATAATCTGCATCTCGAGCCGGGTGCGGTGACGCCGAAGGAGCTGATCTCCGACATCAGGCAGGGCTTCTATGTCACCGACCTCATCGGCTCCGGCGTCAACGGCGTGACCGGTGATTACAGCCGCGGCGCGTCCGGCTTCTGGATCGAGAATGGCGAGATCACCTATCCGGTCAGCGAAGTGACCATCGCCGGCCACCTGCTGCCCATGTTCAAGTCGCTGGTTGCCGCCAACGATCTGGAATTCCGCTACGGCGTCAATTCCCCGACACTGCGCATCGAGGGCCTGACGCTTGGCGGACGCTGATACGGACGACTGGACCAAGGCGCGCGACGCCGCCTTGCTGACCAGATCGGTGCAGGAGGCGGGCCGGCTCGCATCGTCGCTGTTCCGCACCGAATTGAAGAACTGGATCAAGGGCGCGTCCTCGCCAGTCTCCGAGGCCGACATCGCCGTCAACGACCTCCTGGAGCAGCAGCTGCGTTCGGCGACGCCGGATTACGGCTGGCTGTCGGAGGAGAGCGCCGACAATGCGACCCGGCTCGACAGGCGCTTCACCTGGATCGTCGATCCGATCGACGGCACGCGCGCCTATCTCGCCGGCCGCGAGGATTGGTGCGTCAGTGTGGCGCTGGTTGAAAATGCATCGCCGGTGCTCGCGGCGGTGTATGCGCCGGTGACCGAGGAATTCTTCTTTGCCGCCCGCGGCCAGGGCGCCACCCTGAACGACAGCGGCGTGCATGCAACCGCGGGCACCGATTTCGATTTTCCCCGCATGGCCGGACCGAAACCGCTGGTGCAGCGGCTCAGCCCGACATCGGACGAGATCACGCTGTTTCCGCGGATCGGATCGCTGGCCCTGCGGTTGTGCCGCGTGGCACAAGGTCGACTTGACGCCGCCTTTGCGGGCGGGCAAAGCCGCGACTGGGATCTTGCCGCCGCGAATTTGATCGTGCAGGAAGCGGGTGGTAGGATGACCGCGCTCTCGGGGGATGCGATTGAGTACAATCGCCGGGAGGTGACGCATGGGGTGCTGGTGGCAGCAGGACGCGAACGTCATGCACGCATTGTCGAGCATTTTCGCAACCGTCCATTGCCGTGAGGCCCCGCCGATCCGCACCGCGTTTCCGATTGTGACGACCAGGCTTGTTACGACAAACCTGTGACGACCAGACTCGTGACGACCAGACTTGTGACGACCACGACTTCATTTGCTTGCCGGGCATCTCGTTAGGAAAACCATCTCATGTCAGACAATGCCCAGCCACAGCTGCTTCACCTCGTGATCGGCGGCGAGTTGACCGATCTCGAGCACAACACCTTCAAGAACCTGGACGAAGTCGAGATCGTCGGCGTTTACCCGAACTATGCGACCGCCTATGCGGCCTGGAAGGCGAAGGCGCAAGCGACCGTGGACAACGCCCAGATGCGCTATTTCGTTGTTCACCTCCACCGGTTGCTCGATCCTGAGCAGGACACAAAGCACTCCCATTGAAACGACTTCTTCGCGATCTGCTGCGCAGCGGCTTCGTGCAGCGCGTGCTGGGTGTGCTTGCGGCCGAGTATCTGCGGCTGGTGTGGTACACCAACCGCTTCATCTATCAGCCGCATGACGTATACGGGATCGTCGAGCCCTTGATGCCGGCGATCTTCGTGTTCTGGCACGGCCAGCACTTCATGACGCCGTTCATCAAGACCAAGGACAGCTACCGCGCCAAGGTGTTGATCTCCCGCCACCGCGACGGCGAGTTCAACGCCCTCGCGGTCGAGCGGCTCGGCATCGGCACGATCAGGGGTTCCGGCGACCATTCCGGCGCGTTCCATCGCAAGGGCGGCGTCGGCGCCTTCCTGGAGATGGTTCGGGCGCTGGAAGACGGCTGCAACATGGCCACCACGGCCGACGTGCCGAAGCGGGCGCGGGTGGCGGGTCTCGGGGCCATCATGCTGGCGCGGGAAACCGGCCGGCCGATCATCCCCTTTGCGATGGTCACCAGCCGATTCATCCGGTTGAAAAACTGGGATTCCACGACCATCAATTTGCCATTCGGGCGCGGCGCAGTGGTAGGTATTGAGCCGGTCTATGTGCCGCCCGACGCCGATGCCGCGACGATGGAAAAGCTTCGGCAGCACGTGGAGAATCTTCTCAACGAAGCGACCCGGCGCGCCTATGCAGCCGTCGGGCGGCCGGAGGCAACGCTTGGCTAGCTCGCTACCGATGACGTTGCGTGTCTACCGCAGGCTGTCGTCTGCGATGGTGCCGTTCGCGCCTGCGCTGATCAAGCGGCGGCTCAAGCTCGGCAAGGAAGACCCCGAACGCGTCGGCGAGCGGCGCGGCATGAGCGGCGACGTCCGGCCGCAGGGACCGCTGGTGTGGATTCACGGCGCGAGCGTCGGCGAGGTGCTGGCGGCGGTCGGGCTGATCGAACGGCTGCGCGCGCTCAATCTGCGCATCCTGCTCACCTCCGGCACGGTGACCTCGGCCGCGATCGTGGCCAAGCGCTTTCCGCCCGATGTGATCCATCAATACGTGCCGTATGACTCGCCGCGCTATGTCGCGCGCTTCCTCGATCATTGGCATCCGTCGCTGGCGCTGTTCATCGAGTCCGATCTGTGGCCGAACCTGATCCTGTCGAGCGCCGCGCGGCGGCTGCCGATGGTGCTGATCAACGGGCGGATGTCGCAGCGCTCGTTCCCGCGCTGGCGCCGGGTCTCCAACACCATCGGGGCGCTGCTCGGACGGTTCGACATCTGCCTCGCGCAGTCGAAGACCGATGCCGAGCGCTTTGCCGCGCTCGGCAGCCCCAACGTCATGGTCACCGGCAACCTCAAGCTCGACGTCGCGGCGCCGCCGGCCGATCCGGCCAAGTTGGAGCGGCTGATGTCGGTGACGCGCGGCCGCGCGATCGTGGTTGCCGCGTCCACCCATCCCGGCGAGGAAGAGCTCCTGATCGAGGCGCACAAATCGCTCGCCGGATACTTCCCCGGGCTGCTCACGGTGATCGTGCCGCGGCATGCCGCGCGCGGCGAGGCGGTGGCCCGGCTCGTGACGGAGGCGGGCCTGCGTCCCGGGCTGCGCTCGCACGAGGACCTGCCGGTTGCGACCACCGATATCTATGTCGCCGACACGATGGGCGAGCTCGGCCTGTTCTACCGGTTGGCGCCGATCGTGTTCATGGGCGGCTCGCTGGTCGCGCATGGCGGCCAGAACCCGATCGAGGCGATCAAGCTCGGCGCTGCGATCGTGCACGGCCCGCACGTCTTCAATTTCACCGAGGTCTATGACGCGCTCGATCGTGCCGGCGGCGCGCGGCGCGCCGACGATCTGGAAGCGCTGGTCAAGCAGCTTGGCCAGTTCCTTGCCGATCCCGCGGCACGCGATGCCTCGCTCGCGGCCTCCGAGCGCGTCGTCGAACAGCTCGGTGGCGCGCTGGAGCGCACGGTGACCGCTCTCGAGCCCTATCTGTTGCAGCTGCAGCTCGAGATGGGAGCCGCCAATGCGTGAGCCGGCCTTCTGGCACCGGCCGTCGTCTTGGACATCGCAACTGTTGAGACCGCTTGCCGCGCTCTATGGCGCGGTGGCCGCGCGGCGGATGCAGCGCTCCGGCATCGATGCCGGCATTCCCGTGATCTGCGTCGGCAACTACCACGTCGGCGGCGCCGGCAAGACGCCGACCGTGCTGGCGCTGGCAAAGCTGCTGCGCGAGCTCGACGAGCGGCCGGTGGTGCTCAGCCGCGGCTATGGCGGCCGGCTTGCCGGCCCGGTCAAGGTCGATCGTGACCACCATACGGCGGCCGATATCGGCGACGAGCCGCTGATGATGGCGGCGACATTGCCGGTCGTTGTCTCGGGTGACCGCGCCGCAGGTCTGGCGCTGGCGCGCGCACAGAACGCGAGCGTCATCCTGATGGATGACGGCTTCCAGAATCCGAGCGTGATCAAGGACGCCTGCCTGATCGTGATCGACGCCACGCGCGGCGTCGGCAATGGCCGTGTCATTCCGGCCGGACCGTTGCGCGCGCCGCTGTCGCCGCAGCTGGAACGCACCGACGCGCTGATCGTGGTCGGCGAGGGGAGTGGTGCGAAAAAGATTGCGGCCGATCTCGTGTCCCGTGGCAAGCCGGTATTGTCGGCGCATCTGAGGCCGGATCTGGCCTCATTGAGTGCGTTGCGCGGCCAGCGCGTGCTTGCCTTCGCCGGCATCGGCGATCCCGCGCGCTTCTTCAACTCGCTGCGCGCAAGCGGGATCGACGTCGTGCGCAGCACGGCTTTCCCCGATCATCATGCCTTCACCAAGGACGAGATCGCGCAGCTCGTTGCCGATGCGCGAGGTGACGCCTTGACGCTGGTGACGACGGAAAAGGATCTGGCGCGGCTGCGTGGTCCGGCCGGGATGCCGGCCTGGGCACAGGCGATCGTGCCGTTCGCGGTGACGCTGCAATTCGAGGATGCTGCCGCGCTGCGGCGCCTGGTGACCGATCAGCTGTTCAAGGCGCGGAGCAGGAGGCTGCACACATGAACCCAGCCTTGAGCTTAAGCCTGCGGCTTGAGCACGCCGGGATGGTGGCGCTGCAGCACGGCGGTCGGGGTCGCGTAGGCTTCCTGCAGGTCGACGCTCCAGTACTTCAGCTCGTCGAGCGGAATCCGGACGTCGGTGATGGCACAACGCACAAAGGTGCCAGGCGAGATCACGCGGAAATCGCCGTCGAGATATTGCACTTGCGCTTCGCCATGGCCCGAGGGACCGAACTTGTTCAGCACGTTTGAGCTCTCCGCCTTGCCTCGCACGAGGCCACCTGGATATTTATCAAGCCATCTATCACAGATAGGGGGTCATGTCCGCCCGTTAAACCACCGACTTGTGATGATTTGGCGGCAGACGCGCATGGTAGCGTTGCAGGTGTGGTCCGCTGTGTTTGCGGCGCCATAACGAGTCGGCCGGATCGGATGCGCCTCAAGTCAGTTTTCATGTGCCTCGCCATGCTTGCCGTGCCGGCCGCGGCGGCGGCGCCGCTTCCGGCCCCGCATCAGGTCGAAATTCCCGAAGGCAATGTCACGCTGCACGCGCAGCTCTACCGGCCCGATGGCGATGGCCCGTTCCCGACGGTCATCGCGCTGCACGGCTGCGGCGGTCTCGCCGGCCGTTCCGAGCAGGTCGCGCCGCGCTATCGCGACTGGGCCGAGCAACTGCTCACATCAGGCCATGCGGTGCTGCTGCCCGACAGCTACGGCTCGCGCGAGCTCGGACCCCAGTGCCGCATTCGGGAGCATCAGGTCCAGACCCGCCGTGCGCGAGTTGCCGACATCAATGCCGCGCGGCAATGGCTGGTGCAGCAGAAATGGGTGGCGAAGAGCCGCATCAGCCTGATCGGCTGGGGCAACGGCGCGGCCGCCTTGCTGTGGGCGGTGCGGCCGCAGATGTGGTCGCGCAACGTCGAGCCGGACTTCCGCTCGGCGGTCGCGTTCTATCCGGATTGCCGCACCTCGTCCGGCCTTGGCTGGAGCGCGCGGGTGCCGACGCTGGTCCTGATCGGCGCGCGCGACGATGTGACGTCATCATCGGCCTGCCACCAGATGGTCGACGGCGCGCGCGGCCGCAGCGCGCTGGCGCGGATCGTGGTCTATCCCGAGGCCTATCACGATTTCGACCGCGCCAACCTGCCGCTGCATGCGGTCGCGGCCTCGTCCGATGTCGACCTCGCGGAGCCCGGTCACATCGGCACCGATGCGAGCGCCCGCAAGGACGCGCAGAAGCAAGTCGCCGAGTGGCTGGCGCGCTAAAACAAACTGCCCTGATCGACCGGCTTGGTGACGCGCTTCGGCGCCGCCGGTTTCGCCTCACGCGGCTTCGGCTGGGTCTCGGGCGTCATTGTCGCCGGCGGCTGATCGGCGCTCGCAGTCGCGGCGACGCGGCCATCGGCGAACTCGATCGAGAGGCTGGCATTCGGGCCGACTGCCGTAGCGGAGTGCAGCGCGTGTCCCTGCGCGTCGCGCACCAGCGCAAAGCCGCGCGCCAGCACGCCGCGATAGGACAGCGCCGACAGCAGCTGACTGCGATGGGCGACCCGCGCCTCGAGCCGCTGCAGCGTGGTCAGCAGCGCGCGGCGGGCACGCTCGGCGAGGCGGTGGGTGCGCTCGAGATCGCGGGCGATCGCGTTGCGCTGGGCCTGCGCATTGGCGAGCTTGGAGGCCTTGAGCCGGATCTCGAGCCCGCTGAAGCGTTCGCGCCGGCGATGCAGCAGCGAGCGCGCCGACAGCGTGATGCGCTCGCCCGAGACGGTCAGCCGCTGCCTTGCATGCGCGACTTGGCCGCGCAGCACGCCGATCGTGAGGCGCGAGCTCGACGCGGCAAAGCGTCGGAAATGCGCGTGCGTGTTGGCCTTCAGCCCGCGCGGCAGCCCGGCTGCGAGATGATCGAGCCGCTGCCGCGGGATCGCCAGCAGTTCGTTCGCCGCCGGCAGCGCACGCGCCGCGGCACGCAGTTCGTTGCGGCGGGCCTCCTGGCCGCGCTGCCAGCACACCATGGTGCGGCGGGCGAGCGCTGCGACCTCGACGAACAGCTCGCTACGCACCGGCACCGCCATCTCGGCGGCCGCGGTCGGCGTCGGCGCGCGCTTGTCGGCGACGAAGTCGATCAGCGTGATGTCGGTTTCGTGGCCCACCGCCGAGATCAGCGGGATATGGCTCTCTGCCGCGGCGCGGACCACGATCTCCTCGTTGAACGACCACAGGTCCTCCAGCGAGCCGCCGCCGCGTGCGACGATCAACAGATCAGGCCGCGGGATCCGGCCGCCCTCCGGCAGCGCATTGAAGCCGCGGATCGCGGCCGCGACCTGCTCGGCCGAGCCGTCGCCCTGCACCTTGACCGGCCAGACCAGCACGCGGCGGGGAAAGCGGTCCTCGAGGCGATGCAGGATGTCGCGGATCACGGCGCCGGTCGGCGAGGTGACGACGCCGATCACCTCGGGCAGCCAGGGCAAGAGCTGCTTGCGGGCCTCGTCGAACAGGCCCTCGGCCGCCAGCTTCTTCTTGCGCTCCTCCATCAGCGCCATCAGCGCGCCGACGCCGGCCGGCTCCAGCGAGTCGATGACGATCTGGTACTTCGAGGAGTTCGGATAGGTGGTCAGCTTGCCGGTGGCGATGACCTCGAGCCCTTCCTGGGGCTTGAAGCGCATCCTTGCATGGGCGAACTTCCAGATCACCGCCTCGATCTTGGCGCTCTCGTCCTTCAGGGCGAAATAGCAGTGGCCGGAGGAGTGAGGGCCGCGGAAGCCGGAGATCTCGCCGCGGACGCGGACATGGCCGAACCGGTCCTCCACCGTCCGCTTCAGGGCGGAGGAGAGTTCCGAGACGGTGAATTCGGGCGCGTTGACGAGATTGGGCGCAGCAGCAGTCATTTGCAGGTGATTCGGCTATTTGTGAGCTTCAGCGCAACGTAGGGACTTTTACCCGCCATCGCCAATGCGCGGGCTTGTTTGTCCATATACTCTGTGATACAGAGTTCTCTGTATTGGGGTGATGGCGACCTGGCTGGAGCGCTGACCGATGATCCCGCAGTTGACGTTGGCAAGTTTCGTCCATTCCGCGGCAGGCGCGGTCCATGCCGTCGTGGCGATGCTGTGCATCGGTGTCGGGCTGATCCAGTTCCTGCGTCCAAAGCGCGGCGCGAGCCACCGGGCGCGCGGCTATCTCTACGTCTATGCCATGCTGGTCGCCGACGGGACCGCGATGCTGGTCTACAGGTTCACCGGCGCTCTCAACCTGTTCCACCTCGGCGCGATCGTGAACTTCGCCTGCATCGTGGCGGCGATTGTTCCGCTGCTGCGCAGCCCGCGGCCGGCGAACTGGCGACTGACCCACTACAATTTCATCTCGTGGTCCTACGTGTCGCTGATGTCGGCGGCGGCAACGGAAATCGTGGCGCGTGTGCTGCCGCTGACGACGCGCGGGCAGGTCGGGCTGGTGGCATTGGTGCTGTCGATCATGACCATGACGATCGCCTATGTCCTGATCGGCAAATATCGTCCGCCGGCGGACGCGCGTCCGGTGTCAGCTAAGCTCGCCGGGCAGAGTGGGGTGCCGTCATGATCGACAGCCAGCAGGCCAGCGCGGCGCTGAACGACATCAACAACGTCGTGCAACGCGTCCGCCAATCGCAAATCTATCAGATCGCCAGCCTCATCATCATCATGTGGGGCGTGTTGGTCTTCCTGGGCTACATCGCCAACTACACATGGCCGCCTCAGGGATATGCGATCTGGGCCGTCGTCGACCTCGTCGGGATCGCCGGCTCGATCGGGATTGCCGCGTTCAGCGGTGTCGGTCCGGGGGCGGGCGCCTTCGCCATCCGATTGCTGATGGCGTTCCTGCTGTTCATCGCGTTCGGCATTTTCTGCTCGGTGGTGTTGGGCCATTTCGGACCGCGCCAGATGCTGGTGTTCTGGCCGCTCTTCACGATGCTGTTCTACGCGCTCGCCGGCTTGTGGTTCGGCTATGCCTTCATCGTGATCGCGCTCGGCACCAGTGCCCTGATCGTGATCGGCTATTTCCACGCCGGCCCGGCACTGCTGCTGTGGATGGCAGCGGTGCACGGCGGCGCGCTGGTGCTCGGCGGTCTCTGGATGCGCCGGGTCTGACGCGATGGCGGAACTCGACGAGATCATCCATCAGCCGCTGCGGCTGCGGATCATGGCGGCGCTCAATGCGCTGCCGGTTTCGACCGGGCTTGAATTCGCCCGGCTGAAGAAGCTGACGGGCGCCACCGACGGCAATCTCGGCGCCCATATCGAGACGCTGGCCAGAGCCGGCTATGTCTCGGTCGACAAGGCCTTCGTCGGCAAGAAGCCGCAGACCACCGTGACCGCGACCGCGGCCGGTCGCGGCGCCTTCGCCCGCCATGTCGCGACCTTGCAGGAGATCATCGCCGGCAAGCAGCCGTGAGCCGGAATGACGGGGGAATCGGCCCCGTCGCCTCTTGCAGGCCGGCGGGGATTCGTGCGACCGACACGGCTGTTGCACCCTTTTGGGCCTGTGTCTGATGAACATCCTCCTGCTCGGTTCCGGCGGCCGCGAACATGCGCTGGCGTGGAAGATCGCGGCATCTCCGCTGGTGACGAAACTCTGGTGCGCGCCGGGCAATGCCGGGATCGCGCGCGAGGCCGAATGCGTCGCGCTCGATGTCGCCGACCATGCCGCGGTGATCGAATTCTGCCGGCGCAACGCGGTCGATCTGGTGGTGGTCGGTCCGGAGACGCCGCTCGCCGCCGGCATCGTCGACGATCTCGCCGCCGTCGGCATCAAGGCGTTCGGGCCGAGCAAGCAGGCCGCGCAGCTCGAGGGCTCCAAAGGGTTCACGAAGGACCTCTGCAGCGAGTTCAACATTCCGACCGGCGCCTATCGCCGCTTCGACAATGCGAAGGACGCGGTGACCTATGTCCGCGCCCAGGGCGCGCCGATCGTGGTCAAGGCCGATGGGCTCGCCGCCGGCAAGGGCGTCGTGGTGGCGCAGACCTTGCTCGAGGCGGAAGCCGCTGTTGCGATGATGTTCGAGGGCGCATTCGGCTCGGCCGGCGCCGAGGTCGTGATCGAGGAATTCCTCTCGGGCCGCGAGATCAGCTTCTTCGCACTGTGCGATGGCGAGACCGCGATTCCGCTGGCGTCCGCGCAGGACCACAAGCGGGTCTTTGATCACGACAAGGGCCCGAACACCGGCGGCATGGGCGCCTATTCGCCGACGCCGTTCGTGACGCCTGAGGTGCACGACCAGATCATGGCGCGCATCATCCTGCCGACGGTGGCCGGGATGAAGCGCCGCGGCATGCCGTTCAGGGGCGTGCTCTATGCCGGCGTGATGCTGACCGCGCAGGGCCCAAAGCTGTTCGAATACAATGTCCGCTTCGGCGATCCCGAGTGTCAGGTGCTGATGCTGCGGATGATGTCGGACATCGTGCCGGCGTTTCTCGCCTCTATCGACGGGCAATTGAAGAACTTCGATCTGCGCTGGTACCCGGACCCGGCGCTGACGGTGGTGATGGCGGCCAAGGGCTATCCCGGCGACTACATCAAGGGCACACGCATCGATGGCCTCGATGACGCCGCCAAGGTCGACGGCGTCGAGATCTTCCACGCCGGCACGGTGGCCAAGGATGGCGCAATTCTCGCCAACGGAGGTCGCGTGCTGAACGTCTGCGCGATGGGCAAGACGGTCACCGAGGCGCGCGACCGCGCCTATCAGGCCGTCGATCGCATCAAATGGCCGGAGGGATTCTGCCGGCGCGACATCGCCTGGCAGGCGGTGGAGCAGGAAAAGCCGACGGGCTAGCTCGCGCCGCACTTTTCGCTCGTCATGCGCGGGCTTGACCCGCGCATCCATCGCCTTCGAGAAAGTCCCTTCGTGAGATGGATTGCCGGGTCAAGCCCGGCAATGACGATGGGTGTGTGGGACGCCGCTGCCGACTACAGCAAATCCCCGCCTGCCGCGCTCGCGGTGGTGCCGTGCTCGCGGAACGCCTTGATGACGTTCTTGCCGATCTTCCATTTGTGCACCTCGTCGGGACCATCGACCAGCCGCTGCGAGCGCACCTGGGTATACCATTTCGCCAGCGGCGTATCCTGGCTGAAGCCGAGCGCGCCGTGCAGCTGGATCGCGGTGTCGATCACCTTGTGCACCATGTGGGCATGGAAGATCTTGGCGATCGAGTTCTCCTGGCGGATGTCGAGGCCCTTCTCCGCCTTGTAGGCGATGTGCAGCAGCATCAGCCGGCCGATATAGAGCTCGCTCGCGCAATCGGCGAGCATGAACTGCACTGCCTGGCGGTCCGCCAGCAACTGGCCGAAGGTCGAACGCTTGGTGACATGGGCCGCCGCCATGTCGAGCGCGCGCTGCGCCTTGGCAACATTGTGCATGCCGTGGCGCAGTCGGCCGTAGGCGAGGCGGTGCTGGCCCATGTTGAAGCCATTGCCCTCGCCGCCGAGCAGATTGTCGGCGGGCACCTTCAGATCTTTGATCTCGATCTCGGAGTGGCCGCCATGGATCACGTCGTCATGCGGGCCCTCGATCGCCATGTTGGCGACGTTGCGCTTGATGCGGTAGCCGGGGTTGGGCAGCTCGACGATGAAGGTCGAGTATTGCTTGTGGCGCGGTGCGTTCGGATCGGTCTTCGCCATGACAAGCGCGAGGTCGGCGACGCTCGCTGACGAGGAGAACCATTTCTCGCCGTTGAGGATGTAGTTCTCGTTGCCGTCCTTCACCGCAGTGGTCTGCATGCCGGTGGCGTCGGCGCCGGCGGCCTTCTCGGTCATCGAGAAGCAGATCCGCTTCTCGCCGTTCAACAGCGGCTTGAGGAATTTCTCCTTCTGGTACTCGGTGCCGTGCGCCAGGATCGTCATCATCGAGGCGTCGTCCGGCCCCTGCGTGTTCATCGAGAGCGCGCCGAGCATGCTTTCGCCGAGCTCCATCTGCACCAGCGCATTCGCGAGCGGGCCGAGGCCCATACCGCCATACTCCTTCGGCACGAAGGGGCACCACAGGCCCTGCGCGCGGGCCTTCTTCCGCAGCGGTCCCAGCACCTCGGCAAGCGGCTTGGTGTCGAGTTCCTTTTCCGCCGGAATGCACTCGTCGTGCACGAATTTGCGGACCTTCTCGCGGATCGCCTTGGCTTCGGCCGGAATTTCGAAATCGATCGACATGGCACTTCCTCGTTTCGTGTTGTTGTTGGTTGGGCTCGAGGATGGCATAAACCTCACTTGGGCCAGCGGCAACGCCGAACAAAGTTTGAAGCACGGCGCACGCGACCGGGAGGAGCCACCGATGTCTGATCTCGCTGATCTTTTTCCCGGCTATCAGTCGAAATGGATCAACACCTCGCAGGGCCGCATCTTCGCCCGTGTCGGCGGCAAGGGCCCGCCGCTGCTGTTGCTGCACGGCTTCTCCTCGACGCATGTGATGTGGCACACGGTCGCGCCGAAACTTGATGACAAGTTCACGCTGATCATCGCCGATCTGCCGGGCTACGGCTGGTCCGATATGCCCGACAGCGACAAGGACCATACGCCCTACACCAAGCGGGCCTGGGCGAAGACCATGGTCGAGGCGATGGAGCAGCTCGGCCATGTGCATTTCGCACTCGCCGGCCATGACCGCGGCGGCCGGGTCTCATACCGGCTCGCGCTCGATCATCCCGGCCGGCTGTCGAAACTCGCGGTGCTCGATATCGCGCCGACCTACGATTACTGGCAGAAGCTCAATCGCCTCTCCGCGCTGAAGATCTACCACTGGGCGTTCCTGGCGCAGCCCTATCCGCTGCCGGAGACGCTGATCTCCCACAATGGCGAATTCTTCCTCAAGGAGAAGATGGCGAGCCAGACCAGGACCAAGACGCTGGAGGCGATCGATCCGCGCGCGCTCGCGCATTACCTAGCGCCGTTCCGCGATCCCGCCCGCATCCACGCGATGTGCGAGGACTACCGCGCCGGCGCCTATGCCGACTATGAGATCGACAAGGCCGACGTCGACGCCGGCAACAAGATCACGATCCCGATGCTGGCGTTGTGGGGCGATGCCGGCGTTGCCAGCGCGGCAACCACGCCGCTCGACACTTGGAAGAGGTGGGCGACCAATGTCAGCGGCGCGCCGGTGGCGTCGGGGCATTTTCTGCCCGAGGAGGCTCCGGACGCGACGGCGAAGCTGCTGCGGGAGTTTTTCCTGGCGGGGTAGCAGTAGCGCTTAAACCCGTCATCCTGAGGAGCGCGGAACGCGCGTCTCGAAGGATGCACGGCCCGGCCGGTGGCCGTCGATCCTTCGAGGCTCGCAAGGGCTCGCACCTCAGGATGACGGATCTACATTCGCAAAACGTCTACCGCCGCTCCCGGAAAAACTCGCGCAGGAGGCGCGCGGACTCGGTCTCGCCGACTGCGCCGTAGACCTCCGGGACGTGGTGGCAGGTCGGCTGCGCGAAGAACCGCACGCCTGACTCGACCGCGCCGCCCTTGGGGTCGGCGGCGCCGTAGTACAGCCGGCGGATGCGGGCCAAGGAGATCGCGCCGGCGCACATGGTGCAGGGCTCCAGCGTCACGTAGAGGTCGCAATCGACCAGCCGTTCGGTGCCGATGGCCTCGGCGGCCTGCCGGATCGCCAGGACTTCCGCATGGGCGGTCGGATCGCGGTCGGTGAGAGTGCGATTGCTGGCGGTGGCGATGATCTCGTAACCCCGGACAATCACGCATCCGATCGGAACTTCGCCGGCTTTTCCGGCGTTTTCGGCCGTTTTCAGCGCCAAATCCATGAAAGAAGGGGCTGACATGCCTCGTATCATCGGAAGAAACCTGCTAGTAGCTTCGCCTTCAGCAAAAGTGGATGCCGGTTTTGCGTCAAATGCGCTGCCAACAGGGCGCGTACGCCCGGCTGCCCTTGCACCCCAATTGAACGTCCAGCGAGATTATTCATGCCCCGCGACAGCGACAAAAACAACGACTCCCGCGGCCGGCGTGATCGGCCCGGCGGTGGCAAGGGCCGCTCCGGTGCCGCCCGTGGACCGGACAAGAAATTTGCCAAGCGCGGCTTTGGCGACAAGAAGTTTGCCGGCAAGGGCGATGGCGAGAAGCGGCCCTATCGCGGCGATCGCGAGGACCGTCCGCCGCGCCGCGAGTTCGGCGACAAGCCGAGGTTCAACCGCGACGATCGCCCCCGTGGCGACCGGCCGTTCCGCGATCGGCCAGCGCGTGACGGCGATGGCGAGAAGCGCACCTTCAAGCCGCGCGAAGACCGGCCAAGATTTGATCGCGGCCGCGATGGCGAAAAGCGTTCGTTCAAGCCGCGCGAAGATCGCGGCGGCGAAAAGCGTCCCTACACGCCCCGTGGCGACCGCCCGAACTACAATCGCGACGACCGCGCGCCGCGGCGCGATCGCGATGACGCCCGTCCGGCGGGGCGGTCTTCCGATCGGAAGTTTGGCGACCGGAAGCCTTACGCGCCGCGCGAACGCGACGGCGAGAAGCGGCCCTATACGCCGCGTGGCGAGCGATCGTTCGGCGACCGTCCTTCGCGCGACGGCGACCGGCCCGCACGGAAATTCGGCGGCGACAGCAAGTTCAAGCGCGGTGCGGCGGATCGCGGCGGCGATCGCGGCCCGCGCAAGGACTTTGGCGACCGGCCGCCGCGCGGCGAGTCCAAGCCGTGGCAGAAGCGTGAGGGCGGCTCCGATCGTCCGGAGCGTGGTTCGCGTCCGTTCCGCGACGGCCCGCGCAATTTCGACAGGCCGCGCGACGATCGCGGCGGCGGCGAGCGGCCGCGGTTCTCGCGTTCCCGCGACGATCGCGAGCAGGGCGATCGCCACGAGCGGCCCAAGTTCGGCCGGCCGCGCTGGGATCGCAAGGACGACTCCGGGGGTCGTGACGAAGGAGCCGGCGATCGTCGCCGCGAGCGCCCCGAAGGCCGTACCGACTGGCAGGAGCATCCGCGCAGCGAAGGCCGTTTCGGTGATCGGCCGCGCCGCGAGAACGAGGACGATAGCAAGGTCTTTGCCAAGCGGCCGGCGTTCGGCGGTCGCGGTGCCTATCGCGAGCGCTCCTACGATGACCGCCGCGAGCGGCCCGAGCCGAAGCCGAAGAAGGCGGGCGAGCGCATCGCCAAGGTGCTGGCGCGCGCCGGCCTCGCCTCGCGCCGCGATGCCGAGGAGATCGTCACCCAGGGCCGCGTCACGGTCAACGGACGCGTGATCAACTCGCCGGCGCTCGATATCACCGAGAACGATGTCGTGGCGGTCGACGGCAAGCCGTTGCCGCCGCGCGAGCGGACGCGGCTGTTCATGTATCACAAGCCGCGCGGGCTGATGACGACGCATGCCGATCCAGAGGGACGGCCGACCGTGTTCGACAATCTGCCCGAGGGCCTGCCGCGGCTGATCTCGATCGGCCGGCTCGATTTCAACACCGAGGGCCTGCTGCTGCTCACCAATGACGGCGGCCTAGCGCGGACGCTGGAGCATCCCGACACCGGATGGCTGCGGCGCTACCGCGTGCGTGCGCATGGCGAGGTGACGCAGGGCCAGCTCGACCAGCTCAAGGACGGCGTCGAGGTCGACGGCGTCAAATACGGGCCGATCGACGCGACGCTGGAGCGCGACCAGAGCGCCAACGTCTGGGTGGTGTTCGCGATCCGCGAGGGCAAGAACCGCGAAGTGCGCAACGTGATGGCGCATCTCGGGCTCGAGGTGAACCGGCTGATCCGGATCTCCTACGGCCCGTTCCAGCTCGGCGAGCTCGAGGAGGGCAAGGTCGAGGAGGTCAAGACGCGGGTGCTGCGCGAGCAGCTCGGCGAGAAGATCGCCAAGGTCGCAGGTGCGGACTTCACGCGGCCGGAGCAGCGCGACGCCGCCGACGGCGACGATGCGCCCGCCAGGAAGCCGAAGCCCACCAAGCGCGAAACGATCAACGACCGCAAGGGCCGCCGCGTGCTGGTGCAACGCACCGGCAGCGAGGAAGCCCGCGCCCGCAACGAGGACGAGGCCAACGGCTACGGCCCGCCGCGCCGGCCCAAGCGCGGCTATCACGGCAAGCGCGATCTCACGCCGAAGGACGAGTAACGGTCGATGCGCGTCGTCGGGGGCAGGCTGAAGGGCCGCAATCTCGCGTCGCCGTCGGGCCGCGAGATCCGTCCGACCGCGGACCGCCTGCGCGAGTCCGTGTTCAATATCCTCGTCCACGCCTACGACAATCCGATCGAGGATGCGCGCGTGCTCGATCTGTTTGCCGGCACCGGCGCGCTCGGCATCGAGGCGGTGTCGCGCGGCGCGAAGTTCGCGCTGTTCGTCGACAACGGCGCCGAGGCGCGGGCGCTGCTGCGCAACAATGTCGAGACGCTCGGCCTTGGCGGGACGACCAAGGTCTATCGCCGCGATGCCACCGATCTCGGACCTGCGCATCCGGTCGAGCCGTTCTCGCTGGTGTTTCTCGATCCGCCCTACGGCAAGGGGCTCGCCGACAAGGCGCTGGCCTCGCTGCGCGACGGCGGCTGGCTGACGCCGGGCGCGCTGCTCGTGGTCGAGGAGGCGAAGGCCGCGGCATTCGCGGCGCCCGAAGGGTTCGAGGAGCTCGAGCGGCGCGCCTATGACGACACCGAGTTCGTGTTCCTTCGCGAAAAAGTGTAGGGGCGCATTGGTGTCAGCGTCATCCGCTGACTCTATGGTGGTTGCGCCTTCTCCACCCCAAGACTGATTCAACGCCGTTTGCGGATTGCGAACCATGGCCGACACTCTTGCCGGACTGGCCGGTCAGCTGGAGACGCACGTCAAGGCGTTGCGTCGTGCGGGTGATGACGCAGCGCTGCTTGCAGCCGCGCGCGATGCCGCCGATCAGATCGAGCGCGGTTGTGGCGCGCAGGATGGCGACGCGCGTGAAGCGCTCACGATGGTTCAGCGGTGGACGTTCAACGCCGCCGCCGATTGTTGGCCGGGCTGGAGCGTTTCCGACAAGCCGATCAGCCCGGATAATCTGCTCGCCGCGCGCGAGCTTGCAGAACGCTCGCTCGGGCTGGTGCGGACCCTGGAGCTCGGACCGTTGCGCGAGGCAACGGGCGTCTGGATGGTGGGAGCGTTCGATCTGGCGCTCGGTCGATACCACGAGGCCTCGCAGCTCTTCCGCGAGGCGCGGGAGCAGTATGTTGCAGCGAGCGCGCCCGGCCTCGTGCTGCTGACGGATGGCTATGCCGCGATCGTCCGGCAACTTGCAAAAGACCAGGCTTCATCCAGCGGTGAAAATCTCGATCAGGTCTGCACGCGGATCGCGGCAGGCGGGTACGAGGACGGCGACGAATGGATTGTGCAGCTTCGCACGGCGTTGCAGGTCTTCGCACGCAAGGATTCGTAGGATGCCCTGATCTGTCGTCCCTGCGAAGGCAGGGAGCGATAACCACGAAAGTGTGTTGAAAGCACGCTGGGGCCCCAGCCTTTGTCAAAGGAGGCATTCGTGGTTATGGGTCGCGCGGAGCCTGTCATCGGGCGGCGCTTTGCGCCGACCCGCTGGCTTGCCCGGGACGACGGGGATAGAGACTACCGCCGCCCGAACAGCTTCTCGATATCGGTCAGCTTCAATTCGACATAGGTCGGCCGGCCGTGGTTGCACTGGCCGGAGTTCGGCGTGTCTTCCATCTCGCGCAGCAGCGCGTTCATCTCTTCCGGCTTGAGGCGTCTCCCGGCGCGGACCGAGCCGTGGCAGGCCATGGTGGCGGCGACGTGCATCAGCCGGCGCTCCAGCGGCAGCGCCTCGTCCCACTCGGCCATATGTTCGGCGAGGTCGCGCAGCAGCCCGGCCGCATTGGCCTTGCCGAGCAGCGAGGGCGTCTCGCGCACCGCGACCGCGCCGGGGCCGAAGGACTCGATCGCGAGCCCGAACGATGCCAGCTCTTCGGCGCGATCGAGCAGCTTCTCGACGGTCGCCTCATCGAGCTCGACGATCTCGGGGATCAAGAGGATCTGCCGCTGCACGCCGTTCTTCGCCAGCGAGGCCTTCAGTCTCTCATAGACGATGCGCTCGTGCGCCGCGTGCTGGTCCACCACGATCAGACCGTCGCGGGTCTGCGAGACGATATAGGTCTCGTGGATCTGGGTGCGCGCGGCGCCGAGCGGCCGGTCGAGCAGATCGGGCGCGACCGCAGCCTCGAAGCGGACATCGGCGGTCGGCGTGCCGACGTCGAAGGTGGCCTGTCCAGGCTCGGTGAAGGCCGGCGCCGCCGCGCCTTCGAACGCGCGCAGCGGATTGACCGGATAGGACGGCGAGCCGCGCCAGTCCCAATTGCCCGGGCGCGGCGGCGTTAAGGCGGGGCGGAACGCCGAGAGCGCGGCGCCATCGGCGGTGTTGGCCGCGGTGCGCTTGCCCTCGCGCGCAAGGCCATCCTTCAGAGCGTGCACGATCAGCGCGCGCACCAGGCCGGCATTGCGAAAGCGCACCTCGGTCTTGGCCGGATGCACATTGGCGTCGACCTCCTGCGGGTCGCAGGTGACGAACAGCGCCACCACGGGATGGCGGTCGCGCGGCAGATAGTCGGAATAGGCCGCGCGCACGGCGCCGAGGATCAGCTTGTCGCGCACCGGGCGGCCGTTGACGAACAGATATTGCCCGAGCGCATTGGCGCGGGTCAGCGACGGCGCGGCGGCAAAGCCCTCGACCACGACGCCCTCGCGCTCGGCGCGCACCTCGATCGCGCTGGCGCGAAAGTCTGCGCCGAGGATATCGCCGAGCCGGGTCAGGCGGCCGGCCGCGCCGGGCAGCGCGGCGGCCCAGGTGACCGGCGCACGCTCTTCGCCGGCCAGCGTGAAGGCGATATCGGGCCGCGCCATGCCGAGACGCCGCACCACCTCGCGGATCGCCTCCGCCTCGGTGCGGTCGGTCTTGAGGAATTTCAGCCGTGCCGGCGTTGCGTAGAAGAGTTCGTTGACCTCGACGCGGGTGCCCTGGCCGAGCGCGGCGGGCATGACCTCCGACTTCTCGCCGCCCTCGACCGACAGCGACCAGGCATGCGGCTCGCTGGCATGGCGCGTGGTGATGCCGAGCTTCGCCACCGCGCCGATCGACGGCAGCGCCTCGCCGCGAAACCCGAGCGTGCGGATGCGCAACAGGTCTTCGTCGTCGAGCTTCGAGGTGGCGTGGCGATCGACCGCGAGCGCGAGGTCGGTGCGCGTCATGCCGCCGCCGTCGTCGGTGATGCCGATCCGCCGCCGCCCGCCGCCGTCGGTGAATACGTCGATCCGGCTCGCGCCGGCGTCGATCGCGTTCTCGACCAGTTCCTTGACGACGCTCGCAGGGCGTTCGACCACTTCGCCGGCGGCGATGCGGTTGACGAGCTGTTCTGGAAGCTGGCGGACGGGCATGGATTGAACGTTGGGAAAGCGATTCGAAGCTTGCGGTTACTATAAGTCGCCGCGCCGGCAAATGCATGGGAGGGCTGGGGCCATCACCTGCGCGTTGGGGATGATTCCGGCCTATCGCCTTGAAGACGCTCGTCTTCAGCGCTTGGCGCGTTACCCCCTACGTCGCGATTGTGGGGCCGCACGCACAGGTATATCGTTTAGAAAAATTATAAGTTCTCGCCGGAGGAACGCCATGTGCCATCTTTTCGCGCACCAGCCGCAGCGTGACTATGAATCGCAGACCAGATCGCTGCGGATCGACGGTCATTGCACCTCGATCCGGTTGGAAATGTCGTTCTGGGACACGCTCGAGGAGATCGCGGCCAAGGAAGGCATGAGCTTGGCCAAGTTCCTCACCACCCTGCACAACGAGGTGCTCGACCATCACGGCGAGGTGAACAATTTCGCGTCGCTGTTGCGGTGCTCCTGCCTGATCTACCGTGCCAGGGCGAATGCGCCGGCGGTCGCTTCGGATTATCGCGAGACGGCGGCGATCATGGATGCCGCGGAATAGCGTCGCGCCGACCCATCACACAGGAAGAAAAAGCGGCCTTGTCCTGTTGGGCAAGGCCGCTTCAGTGAGAGGGGAACTGGATTTTCTTGCTAGAGCTTCGGTCTTGTTGAATCAGAACCGAAGCTCCAGCTTCTTGTTTCGACGCGTTTTCTTCACGCGAACCGGTGCCCACTTCGCTCGAAAACGCTCTAGCCCGTCTTATTCATCAGCGGCTTGTTGAGAGGCTGGCGAGCGTGGCGTAAGCCGCTGAGGTGGCGTAGGATTCGGTTGCTGACACCCACCCTCCGCGCATCCGGGCCGCCACACTCGCCATGA
>NZ_JBWJZD010000056.1:0-30747 GCF_056429065.1 Bradyrhizobium sp. USDA3010
TGGCGGGCGTGGTGTTCGCGGCTGAAGGTGATGGGGTTGGCTTTGCAACCGAATCCTACGCCGCATCAGCGCTTTACACCACGCTCGCCAGCCTCTCAGGCGCCTCTGACGAATAAGACGGGCTAAAGTCGAGGATTACCTCAAAGTCAGAGGCAGTCCGGCATCCAAATGCTGCAGATATCCAGGGTTCGCTTTGGAATTCGCCAAAGTTGCTGAAGCCCAGCTTCGCTAGGGCGGCGTTGTCGTCCGGGCCATGCACCTATGCCAGCCAGTAGTTGTTGGGACTCGGATTGCCGTGTCAGGCTGTCGAACGCAGCGGGCCGAATTGTGCAGGTTGATCGTGTCCCCGGAGTGCACGCTCCGTCCTCGCGTCTGGAGCTGTGTAGTGCGCGGCGACCTACCGTACCTAGGCTGCGTGATTTTCATGGGCCTGGTCTCCATCGGCATCATAGTAGTCGCAATACTTATGCAATGAGGTGAAGACAACGCCTACTTCGCGTTCCCGGAGCGCAGCAAGATGGACGGTTGGTTAGTGACTGCCGCTGTCTTCAAGGAAGATGGCGACGACGAAGAATTCAGACACGTAGTATACGCGGTTGCCGTCGCTGACCCGGCGGAAGCGGTGAGGATGACGATAGCCGACTGCGGCGCAAGGGCCGGAATGCTTAACTGTCCGCTTCAAAAAGAGCAGTTACAAAAGCTCGGTTTGGAGCCCGGCGAACTGATCGCGATACACGATGGCAATCATCCAATCCCCGCGCCCTCTCGGCGTCATTAGCCACGTCTGGTTTCGTTCAAACGGCGTCGGGTTGACTGCGTGCATGTCTGAAAGTCGCACGAGAAGTGCACCGGGATTGCGCCGTTTACTCTCCGGTCGTCTGGCACGCGCGTTGCTGAGCAGTCTATGGCTTGGCCGCTTATTGATTGACCCTCGTGAGGGCCAGGTCTGTTTGAGGTGCGACGGCGTGCGGGCGGTCGTCAGCAGTCGCCCGCACGCTTTTCCGTCGCGTCGGCCTCACTGTGCTCTGTCGATACCGCGCCGTTTGGCTCTACTTCTGCACGGTGCCGTGGCATGCGAGTTGTTGAGAGGCTTATCGGCTTGGCTGTTTATCTTCACGCAACACGGACCAAGCTTGACGTAGCAAACTCCGCGCGGGCGGTCTCCAAATGCCCGCGCGTTCTTTCGGAGTCGCAGGCCGCGCGGCCGGCCACAGGGGGGCTGTGGAGATTGTTCCGTGACCCGTGATGAGGCTTTAAAGAACGCGATAGAGGCGCTGAAGGGATGGTCCGAAGGAAAGGCCGATACGAGCGTCGTACTTGCCGCGATTGCGGAGCTTATGGCGACCAGGCCGCCACCAAGGCCGCCTTCAAAACCGGAGCTTTCTTCATAAGGAATGTGTTGCAATGGACAGGCTGGAATTTATACCGGCTTTCGAGGCAGCTATTCGCTCCGCCGACCCTGAGAAGCTGGCCGCACTTCGGGAGATCGTCCGCCAGCAAGGAGGCCCGGACGAGTTCGCGAAGACGAGCACAGAGCTTGTACGCAAACATCCGCTTACACTCTTTAGGTCGATCAAGATCATCTGCGACGCGGCGCATCAGGAGCCTCGCTCATGAGAGGGCAAGCCGATGAAAGGTAAGCTCGACAATCGCGCTTTGTTCGTTGATGACTTGGTCAGGGTGGCTGCGAGCGATGACAGATAGCAATGACAACATCATCCCGGACGTCGGACCGCCTTCCATCGACCTGACCGGAATTACATGACAGCGGTTCAATTGGCCGCGCACTTCAAGATTACACCTGCAACGATCGTCCGTTGGGCGGAACGGCCCAACTTCCATGCGCGAGCACTTCCGCCGGAGAGGCAGCTTGGCTTGTAACAGACGTGCAAGAATGGAACCGCCAGCGTAAACGCGCATACCGCGCCGCGCTGCGAGCCCAAGAGAAGGCGGTCGAGACCGCCGTGGAGAGAGCTCGTCACCGCCAGCGCTTAATCCCCGCGTTTGCTCGCACATGTCCGCCGCAGGTCGGGCGATCGGCTGTTCCGCTGTCGGGCGCGCCTCTTTCGCGCAAGATGATCGTCCAAGCGGATGGTTCCCTTGCGCCTGCGCCCAGTGAGCAGCATGACCGGCGCACGATGCCCAAAAATAGCCGCTGATCGTACCAGATCGGCGACCACAGAGAGGGCGCACGCAGTTAATCGCATGCGCTACAGTCGATCCACAGCCCAACGCCGCCCGCTTGAAATACATGCGGACGGCGTTGGCTCTAGCCCAGGAGGGTGTATGCAAAATCCTGACTTGGACAAAGTATGGATGAGGGGGCGCGCCTTCGCCATCCGTATGACTCCGGTACTCCCCAATGAGTAGGGGAGCTGTGCCGCGAGGTCTAGGGTCGCGGGCGACTAAGTTACTCCGGCCTCAGCCTATGCCGGGGCGACCCGGACAATGGTAACCGAGTCGAGTGCGGTAATTGATGGAGCCGGCGCGGAGATCGCCCCGCATGTCGTTGGTGGCGTGAAGCTCCATGGCTAAGCGTTCGGCGTTTAGGACTTTAGGCGCCGATTCAGCGCTTCAGCCAAGCGTCGTTCGAAATCGGCCTTACGCTCCGCAATGGGGCGATCGAAAAAGTTGTCACGGACAACAATTCCGCGAGCCTCGTCTGCGTCGATATGATCGATGTTGCAGTCCTCGAACGTGCAGCCGGTGAAGGCGAGTTGTTCGGCGCTGCTATCAAGCACGATGGTGCATTTCACGAAGGTGCAGCCATCAAAGCGGGCAAAATGAACCTGGCCGCGGAAATCAAATATCTCGGCGTGAAAGGTATCATTCCAGAATACGCGTTCTTCGTGGATATCGGTCACTGTTTCGCCTTTTAGCCCTCCGTGCCGCTGAGTTGCCTTCCGTCGAGCCCTTCGACACGCACCGTCAAATACCTTGAACCGACCGCGAAGCTTGACGCTCCCGAACTACTCGGCGAAGCGTGAGGTTCGCGACCGCTTCAAACTCTTCGGCAGCGAGATTGCGGCCGCGATTCCTGTTCAATTCGCTGAGCAGGTCTTTACGGTCACGCCTCATGTTTCTTTAGCCCGTCAGTCATTGCTCGCGCGCTTCACCGGCCTAGTTTGCACGTCGTTCTCACCGGAAGATTGTCGATCAGTGAGCGGCGCCTTGAAGAGCGTTTTGGTCGATCCTGCGCCATTCCAGATCGACATCGGGAAGATCTCTCGGAACCAATGTGGCAGATGCCGCACGCCTGTATGCCTCCGACAAATCCAGGGCGACGCGATCATCGTTTTCCGAATGCAGTTGCTTCCCCCAAGACTTGGTAGGTTGAAGTTTGTTGGATAGCGCCCTTTGATAACCAATGATCCGATGGCCTGCAGGCCGAACCTGCAGGCCGAAAGGCAAGCCCAGGTTTGCCGGAAAAGGCGCGGATTCCGGCGAAAGTTGCCTCGGGCTGTTGCGACAATGGAAGCGGTAGGACACACGATGCTCCGCACTCTCTTACTGATCGCCTTAACGTTTGTCGTCACGACAAAATCGGATGCTCAAGGCACCGACGCCAATCCCATCTATCTTGACCAGGGTGTGGATTGGACCGCGGCAGCGAGAGCTGACTTCTATTCGCGCGATCAGGGCTCGCGTTTGATTACGTTGTCTTGGATGCAGGCGCTGAAGCAAAGGAACGGACAGCCATTCCTCGCGGATGGTTTGTCACGGTACGGCTATCTACCGAATCCTGCAAACACGGCCAATCTTCCCGTCGGCTTTCACGCTTCTGGCCCTCAAGACTTCCAGGTCGTCGGAATGACCTGCTCAGCCTGTCACACGCGCCAGATCGAAGCTGATGGCAAGATGTATCGGGTGGATGGCGGTCCGGCGTTTGTAGACTTCTACGCATTGCTTGGCGATCTGGACAAGGCTGTGGGCGACGTGATTGCCAGTGACAGCTCGTTCGCTCCGTTTGCTGCAGCTGTCCTGCGGTCCACAACGCCGGACGCGGCCGACGTTGCGGATCTTCGTCGGCAGGTCGAGGGGTGGTACTTGCGGTTTCACACGCTTATTGTGCGCGCGCTGCCCAAGACCGGCTGGGGAGTTGGCCGTCTGGACGCTGTGGGGATGATTTTCAACCGCATATCCGGACTGGACATAGGCCCGCCGCCCGACTTCATGATCCCGGGAAACATGAAAACCGCGGACGCTCCCGTGAGATACCCATTCCTCTGGAATTCGCCGCGGCAAGATAAGACGCAATGGCCTGGATTCGCAAAAAATGGAAATGACATCTTGGGGCTGGCTCGGAACGTTGGCGAGGTTCTGGGAGTATTCGCTACGTTCGAGCCGAAGCGCCAGGGCGCGATCATCAATTTCCTTGACAATAATTCCACCAATTTCGACGGCCTGAGCCAGCTTGAAAACCTGGTGAAGCGGATCGGCCCTCCGAAATGGCCCTGGACGATTGACGCTGCTTTAGCCGCGCGCGGCAAAGCGATTTTTGAAAGGGATTCCGCTGAAGCGGGATGTAGCGGTTGCCACGGGATAGAAGACGGAGAGCAACGCTTTCCATTTGTCAAAACATGGCGAACTCCGGTCCAGAACGTTGGTACCGATACACGAGAATACGACATCCTCGCCTGGAAAGCGAATACGGGCGTGCTGAAGGGAGCGTACATTCCCTTCGCGACCGCCCCCCTAAAGGAGAACGATGAGATTCTTAACATTCTTGCGACCTCGGTCATTGGTTCGATCGCGGAACACCTGTTGGCCGGCGGCGCCCCTTCAACCAATGCCCGGGTGGCAGCGGCGCCAGATCCGGGATCGTCGGACACACCGGAGTCTCTGGGGCTGGTGCGGCTACCGCCAACGCTGCAGGATCTGCTAACGGCTTTCGATACTGTCAGCACCTCGGAAGCAATCAAGAAGGCCAGGCGGCAGGGAGCAGAACGAGCGTCTCACGCTCAGCTCCCTCCGTGGGGCTCCTACGAGGCCCGTGTTCTGCAGGGTATTTGGGCCGCCGCACCTTATCTCCATAACGGCTCGGTCCCGACGCTGGCGGAATTGCTCAAGCCATCAGGGCAGCGCAGATCGCAGTTTAGCGTCGGACGGAAATACGACATTGAAAACGTTGGTCTTGCTGCTACCCAGGAGCCGCTGAGCGACACTCTATCCGTGACGGACTGCAGCAATATCAACTCTGGAAATAGCCGATGCGGCCACGAGTACGGGACAAGTTTGAGCGATCAGGACAAAAAGGCGTTGCTTGAATACCTCAAGACACTGTGACCCGCTTAGGCGCCCCTCTTTGACCGGCTTCCAGCCTGCTGCCGGTTCCAGTATCGTTTGCGCAAAAGACCCTCATTCACCGAGTTCTCGCTGCCGGCGCGAGCATTGGAGTGGACATCTGCTCCAGCGCAGCTGCTCAAGGTCGCACAAGTGATGGCCCACCAACGTTTGCCCCTCTGCCGTACGCGTCGCTTGTGTGTAAGAAAAGAGGTTCCACATGCTCCCAAGCTCAACAGTGCATCACAAAGAATGCGTTCGCTGTGGTTCTGGATTAGTGACCCTTGAGTGGCACGAGCTCGTCAACGCGAATGAAGCTCAAGATCTTTGGCGCTGCTGGAACTGCAAACACCAGTTTGTCTCCGTCGTCACTTCAGATGAGAGGGAGCCCTCAGCCGCAGAGATCACAAGACCATTCTTTACGAGCCTGCTGGTGTGACCAATGACGCCGGAGCAGGTCGACCTTGTCAGGACATCATTTGACGCGATGTGGCCGATCCGCCGCGACCTCGCTGACCTGTGCTACAACAGGTTCGTCGAACTAGCTCCTGATGCAAGACAAACGTTCGGCGGCGATACTGAGAAGCAGCGGATAAAGGTGCTGGATATGATCACGGCGCTGGTCGCCTCGCTCGACGAAAGACCGATGTTCCAGTCGCTGATCGCGATTTCCGGTCACAAGCACGCCATACTTGGCTTTCAGCCATCGCACTTTGTCGCAATGGGCGAGGCGTTGATGTGGAGCTTTGAGCGAAAATTCGGCGCTTCTTTCACCCCTGAGCTGAGAGAGTCCTGGCATACACTTTACGCCACCGCCCAGAACGAGATGCTGCGCGCGACTGGCCGGCATAGTTCGTTTTGACAACGGCGGATGCGACACCCATAGGAGTACGTCACGGCACAACGCTGGTCTATGGAGTTGACAGCTCAACACGCTCCGACAAGCCGTTCCTCGAGCCTTCGTCGCGGTCGGATTTGGCGTGTATAGCGCGACGATCAGGATGAAAGCAGTCTCACCCTGACCGCTGCCGCGCAGGCGTGTGACGTGGGGTTCGCAGTGGCAGATCGGCGGGATCGCGAGTGAACGGGGGCGGTTGGGCGGGCACCGAGCGCAGAATCCGCTGCCGCTCGGAAAGCCTGACACTGCTAAAGGTGTTTCCGAGCTATCAAGTCATGCGCATCCTCTCGTCTGCCGCGCAACGGCGCCCCGTGGGTGCGACCGGTGCTCGTGCTCTTAAGCCGACATTCCGCGATCCGCTGAATTGGAAAGTCTCCAACGCGCGTATCGACGCGATGCATACTTGCGCGGAGTGAGACCGCTCAGTGTGTCCGCAACTACTTGCCGATCGAATATTCGATTTCGACTTGCGACTCATTTACCCCTGCTTTGGGATCGGCGTGGCCAGTGGTTCGCGCAATTCCCCGAATATTAGCCAGAGCGCCCGTGCCGCTCGTGATATACGAGACAGTCGTGCTGCTAAGCTTTCCCGGCCCCGCGCTATGAGCGAGCACAGTTCCTCGGGTGAAGAACTTGTCGCCCATTCTCGACGGCATAGACCGTGTATATGCTGCCGGAACCATTATTGTCGACGTAATCGGAAACGCCGCGCGTCCACGTTTCCTTGATCTTCAAACCATTGACGACAGGAGGGTTTGTCGGAAAGGTGCGATGAATTTCATATGATCGCACCTGATGGCCCGCAACGTCGCCGACGTCGAGAAACTGCTGTTGTGTGTATTTGGCATTTTCCGCGCCCGCTTTGTAGGATACGCGCTGTGTCTGTTGGGCGAAGGCATCGCTGATCGGGGCAGCAACAGTGAGACATATCAGAGCTGATATCCTTAGATTAGTCGCGCGTCGTTCCATGGTAACCTCCTAGACTAGCAACTGAACGCCTTTTTGACATTCCGGCCCCGTGATTTGCCGCGCTATTTCGCGGCAACGCTAAACGCAGTGTCGTCCGTGCCGTGACGCGTGCGTCAACGTTTCGTTCCGACCAAAGAACCAGCAGAGCACGTCGGCACGGCGGCTATCTTCAACCTTCGCGTCAAAGCCTTTCCAAGCGCAAAGATTGCGATCAACAGCAAAGCTACTATACCTCAAGGATCATTTCGACTTCGACCGCGGCATGGCGCGGAAGAGCCGCCACGCCCAGTGAGGAGCGAGCATGTCTACCAATCGATTCGCCGAACACCTCGATCATTAGGTCGCAGTATCCATTGAACACCTTGGCTTGGTCATCGAAGTCATCGACCGAGTTCACCATGCCGACCACTTTGACAACGCGTTTCCGATCGAGGCTACCCAGCGCCGCTCGCACCTTTGCCAGCGTGATCAAGCCTGCTTGCCGGGCAGCCTCATAGCCTTGTTCGACGGTCAGATCCCGGCCGAGCTTACCCTTCGGCTCGCTTGCGACACTGCCCGCCATGAACAGGAGATTGCCCACTTGAACCGCGTTGACGTAGCTGCCGACCGGCGCGGCCTCAGCCGGCAGTGTGATGTTCTTCTCTCTCAAGCGCGCCTCCGCGCTCGACGAATTCTCTGCTTGCGCACCCTCAAATGCCGAAGCTAAGATCACCAAACAAAAGGCGACAAACCCCGCAAATTCCTTCATTGAGTGCTCCGGCACTTACCCGTGAACGTACATCTCTAAAGTGGCCCTACCAGCAGTGATACCGCAGTTCGCATCTGCCTCAAGTGTGCCCAACCGATCCATCGGCTGTTCGTTCGCCCCTCGCAACCAAGATCACGTGCATCATTGCTGAAGCGCCGTGGCCGACCAGCAGCAGATGCATACATGGGACACTGCTCATCCGCGAGAGCAATTCCGGTTGTCATCGAGCGACGCGGGCGCAAGCGAGCCATCCGCCTGGACGATCATGGGTCGAGAGAGAGGCGCGCCACGCGGTGGAACCGTCGATCGCCGGATCTGTGACAGATAGGGGCGAGCAAACGCGGCGATTAAATTCTGGCGGAGCCGTGCCTTCTCGACGTCCGCCTCTACAGCTGCCTCTTTGGCACGTAGCGCGGTCCGGTATGCCCTTTGGCGTCGGCGGCGCCAATCGTGCTCCGCGCTTGTCGGCCAATGCACTTCTCCATTTAGAGCCGTTGCACGCGGAAAATCGGGCTCTTGTGCCCAACGGACGATCGTCGCTGGCGACTTCCTGAAGTGCGCGGCTAACTGCACCGCGGTCATCTGGACCCCCGTTAGATTAGTCGGAGGCGACGCAAAGTTCGTGGTGGCAGCGTCCACAGCGGTGGTGTTGTCGGTCATTAAGTTGGCGTCCAAATGGTGAGATGCTGCCAAATTGCGATTAGCCACGCTGTCGACCAGTACTGCATGCCTTCGAGCGCTCCTGACGAAATGCAATCAAGTCGCGAGTTTTCTCTTAATCGAAGATGAAAGTGTGACCAGCGAACGCGTCGATCCAGATCAGGACGGGATCGACGCGCACCGCATCGTTATCGATCGTGCCCCGCGGCACCGGTGGCGACGGCGAACGGCGATCGCATCGCTATACCTCACATCTGTGACCTCCATTTTGCGACTACTCCGACGGATCCGTTAGCGGATATTTGTCACAGTCGTGCTGGCAGGTTGCCGATCGTCCGACTTTGAAGGGTAAGGCATTTCGGCCAGAGTAGACGACTGCTCAATTTGGTAGGTCCACTCTTAAGATTGGAAGGCCTGCCGATGCGCTTACGTCAGCCTCACGATCGATTCGACGACGCCTTATGCGGCAAGTGCTTGCGACGCCCGCGCCGACTCTGCTCACAGCCTCGCTCAACGTCATCAGCCCGTTCTTGGATTCAGATGAAAGCGGGGTCAGCACTGCAGCAGATAGATGCCGCCACTTCGCCGCTACGCTTACAGGCTACGAGGTGTGAGCGACGACTAAGGTAGTCAATGTCAAGGTAACACGAGTTGGCTTCACGGTGTCGGCCAGCGACGGCAGAGAGGAGATCGGCCGCGAATGGTGATCGATCTTCGTTCGTTCAGCGAGCCCCTTGCGAAAAAGAGGACCTTGTACACGTGATCGGCCTGACATTGCCGTCAGCGTTGACACAACGGGTACCGGACCTGCTCTGAGGGAGCGGCAGCGTCTTGCGGTCGTAAAAGACAAATCGGGTGCGACCAGATGGCGAGAATAGTATGACTAGTCGGTGGCAGTATCAGGTTAGGTTCGATGTGAATGATTCTGCCGCGGCGGAAGCGTTGCGTCGACAACATCGAGGTCCGACACTGGCGCGGCTGTTCGATATCCTCGCCAAGCGTGGCGCTGCGCCGAAATGCCAGTTCGACGCCTTTGCGGAGTATGTCGCCGCAGCAGAAGAGCATGGCGTCGAGAATTATCCGCTCCACCATTGGACGAAGGCGGCGATCGAGAATCCGGCGAAGAAGGAAAAGTATTTGAAGTCCTTTACGCTCCACGTGGACGACCGGGAGGTCTATGCCAAGGAGATTGCTGACGCGCTGGAGGCGGACTTGCAACCGCTCGCCACGAGCGGGCTTATCACGCGCCTATCCAAATACGATACTAATCCCGCCAACAATCCCCAGCCGCAAGGTCACTTGCGCGCTGCTCGCGTCCCGGACTAAGCGCTCTGGCATGTCCGCTCTTGCGTGGCTGTCCGGAAAGGAGTGGACATCGAACGCGTCCAGTCATAGTCGGTCATTCCGACCAAGACTAAGTGCCGCGCTTCACGTCCGCGTTGCGGTGGCATGATCGAGGAGGCTGGCAAGAAGGACCTCTGCTGCTCCGGGGCGGCCGTGCGGCTATCGGGTGAGACCGGCGCTTGGCTCCTTCGCGTCATGCAGGGATACCTATACCTGAACTACCAAGCGATCCCGGGAAACCTGGAGCGGCGCGGCATGCTCCGCGCCGAGGTCTGCCGGGCTTGGCTGCGCTCGTTTCGTCGACACAGCCAGCGCTCTCGCATGACCTAGAAAAGGTTCTGACGATTGAAGCGGTCGATGGTTAGATGACGGCAGGCAGGACGTCCGGAATCCCCTCATCGCGCAGTTTGGTTGTGTTTCCGTTTTCCCTTTGTCCATGATCGAAGATGGTAAGGAGGTGACCTATGAAGCCATGTGAAGCCATGCGCCATTGGCGGGCGGAAATTCGGCAACGTGTTCTCCGACCGCATCCGCCAGCGCGCTCCCGCTCGCAGCGACAAATGGCATCTGGAGGAGATCGTTGTCTCGATCGCGGGCGGACAACATTGGCTCTGGCGCGCTGTCGATCACAATGGCTTCGTTCTCGACGTTTTGATTCAACTGCCCGATACTTTTTCTCGATATAGGCTCAAGCACATCTCAGTCCGGAAAGTGTGACGAACTGCGCCAAAGCATCCGCCCGCTCCGCGCTCAGCACCGCCATCGAATCGACCTTGTCTTTTCGACCGCAGCAACTGACCAGGGAGCTTGGATCTCCACAAAGACGACTATTACTGTATCTGAACGAGCAGCCCGGTGTCGATTGTCGTGCAGGAGCGCTACCGGCCGCTACCTTGATGTTTCATGACGCGACGGCCGGAGACACCAGCTTGACCGGCGCAGCCTCGACCTCCTGCCAATCACTGTCGGGGCCGCTGCGATAACGGTAGGAAGCCATCCCTGATTGCCAGCTCGGGATCAGGCTCATGCGCAGATCGACATTGGGCAGAATCACCGGTCCCAGCCCGGCATGGTGCGGCCAGTGGATCGGCGGGTAGCCCGTAAGGAGTACTAGAAGTAGCGCTGGCGTCGGCGGGAGCGTCGGCAACTGGCTGTAACTGCCTTGCAGGGAGGTGGCGACATCGAGCGGCGGATTAACGGCTTGGGTGATGCTGCCCAAACCCTGGACCCGCCTGTTCGGCGTGTCGACGACCAGATCCAGCTTGAAGATTATGCCTCCGGTGCGGCTTTCGCCAATCTGATAGCTGGCATGAAACAATCCGACCTGGTCTTTGGTTGTCGTATCCGGCATAGAACTATCCCTTCCCGTTTTAGAGGATTGATCGGCTGATCAGCCGCGATCATTTGGCCGACTGCCGCACGTAGTCGTCAGCTTCTTCCGCCGGGATCGCGTTCACCGGAATCAGTCGCGTGCTATTGCTGCCGGACACGACGATTTGCGGCACGTAGTGGCCGGGGAAGCTGCCCTTAACCGTGTGTAGGGCGTTGACCCATCACCGAGCGTCCCGTCCAGCCCATCACGTCAATCTTCAGGCCGCCGACCCAATGCGGGTCGCGTACCAGGGTAATTCCCGTAGTGAAGTTTGGCGCGTCACCCTGAACCTCGACCAGAAATAGCCCGAATCCGTCAGGTCCGTAGATGAAGCTGGCTTTTGCCGTCTTAAACGGCTCCGTCTGATAGAAACCCATGATTGTTATTGTCCTTCTGGTGAGCGTTGGCGAGGCCACGCAGCAGCCCCGCACGCCTGATGACAAGTACCGCGCTTGGCTGGCGTCCGCCCGCTGCCGCGAACGCGTTCTCCGGGCACGGATGAGCGGTCATGGTGCTGGTCTTATTCGCTTCCTCGAAAAGAGCTTGCGCAGATCGGCCTGACGTCTGAAGCTCTTTGCCAGGTTGATAGCTCCCGGAGCTGCGAGCTAATAAGCAACGGGCGTGCCAACGAAGATTGCGCAGTGAATGCTCAATGGCGATAGAAAAGGTGTGCCTCGCTGGTGCGAGCCTCGATGCTCAGCGTCGAGTTGCAAACACTATGTCAGCAGCCTAACACGGGCTGAACGCGACAACGACGGCGTCAAATTTCTGCGCGTCCTGGCCGAAAGCCGTCGGATGCTCGCCGCGACGATTGAGTGTCTTTCGAAGCCGGGTTTTGATAGGCCGCCCTTTCGACATCGAGAACATCAGCGGTCATTTCGAGACTAGGCCCGGGCGCGTAACGGCGACAGAGGGACCGATCCTCGTCATCCATGACGCGAGTTCAGCGTCAAGCGCGAGATGCCGGATCTGACTGGCTTTACGGGCAAGACCGCAGCCCTCCGCGAAGGGCCCGCAAGGACATTTGCCCGCGCCGAACCTGGCGGCCAAAACCCGCCGTTCGCCGCTCATCCGGAGCAACATCTCGCGGGCTACGCCGGTGCGCGGCGGCGATCAGGGTGAGACTCGCTCTCATCCTGATTGATGCGGTGGAACGGCCCGCTCCGACAGCATCATCGTGCTAAGACGTGGTCGTTGTTCGAACGCCACAAGGAGGGACCGTTCCATGAAACAAGTTAGCACCATCGGATTGGATTTGGCGAAGCACATTTTTCAAGTTAACGGCGCGGGTGGCGATGGCTCACCGGTGTTCAACCGGAGACTACGGCGCAGCGAGGTGCTGCATTTCTTCTCGAAGCAGCCAGCCTGCCTTGTGGGAATAGACGCCTGTGGCAGCGCTCATTATTGGGCACGAGAGATTGCAACTCTCGGCCATAAAGTGCGGCTGATCCCACCAGCTTACGTCAAACCGTTTGTGAAGCGTGGAAAAACGGATGCGGCGGATGCCGAGGCCATCAGCGAGGCTGTGACTCGCAAGACCACGCGCTTCGTTCCGATCAAAACGGCTGAGCAAAAAGCCGCAATGATGTTCCTGAAGAGTCGCGCACCTCTGGTCAAACAGCAAACGCAGACGATCAACGCCCTGCGCTCGCATCTGGCCGAGTTGGGCATCATTGCCGGCGCTGGCCGAACAAAGGTCGAGGCGTTGGTTGCAATCGTACGGGATGTAGCAGATATCCGCTTGCCTGCGGCAGCGCGCGTCGCCCTGACGGCAGTTGCCGATCAAATCGAGGCTCAGGCGGACCAGATTGACAAGCTCGAGCGAGGCATTGTTGCTGCGGCAAAGACCGACAAGGACATGCGCCGACTGACTACGATCCCCGGCATTGGAGCCATTACAGCAGCGACCATCAAGGCGCTGGTGCCAGATCCCGGCGGCTTCAAATCCTCTCGTCACTTTGCTGCCAGGCTGGGACTGACGCCGCGACAGCATTCGAGTGGGGGGCAAGGAGCGGATGGGACGCATCTCGAAGATGGGAAACCCCGAACTTCGGAGCCTCCTCGTTTTTGGGGCGACATCCGTCCTGCGAATTGCCCGGAAGGCCGATCGAACGCGGCCATGGTTGAAGGCGCTGCTCGCCAGACGTCCGTACAAGGTGGCAGCGGTCGCGCTGGCCAACAAGACAGCGCGAATTGCTTGGGCGCTCTTGAACAAGGGCGGGATTTACCGGTGTCCGGAGACGCTGGCGACGACTACGGCTGCCGCTTGATGAATATAGCGGCTGTCAAAGAGATCTGACCGGCGCGGGCCGGCAGAGGGCAAGGAGCAATAACAGGCGATGAACCCACGAGACGAAATCCCGGCATGAGTGAGGCTGGCGCGACAATGCGCATCAAGCGCGTCTGATTGATTTAGCCCCTTGTGTCGCGGACTTCATCGAGGCCAGAGGTCATGCGCCGCGCTTTACAGGCCGTATACATGACCGCACCGCTCCCATGTGTGAAGCCGACTGAGAAAGTTCTTGCGCCCGCGGGCCGTTCCATACATGTCGCGCTATACGCCGGACTGATGCAGGGTGAGCCTATACCGGGTTCAGCAAGCTATACGAGGCCAACCGCAAAGCAGGACCGATCATCGAGGCTGCGCGTGGTGGGCGCACGGTAGGCGCAAGTTCTTTGAACTAGCGTGACTCAGCAAGGCGCCGATCGCGGCAGAGGCGGTCCCGCCGTGACGTCCGGCGTTGAGCCGCCATCTTTTTTGACCAGGTTTCCGAAGCACCGTTCGATTGACAGGCCATTTCGTCGTCACCCTCTGAGCTGCTGCCGGTTTGATGGACACCAAGATTAGGTGTTTCATGAAGCCGGAGGTGGGCAATGAAGAGACGGAAGTTCAGTCGCGAGTTCAAGATCGAGGCGGTCAAGCTGGTCAGGGAACGCAAGGTGTCGGTGGCGCAAGCTGGCCGCGACCTGCACGTTCATGAGAATGTTCTGCGCAAGTGGGTCAAGGAGTTCGGCTCCGATCCGGTGCAGGCCTTTCCCGGCCACGGGCAAATGAAGCCTGAGCAGCAGGAGATCGAACGGCTGCGGCGTGAGGTCGCCAAGCTGAAAGCCGAGCGGGACATCCTAAAAAAGGCCGCTGCCTACTTCGCGAAGGAAGCGACATGAAGTTCGGCTTCATCGCGAAGCACCGGGCGATCTGGCCGGTGGCATGGCTATGCGATGCGTTGGGGGTGTCGCGGTCGGGCTTCCATGCCTGGCTGAACCGCTCTCCCAGCGCCAAATCCCGCAGCGACGAAGAGCTCGGTGGCAAGGTCAAGGCCAGCTTCATGGCCAGCGACCGCACCTATGGCGCGCGCCGAGTGTGGCGTGATCTGCTTGCCGACGGGGGCGACTGTGGCCTGCACCAGATCGAACGACTGTTGCGCCTACAGGGCCTGCGGGCACGGCCGCGCCGGCGGCGCTTGCCGAAGGACAGCGGCGATCGGCAGCTCGAGACGGTGCCGGCGAACCTGCGGGACTGACAGTTTGCTGCCGAGCGGCCGAACCAGAAGTGGATCGCCGACTTCACTTATCTCTGGACAGCCGAGGGATGGCTTTATGTGGCGGCGGTGATCGACCTGTTCTCACGCCGGGTGGTGGGGTGGTCGATGAACGCCGTCATGACGGCTCAGTTGGTGACCGATGCGCTGCTGATGGCGATCTGGCGGCGGGGTGAGCCGGATGCGCTGTTGCACCACTCGGATCAGGGCAGCCAATACACAAGCGAGCAGTTCCAGAGCCTGATGGCCGACCATGGCATCGTCTGCAGCATGAGCCGTTCCGGCAACGTCTGGGACAATGCGGCGATGGAGAGCTTCTTCTCCTCGCTCAAGACCGAACGCACCGCCAGCAAACTCTACAGCACCAGAGACGAGGCACGCGCCGATGTGTTCGACTACATCGAGAGATTCTACAACCGCGCATCAGAACACCCATCTGTCTATGTTGTTGAAGAGAAGAGAGTTTGCTGATCGGGATGCGATCCTGTGGGGTATCTTGGGTTCTGTCGCGCTCCTTCGGCGATAGATTGAGCGGCAGCTGTTATCAGCGAGGCACGAGCAAAGATCCACGGGCCGTCCGATAGCGGATGGATGGCTGCGATCTCGCCGGCTTCAGCGGCGAGCCGGAGCGTCTTGGGCGCGACCTTCAGGAGCTTTGCGGCGTTGCTAAGGTTGAGCCAGGGTTCGATCCCGTCATCGGCGGGCTTGAACACCGGGAGGTGGTAGCTCGAGCGCATTGATGTGACGCGCTCGCGGGTCCAGCGATTGCCGTTGCCCGTCTTGAGGCCGTTTCGGTTGAGGAGGCCGGCAATCAGATCGTCGCTGGCGATCAGCACCAGTTGACGCACGGCTTGGATAATATCGGCGGAAGTGCTGTTGCGCTGTCCGCGCCGGCGCTTGGGCAAGCGCAACTCGCTGTGAGCGCCACCCACCCAGTGGACGATGAGGACGATCTCGGACGCCGCGTCGTCTATATCGGCCACGACCTCATGGACGAGGGTGCGTACAATGCGCTTCTTGAGACTAGCATCCGTCGTCGGCGCATCCCAGACCGTTTTGAGGTTCGAGGCCAGTACGCCGAGCGAAGCTGGATCAGCAATGGGTGCGGGCGTGGCCGCATCATGCATGGCGATCTTGCCCTCGACCTCCGCCGCGTGAGCGAGTGCCCTGTTCCAGCGCGCTTCCAGCTCACTCGCCACCAACCGGTTCGCGGGGTCAGCGGCATCGTATTGCCGGAAAGCCCGGTCGGCGGCATAGCGCGCCGCTTCCAGATCGCGACTGAGCGCATCGCGCACCTGATCCCGCCGTTCCCTGGCTCCTTCGGCGGCAGCGGTTGCAGCGGCGATAGCGCCCGGACCGACGACGCCAAGCAGTGCTTCCTCGATTGCATCATCGACACGCAATCCGCCGAAGGCGATGCAGTGAGGACCGCCATTGTCCATCCAGGCGCGGCTGCAGCTGTAGCGTGGGATATGGTGCTTCATGCCGGAGTACCGGAGTGTGAGCTTGCGGCCGCAGCGCTTGCACCGGATCAGACCGGCCAGCAGCGCGTCACCATGCTTGGGTGCGCCGTGATGCCGACCGGTGGGAACGTTGCTGCTGACCATGGTGCGGATCGCCTCGAACCTCTCCCAGCTCACATACCCGTCGTGGGTGTTGGGCTTCAGCGCCAGCCATTCGTTCCGTGTCTTGCGGCGGATCTTCACGCTCACGCCCCCGGCGCTGTATCCCGCCGCCACAGCCGTCTTACCATAGGCATAGGCGCCGCCGTAGACCGGGTTCTCAATGATCCGGTGGATGGCGGAGTAACTCGGTCGCCGCCAGGCTGTGTCGCCGTTGGACTGCTTCACTGGTAGATCGAGATTGTACTCGTGGAGCCAGCAGAGCGCCTGTCGCGCGCTGCCCAGTTCCTCGACCTTGTCGAACACCAGCTTGATCGCTTCCTGGACACGCCGATCCGGATCTTTCTCATAATGGTCGCCGGCCTTCACGAAGCCGACGGGCGCCGCCACAACCAACTCGCCCCGGCGCGCCTTCTCGTAGCGGGCTGAGAGCGAGCGTTGGCGCAACAAATCCAGTTCGTACTCGTTGAGGCTGCCCTTGAGCCCGAGCAGCAGGCGGTCGTTGCCGTGCCTTGGCGCATAGATAGTCTGCTGATCGACCAGAACGGTATCGACCACGCGGCACATCTCGATGAGTTGCTGCCAATCCCGGCTGTTGCGGGCGAAGCGCGAGACCTCGCGGGCGCAAACCGCACCAACCTTACCGAGGCAAACCTCCGCTACCATTCGCTCGAAACCGGCGCGTTGCACGCCGCCGGCGGCTGAACGACCGAGATCATCATCGATCACTTCGATCTCTGACCACCCGAGTGCCGTCAGCCGGTCCCGCATGGCGTATTGCAATGCGCTGCTCTCGCGATTGTGCAACACCTGATGTGCTGAGGATTGGCGCACGTAAAGAATCGCCTTACGCTCCATATGATGAGGCCTGACCTTGTCAGAGATCATGATCGACCCCCTTCGCGGGCGGCGTCGCTGTCATCGCAGCATGGTCGAGGATCAACTGCGTCATCAGGCTTGTGAGGCGCCCGCGCTTCCGCCGGCAGCTCCGACCATGCCGGCGCGCCGAGGGCGCCGTTCGACAGGCCGCTCCCGAACAGATCCATCTGCTGCTGCAACCGCGGTTGTCGATTGTGTCGGTATCCGCTCCCTGGCATTGCCGTCTCGCGTGACATGAGTCGCTCCCCGATTCTGGTCGTGAGAGCCTCTGGATGCGCCAGAAAGCGGGGCAGCCGATGGCGTTCGATCCTTCAACGCCAGATCGAGAAGCGCAGCGAGCGCCGCAAGTGCATCGATGCTAACAAACGGCCGAACTGTCAGAAGCTCGGCGTCAGGGCAGGCCGTCCGGTCGAACATCCATGCTGGAACTTCCAGCCAACGGTCTGCTTGCGATCCGTCCAGGGTGCAGCGAAAAACGACATCGTCAGCCTTGTCGACCGCCCCATGAACGCAAACTCGGCGACCAAACCAGGGATGATGCCGATAAAGAACCTCGCGAAGAACGGTCCTGTGGGCGTTCTCAAACGTCGTTGTACAATACGACCCGCAGGCACTCGACCATCGGCTATCTCAGCCCGGTTGAGTTCGAGCGCAAGGTGGGATTAGCTTAACCCGGTGTCCATCAAACCGGCAGCAGCTCACTCTCGCAAATATCCGCGACAGCTCGACACTTGGCTGGACCGCCAAGCCTTCTAAGCCGCCATGGGCCTAATATCCGTAAACCGCACTCCGTTTCTCAGCACCGCCCAGGTTATATCCAGGCTCGCTTGTTTCCGAAAGCGACAACGGCGACATTGTGATGGGCGCGTTCTATGAGTACTTTCGCCGACCGTTCCCAGCGGCGTGTCCCGCTCAGCTATATGGGGCTCAGTTGCGACCACGAATCCAAAGCACTATGTCGCTCGATCCAATTACGCGTCTTGGATAATACGGGTTTATCGTTCCAGCTAACATCGTAGTCAAACTTGCAGGAGGACTATTCAGAAGTTCGCCCGCAAACTTCTTTGCATCAGCTTCACTCGGAAAGGTTCTGGTTTCTCGAATGGGATATCGATTTGGCCCCTTCGATTGATTAAAGGAAACATACCAAGTGTGTCGTAGCCATGTCCGTTTCGTGCTCATCGGCCGATGATGACTATATGTTCCAAAACCGACCGACGCATGCGATGTAGCCAAGTCGGTACCGCGTTTTCAGTGGCGATCGATAACCAAGGTGGTCATAGCGCCAACATCAGGTCTTTTCCGGTTATTTGTAGTTTGATTGTGTCCGACAATTATAGAGATTTGAACCCGCAAGTTCTTGTAGTTGACCAGCGTGGCGTTCTCTGGGCCGAATCGCTCTCACATACCACCTTATGCCGATCGCAACGCTCGAACCGGGACTGAAAGGCAGGAGAGCCAAACTATGTCTCCATTAGAAGCAATCGCCCGTTGGCTGGATGACCAGGACTTGGATACGCAACTGGAGGTCGCTGCATTCGCGATATTCCTGCTCTTCGGGGAACGTGCCGTTCTCACGCTTGGTACGCCGGACCAGCTCGAAACTCTTCAACGATGGCTGACTGAACCAAAGTTGGATTCGCGGGCCGCCGCAGGTCGTGCTCTGACCTTCCGAGTCGTCTTCGAGTACTTTGCCGCGGGGCGAATTGCAAACGACGGATGGAAACAAACCGAGGAGCTGCTGATCAAGACTCTGAAACAGGCTGAACGCGACGGAAGGTTTGCGGCTGCGCGCAAGGCGCAAAGGAAGCTACAACTATTGCCAGCTCGAAAGGAGAACTGGTTTCGTGTTGCGAAATCCTGGAATGGCTTGGCGGCGACTTATTTAACACGCCAGGCTCTTATTGGAGCGCCAGCGAGATGCGACTTGAGAGGAATTTCAAGTGGTGAATGTCCTCCCTTGGTGCCCACGGCGGCTGCTAAAACCGGCATGCCAAGTGCATGAGCAGTTTTCGCACGGCCCGCTTTGTGATACCCAGTGATCTCCTGCTCTACCGACGTCTGGTTCGCGCGCTACACATCGTGGACGCCACCGAGCGGGCCGCCGCCTCAAGCGGTGGACCTTGTACGGCGTACTTCGGCCGAGCACATCAAGCGATCGAACATTGACGGGACCGGCCATTGCGCTGGCGTTCCGCTCGTGGTTGACCGCTTCGTCCCCGATCCCGCCCCGTACGACGGGCCTTGCGGGTTGTCTGTCCTCACGCACAACCGCCATCCACTAGCCACATTGACGGCAGATATGGCCACACTCGCGATACGAGCGCTGCGGTTTTGAACGACGGCGGAAGTGATGCTCATGCGCGATGCTCCTCATGCGCGGCGTCGAAAATGATCTTAATCAGCCTAAAGAACGTGAGCGGATGTTTGCGTATGAGTTCTGTGGTTGCCATCGCACATGGCCTCCGCGTTGGCGGTAGTTTCCCCGAATGCGGCGAGCTTGTCGGAGGGGGCGGCAGACCGAAGAGCGGCTTGGAAAGCCGGTGTGATTTGAGCCTGTCCATCGCAGCGCGCCTCCTCAGGCGATTGTGAGTGACTGGCCCTTCGAAGATAACTTCTGTTTTCGAGGCGGCGGCCTATCCATAGGCACCGATCGGCCAATTAGGAGTGGTTGCGATCTCCCCTCACACCATTGCCTGCGTGTGACTTGGTGGCGTTCTCCAAAGCCCTCTTCGCAGCTTCCACGGTATCGCTTCGGCGAGGGCCGCCTTGCGCGGTGCGATGGAGGGTGAAGACATAGGCGTATGACTGACCATACGCCTAATTCGAAGGTCTCCCGGCTGGAAGTTGTCTCGACGGGCGCTCGACGCCGTTGGACATTGGAAGAAAAGCAGCGGATCGTTGCCGAGAGCTATGGCGGGCCACGATTGGTGTCAGTGACGGCTCGGCGCAACGGGTTGTCTGCGAGCCAATTGTTCACGTGGCGCCGGTTGGCGCGCGAGGATCGGCTGAGCGGGGATGCCGCGCCGGCGCTTATTCCTGTGGAGATCGCCTTTACGCCGGCTCCGGCCTCGACGCGCACACCGCAGCCGCCGTCATCGCCTCCTGCGCAGCGCGCAAGAGTTGGAATAATTGAGATTGAGCTTAGCGGCGGCTGTCGCGTTCGCGTTGACCGGGATGTTGACGCCGCGGCACTGCAGCGGGTGCTTGAGCTTCTGAGGCGGCAATGATCCCGATCCCGAGCGGCATCAGGGTCTGGATCGCCACCGGCCACACCGACATGCGCCGCGGGATGCAAAGTCTGGCCCTGACGGTTCAGGAGAGCTTGAAGCGCGATGCTCATGCCGGCGACCTCTATATCTTCCGGGGGCGCCGCGGCGATCTGGTCAAGATTTTATGGCATGGTGTGCTGCAGAGCATGAAGGAGGTGAATAACCGAATTTAATGCGTACAGCTTTATGAGAGATGGAGGATGGCCCTCCTGCATCGGCGTTTCAGGCGCAGATGCAAAACCACGACACTGTGGCTTCGCTTAAAAGGCGCGGTCATGAGCAAGTGTTGCAAAAGTCCCGGGTTTACGGGGCAGGTAAGTATCCAGAAGGCGAGCGAAAGCGAATCTTCCGATGACGCGTCGAAAATTATTTAGACGTCGCCAAAATCAGGGGCGCGTGCCATCCCTGAGATCAATCCGTGAGACGCCTGGATTACTGCGCGGATGGCGACCGGCGTTTAGGGGACGCGATCTGGATACAGGCTCTTGTAGAGAACTGCAGGAACCAGTCGTTGTGATGCCAAGGGAGAAGTTCAAGCGGCGCACACCGCGAGACGAGAGTACCGAAGCACAACACTGGGGCGGATCGGCTCGTAGTAGTGATGAAGGTGCTGTAATGGAACTGGAGCGAAGGGGCCGAAACAAGTGGGTTGCGCCCATATGCAACTGTGATGAGCAGGAGGACATGTGAGTGTAACCGGACGCAAGCAGTACGATATCGACAAGCAGACAGTGATGAAGGCCTACAAACTGGTCAAAGCCAATGCGGGCGCGGCCGGCGTGGATAAGGTGTCGCTCGAAGCATTTGAGAAGGACTTGAAGGGCAACCTTTACAAGGTCTGGAATCGCATGTCTTCTGGCAGCTACTTTCCACCTGCCGTTCGGGCTGTCCCCATTCCCAAGAGGAACGGCGGACAACGCATTCTAGGTGTGCCGACAGTAGCAGATCGCGTGGCGCAGACGGTCGTCAAGCTGCAGATTGAACGAGCACTCGAGGAAATCTTCCTTCCCGATTCCTACGGCTACCGGCCCGGAAAATCCGCGCTGGACGCCGTCGGCGTCACCCGGCAACGGTGCTGGAAGATGAACTGGGTGCTGGAGTTCGACATCAAAGGCCTGTTCGACAATATCAGCCACAAGTTGCTTATGAAGGCCGTCAGGAAGCATGTGCAAGACGAATGGGCTCTGCTCTACATCGAACGCTGGCTAACAGCGCCGATGCAAGACAGAGACGGAGCGATCACCGCTCGCGACCGGGGCACACCCCAAGGCGGCGTGATCAGTCCCGTCCTTGCCAATTTGTTCTTGCATTATGCGTTCGATACATGGATGGCGCGGAACTTCCCGCAGTCGCCGTGGTGTCGATACGCGGACGACGGGCTCGTTCATTGCCGAACCAAGGCTGAAGCGGAAGCCATCAAGGCGGCGCTGCAAGCAAGGTTTAAGGAATGCGAACTCGAAATGCATCCCGACAAGACCAAGTTCGTCTACTGCAAAGACAGCAACCGCCCGGGTAGCCATGCCAGTCAGTCATTTGACTTTCTGGGATTTACCTTTCGACCGCGCAGGGCAAGAAACCATCAGAAGAAAGAAAACTTCTGTACGTTCTCGCCAGCGGTCAGCAGGGCGGCGATGAAGTCTATGCGTATGACGATCCGGCAGCTCCGGCTCAGGCTTCGCTCGCAGACGGAAGTCGACGCAATTGCCTTGGAACTGAATCCCGTCCTTCGTGGGTGGATGCAGTACTACGGCAGATATGGGCGGTCTGAAATGCACAACCTGTATCGATACGTCGACGAATCTCTTAACCGCTGGGCGCGACGCAAATACAAAGGGCTGAAGAATGGAAAAGTCAGAGCCTCCACCTGGCTCAGATTGATCCGCTGCCGCAGGCCGAAGCTGTTCGCTCATTGGGCGATGTTGAGTTCTGCTTCGTTACTTGTTGAGAGCCGTATGACGTGAGAGCGTCACGTACGGTTCGGAGAGCGGCTCCGGGTGCAACTCCCGGGGCCGACTCACCACGGGTTAGGCATGTCGCTCTATGCCAAACGCCTGGACCGCGGCAAGTTCATCTGGCCCTCAGCATCCGCTGGTGCGGTGTCAATCTCGGCGGCGCAGATGGCCTATATGCTGGAAGGAATTGACTGGAGGAATCCACAACTAAGCTGGAGGCCGCAGAGCGCAGGTTGAACGAAAGAAATCTGCGGTTGCTGGCATTTTGGGGAGTCACAACGCGCTCGATATGTGATTCACTGCGTTGCATGGATGCTGATCGTGACGCTGTTCCGGATGACATTGCGGCTCTGAAAGAGGCGTTGGCGGTCGAGCGCGCGAAGGCGTTAGAGGTTGTAGCGGAGCTCGCGGTCGCCCGCGCGAAGGCCTCGGAAGACGGCGCGCTGATCGCCCAGCAGAAGCTGCGGATTGCCAAGCTTGAGCGTCAGATCTACGGTCAACGGTCAGAGCGGTCATCGCGACTGATCGACCAATTGGCGCTGACATTCGAAGAGCTGGAAGCTGATGCCACAGAGGACGAGCTGGCGGCGGAACGAGCTGTCGCGAGGACGACGACGGTACGCGGATTTATACGCAAGCGCGCCGAGCGCCAGACGTTCCCCGAGCATCTCCCACGCGAGCGGGTGGTGATCGATCCGCCGACGGTTTGTGGCTGCTGTGGCGGGGCGCGGCTGCGCAAGCTGGGCGAAGACGTGACCCGGACCCTGGAGGCGATCCCGCGCCAATGGAAGGTGGTCGAAACGGTGCGCGAAAAGTTCACCTGCCGGGATTGCGAGAAAATCAGCCAAGCGCCGGCGCCGTTCCATGTGATTGCGCGGGGGTGGGCGGGACCGAGCTTGCTCGCGATGATTCTGTACGAGAAGTTCGGCCAGCATCAGCCGTTGAACCGTCAGGCCGAGCGCTATGCCCTTGAAGGCGTGCCGATCAGCCTCTCGACCATGGCCGACGCCGTAGGGGCGTGCTGCACGGTGTTGGAGCCGCTGTCGCGGCTATTGGAAGCCCACGTCATGGCAGCCGAACGCCTCCATGGCGACGACACCACCGTGCCTGTGCTGGCCTTGGGCGAGTGCGATGTCGCTCGATGCTGGGTCTACGTGAAGGACGACCGCCCCTTCGGCGGCTCAGATCCGCCGGCGGCGATGTTTTATTACTCGCGCGATCGAAGTGGTGAGCATCCGCAGGCGCATCTGGTGCGCGGCGGCGATCAGGGCGCTCTCATCCTGATTGTCGCGCTATACAGCTGGTCCGCTTCGGCCTCCAGCATGGTGTTCAGTGTCTCTTCCACCGTCCCGCGGACCATCTCGCCCAGGTGATCTCGAATCCGGGCCTCATCAATTTGGATCACCTGACCCATGGCATTCCCATCGTTCATTCAAAGCTCCTTCATGGGTCGTCTATGCCAAACCGCCATTCGGCGGGCCCGAACAGGTGCTGGCTTATCTCGGCCGCTATACGCATCGCGTCGCCATCGCCAACAGTAGGCTGATCTCGCTTGCCGACGGCAAGGTGAGCTTTTCAAGGACTATCGGCAGAATCGTAAAGCCAAAGTGATGATGCTTGATGCCGATGAGTTCATTCGTCGCTTTCTCCTGCACACCCTGCCGGACGGCTTCCACCGCATCCGCCACTATGGCTTCCTCGCCAATGGCGGACGCAACGATAAAATCGCTTTCTGCCGTCAACTCCTTGCTGTCCGCAGCGCTCCGACTGATCAAGAAGCCGGCGCCGATCCCCTCACCAAATGCGAGATCCCCGTCTGCCCGCATTGTGGCGGCACCATGCGGCGCGTCGATATCGTCCCGCGAGCCTGCGCGCGCGGCCAGCCGTTTCGTTGTGATACGTCATGACCAGCGTCAGTACCATCCACCGCTTCCGTGATCACCTTCTTGGTGGCAACGTCCGAAGTCGCCGTGGCCGCGCTCGTCACCGAACACCCCGCCAATCGTTCGGCAGCGCATCCCAGCGCAGCAAATCGCTCGCTGGATCGCGCCCTTGGCCCGATCAATCGGGCCCCTCACATCCGATGAATGACTCGCGGACGCGCGGCGACTACAGGCGCGCCTCTCCCGCAGCTGCACCCGCTGCACTATTCCCATAGCGCCAACAACTCCGCAGCTCCGTTCAATCCGGCTTCTATGAGGTCGCACGCACGACAGAGCGCGCGGCTCGCGCCTGCCACGCGACCTCACAGAACCCTCAAGATTCCGTCGAATCGCCAACCATGATTCCGTGATCGCATGGGAGGTGGCGATGCGACCGAAGAAGCACAGGACGACGGGGTCGGGCGATCTGTTCCGGGCCAGGCTGGACCAAATCATCAATATGAAGCACGAGCTGGTTCAGCTCGTCGGCAAGGTCGATTGGGACTGGATCGACGGCGAGATCGCGCCGCTCTATAGCGAGAATGGTCGGCCCGGCATCGCGACCCGCTTCATGATCGGGCTGTTGCTGCTCAAGCACATTTACGGGCTGTCCGATGAGGGGGTGTGCGAGCGCTGGGTCCACGACCCATATTTCCAGTACTTCACCGGCGAAGAGTTCTTCCAGCACGCATTCCCGCACGAGCGCTCGGACCTGAGCCACTGGCGCAAGCGGCTCGGCGACAAGCTGGAGCTGTTGCTGGCCGAGAGCTTGCGGGTGGCACACGAGGCCGGCGCGTTACGCAGCCAGGACCTCAAGCGGGTCACAGTCGGTCGAGTAGCCCCGGGGAGTTTCGCCCCGAGGCTCTCACGAAACCGGACGTGAACCTCTCGATTCATCCGGCTTCTATCTTCCAGCCGCAGGTCGAATGCCGACTCGCCACAAATAGAGCAGTTTCGGATCGCGCTGCGCGAGCCGTCCCAGCCAATATACTGAGGCGACTTTCCGGCCTTTCAACCGCTTGTACTTCCGCCTCGCCCAACGGGCGAGCGCGTCGTTAACGTGACGAAGGACGTTGACACATTCCGTGCGGTAAAACCGTCCGTAATAGTTCAGCCATCCTTGCACGACAGGATCAATCAGCTTGGAGAGTCCTTCAAGACTCCAGTGGTTTCGCGTCGAACCCAGTCGCCATGAGCGAATGGTTTGTCGGATTCCTTTGGCAGCCTTGTTGCTGATTGCCGGGAGGAAGTTAAGGAACTTCTTGCCCACAAGGATTCCGTCTTCTCTTTCCACAGGAGCTTGCAGCCACCGCTTTACGTAGAGACGAACCCAGCTCAGTTCCGTGTGGTGGGCGACGGCCTTTTCGATCAGGTGCCAAGGAATCGAGTCGAAGAATGACTTGATATCAAGGTCGATAACCCAGTCGAATTTCCAGCAACGCTTTCGCGCTGTCCCCACTGGCGTCAAGCGCCGAGCGGCCGGGCCGATAGCCGTAAGAGTCGGGATGGAATATTCGTTCCATCGTCGGCTCCATCACCATCTTTGCAACCGTCTGAGCCACGCGGTCAGCTATAGAGGGTATTTCTAACGGACGCTTCCCTCCATTCGCCTTGGGAATTTCCACGAGACGGACGGGAGGCGGAAAGTATGTCCCCGACGACATTCGATTCCAGACCTTGTAGAGATTTCTCTTCAAGTCCTTTTCGAATTTCTCGATGGAGACCCCGTCCACACCCGCCGCCCCGCGGTGCGCTTTCACCTGTTTCCAAGCCTCCCAAACGAGATGTTTGGGTATCTGATACGGCTTTGCCTCAGTCATCGGCTCCTCCCGTTTCCGGTTGGCCTGTGACTTTGACTGGAAGATCGGGTCCCTTCGCTGCGCCCGCATTACCGGGCCGCATCACTATTACGAACCCGTTCGCCCCTGCGTCGCGCATTGGTACTCTGCCCTCGGCGGGTCCGCCGCCTTTGGGGTCTCCCTTGGCATCGCGACGCAGGTTCCCATGATCCACGCAAGAGCCTGCCATCGGGATCACGCCGCCTCTACACCGGTTGCTGCCCGGCCAATAGGCAGGCTCTCGCCGCGCTTGATCCCAGGAGGTAGTATCGCCCCTGGTTTCGACAACACTTGAACTGTACTTTCGATGCGTCATCGGCGGTTTACTTGCGTTCGTCTTCCCGTAGCTCACCTGACGGGCTGATCGCCCGCCTTTTCCAGCAACGCTTACCATCTCAGCCATTGAGCTAACTAATGCAGCTTGTGGCGGTTTGGACTCTGATCCTGCAATCCGAGTCCGAGGGGCCTGCCCTCATCTCTTGCGCAGCAAGGCTGCTCTGAAGATGGTCTACATACTCAACCTCCTTCTTCGCGCCGTCATGGCGCACATACCACCGTGCAGCCGAAGGCGATCACCTTCCCGACCGATGCCAAGCTCTTGCACGCGGCGATCAAGGGGCTCAACCATCTGGCGAGGAAGCACGGGGGCAAACTGCGGCAGTCCTATCTTCGCATTGCGAAAACCGCGACAATGATGGCGGGACGCTACGCCCATGCCAAGCAATTCAAGCGGCAACAGCGGCAGTTGCGCATCCTGCGCAGCCGACTGGGCCGGATCATGCGCGATATCCGCCGCAAGATCGAAGGTCAGGCTGTGCTTGAGAACACGTTCGCCCTCCCGCTCAGCCGGGCCTCGCAGATCCGCTCGCAGCAGCAGCGCCAGCGCGGCTTCAAGCTTTATTCCTTCCACGCACCCGAGGTGGAGTGCATCGGCAAAGGCAAAGCAGCCGCGCCTTACGAGTTCGGCGTCAAAGCCTCCATCGTCACCAACAACCGCCGTTCTCCCGGGGGCCTGTTCGTGCTGCACGCCAGGGCGCTACCCGATAACCCGTACGACGGTCACACCTTGCGGGACGTCATCGACCGCACCGAGACACTCACCGGCTGCGCGATCGAGCGGGCCTATGTCGACAAGGGATACCGCGGCCACGACGCACAAAATCCCCGACGGATCTTCATCTCCGGCCAGAAGCGCGGCGTCTTCGGTGTCATCAAGCGCGAGCTGCGCCGCCGCTCCGCCATCGAACCCATCATCGGACACCTGAAGGCCGATGGTCACCTCGGCCGCTGCTACCTCAAAGGCCGCGCCGGCGATGCGGCTAGAGCATTTTCTGACCTGGCGGAATCGGAAGGGATTCCCTTGTGAGGCAAATCGTGATTCACCCTGAGGGCTGGTGATGGAGGCCAGCCCCCATGGCTAAGCCGCTCTCGCCGGACCTTCGCCTTCGCATTATTCGGGCTGTGGAAGAGGAAGGCATGAGCTGTCGGGGCGCCGCCGGCCGGTTCGGCGTAGCGCCATCGACAGCGATCGAACTGGTCAACGAATGGCGCAGCACCGGCGCTTGTGAGGCGGGAGCGCAGGGCGGAGACAGACGTTCAGCTCGGATCGAGGGTCATGCTGCGGAGATCCTCTCCCTGGTCAAGGCTACGCCTGACATGACGCTGGCCGAGATCGCTGACCATCTCCTCAAAGTCCACGGCGAGCGTTTCGTGCCGAGCGTGGTCTGGCGATTCTTCGATCGCCGCAACATCACGTTCAAAAAAAACATCGCACGCCAGCGAGCAGGATCGGCCGGACGTGGCCGCTGAACGCGCGGCGTGGAAGGCATCTCAGCCTGAGATCGGCATTCATCGGTTGGTGTTTATCGACGAGACGGGAGCCTCGACCAAGATGGCGCGGCGCTATGGCCGCTCGCCGTACGGCCAGCGCTGTGTCGCAGCGCTCCCGCATGGTCATTGGAAGACGACGACCTTCGTCGGCGCGCTCAGAGCGACCGGCATGACTGCGCCGATGGTCCTTGACGGTCCCATGGATGGTCGTACGCATACGACGAGGACCGCGTGATGGACGCATGCGCGCGGGTACGGCGAGCTCTATGATGGCGTTGCGTGAAGGTCAGGCGGCCTGCTGATCGGCGGGCTTGTCGGCTTGGCGCAGGAGCTTCCATTCCCAGGGCAGCAATTCGTGCAGACGCGATGCGGGAAGATCGGCGATACGGGCGAGGACGTCGGCGAGCCAGGCTTTCGGATCGACGTCGTTGAGACGACAGGTCGTGATCATCGTCAGCATGATGGCGGCACGGTCGGCACCACGCTGGCTGCCGGCGAAGGTCCAGTTGCGCCTTCCCAAGGCGATGCCTCTCAATGCGCGCTCAGCACAATTGTTGGTCAAGCAGATCCTGCCATCGTCGAGGAAGCGGGCGAAGTCGTCCCAGCGCCTGAGCATGTAATTCATAGGCTTCAGGACCTCGGAGGAGCGAGAGAGGGTTTCGCGCTCACGCAGCAACCAGGCGTGCATGTCCCCGAGGAGCGGCTTGCTCTTTTCCTGGCGCACGGCGCGCCGCTCTTCGGCGCCGCAGCCGTTAATGGCGCGCTCGATCTCGAACAACACATCCAGGCGCCTGACCGCCTCCAGCGCGATCGGAGAGACCGGTTTACCTCTCTTGCCTTCCCGGGCATTCTTCTCGATGTCAGCCAGCTCGAAGAAGCCCCGCCGCGCATGGGCGAAGCAAAACGCCGGCGTAATCGGCAGCACCTTCTTCTGCGGGTCGAACAGCGGCTCGAAGCCGTTGTAGCAATCGGCTTGCAGGATGCCGGCGAAGGCGGCCAGATGCTTCTGCGGATGCTCGCCTCGTCGGTCGCTCGAGGCGTAATAGACCGCCGCCGGCGGCGCAGGCCCGGCAAAGGGCCGGTCATCCCGCACATAAGTCCAGATCCGCCCGGTCGTGCACTTGCCCTTCGCCAGGATACGGATGGTGGTGTCATCGCCATGAAGGCGCTCAGCAGCGAGCACATGGCGTTCGATCAAGTGGAAGAGTGGCATGACGGCGAAGGTCCCGTGGCCGACCTGGTCGGCCAGCGTCGACAGCGGCAAATCGATCCTCTCGGCCTTAAAGCGCGCACTCTGGCGGTTGAGCGGGATATGCATGCCGAACTTGTCGAACAGGATCGTCGCCAGCAATTGTGGGCCGATGAAGCCGCGCGGCGTGGCATGGAACGGCGCAGGCGGCTGGCTGATCTTCTCGCAATCGCGGCAGGTGAACTTCTCGCACACTGTCTCGATGACCTTGAAGCGACGCGGGATCTCCTCCAGCGTCTTGGTCACATCCTCGCCGACCTTCGCCAGCCGCGATCCGCCGCAGCAGGCGCAGCTCGTCGGAGCGTCAATGACGACGCGCTCGTGTTCGATGTCGTCCGGCCAAGGCTTGCGCACCGGCCGCTTGCGCGTGAAGGGGCGGACGTTCTGCGTCTTCGCCGCTGCGGCCTGCGCCGCAAGCTCATCCTCGCTCGCCGTGGCGACGAGGTCTTCGAGCTCCAGTTCCAACTGCTCGAGCAGCCGCGCCGTGCGCTCGGAGCGCTGCCCGTACAGTTCGCGTTTGAGCTTCTCGATCCGCAGCTCGAGATGCGCGACCAGCGCCTCGTTGTTCGACAGCTCCGCCTGCGCGCTGGCAGCCATCGCCTCAGCTCGCAGCCGCGCCTCACGCTCGGCCTGCAGCGCCGCCAGGGCACTGACAAGGTCCGATGGAAGATCGTCCGGCTTTGATATCACGAAGCCATTGAATCAGATCAAGCAGCAGATTCAAACCTGCAAAACGACTAACCGACCCGCGTCGGACGCTGGGTTTCTTGAGGGTTGCGCCAATCGATCCCGGACAACAGATAGCTCAATTGCGCCGGAGAGATCGTTACCGATTCACCGGCAACCGATGGCCAGATGAACCTTCCTCTCTCGAGTCTTTTGGTAAACAAGCATGCTCCCTGGCCATCGTGCCAGATCATCTTCACAAGATCGCTGCGGCGACCGCGGAAGACGAACAGATGACCGCTGAGCGGGTCTTTGCGCAACACCTCCTGCACTTGGAGTGCCAACGACGGAAAGCCTCTGCGCATATCCGTGTAGCCTGTCGCGAGCCACACTCGCGCGCCTGTCGGAACCGGGATCATCGGCGCACCAGGGCATCGAGAACTCGCCGCAGCGCGTCTCCATCAACGTCACCGTCGACCCGGATGCGGTGTCCGCTACCGAGATCAATCTCGATGATGCCCTGGCTCCTCCGTCGACGCGCCGGCGCCGTCGTCAATGGCGCTTCGGCCACATCCCGGTAAGCGGCAAGGAAACCCCGTCTGGCGGAGTGGTAAGCGATCGGCTATCGGCTGCTGAGTTTGTGAGCCGATGTGAGCTTCTATGTCTGCGCCTAGTTCTGGAACTAGAACCTTCCATATGATCGA
>NZ_JBWJZD010000057.1:0-29321 GCF_056429065.1 Bradyrhizobium sp. USDA3010
AATATGCTTCGACGTATCCATCCCAATACGGATAATCTTTCTCACGGACGGTCTCCTTGTCTGAGATTTGCAACAACCTCATTCTGGCACACTGATGCCGTAGGGGGCCGTCCACACCATCAACCACAGGCGAGCATTGTTAGGGCGCTGTGGCTCCAGCGTTGTCCAACAATCAGCGCTTGTGGTTATGGGTCCCGGGTCGCGCTTCGCTTGCCCGGGACGACAGCTCCTAAATCTCGAACACCTGACCCGGCTTCAGCGTCAAGAACTTCTCGCGCGACACCCTCGCCGCGTCGAGCGCTTCACCGAGCGCGATCACGGGCGCGTCGATCGCCTCGTCGGTCAGCTGGAACGTGCCGTGGTGATGCGCCAGCGCCTGGGTGGCGCCGCAATCGGCCAGCGCCTTCACCGCATCCTCCGGGTTCATGTGCTGGTCCTGCATGAACCAGCGCGGCTCGTAAGCGCCGATCGGCAAGATCGCGAGCCGCAACGGACCATGCGCCTCGGCCACGCGGCGGAAATGCCGGCCGTCGCCATAGCCGGAATCGCAGACGATGTAGAGCTTGCCGGCCGGCGTCTCCAGCACGAAGCTCGCCCACAGCGCCTTGTTGCGATCGAACAGGCCCCGCGCCGACCAGTGCCGCGTCGGCACCAGCGTCGCGGCGAGACTGCCGCCGAGCTCGACGCGCTGGTGCCAGTCGAATGCCTCGGCCTTGATCGCGGCGTCGGAGGCGCGCATCGTGACGTCGTTGCCGAGCGGCGTGATCACGCGCGGCGCAAACGCGGCATTGAGCTTCGACAGCGTCGCGACGTCGAGATGGTCGTAATGGCCGTGCGACACCAGCACGACGTCGATGTCAGGCAGCTTCTCGAAAGCGACGCCGGGATCATTGTGCCGCTTCGGACCTGCGAAGCTGAACGGCGAGGCGCGCATCGACCAGACCGGATCGATCAGGATGTTGAGGCCGCCGGCCTGGATCAGCCAACTGGCGTGGCCGACAAAGCAGAGCCGCACCTTGTCGCCATCGACGCGGGCCGGCGGCGTATCGGCATAAGGGCTCGGCGCCCATTCCGGCCAGACTGCGCGCTGCCGCCTGCCCCCGAATTGCCAGCGCAACAGCTCGCCGAGCGATTTCGGCGGCGCGCCGTCCGGATCGAAGAAGTGCAGGCCGTCGAAGTGATCGGAGACGGGGCCGTCATAAGTTTTCATCAGGGACATCCAGATCGAGGGCACGCCGATCGCGGCAGCGGCTCCGGTCAAGGTTGCAAGAAGGCGGCGGCGGTGATGATGGGCACGCGGGTTCCCAACAGGAGGCAGGCTCCGCTTATATGGGCGGTGACGCCGAATTCCGAACCAAACCGGCAAATCGACGTAATTTCAATGGTTTATGATCTAAGCCGAGCGAATTGCGGCGAAACTTTCCTTGACTTTGCTCCTCCGGCAGCGTTTAACGCCGCGACTTTCTCGGAAAGATCCGTCTTTTCGACCCGCCGACTGGTCCTTGAGGCCAGAGGCCAACGCCCGACAGCGCGATGCGCCCTCGGGCGCGAAAGTGTTTGGACCATCGTCTCGGATACCGCCGTCTTGGCACGGTGCCCAGGCGGACTATCTGGTCATCACCCGCGAGAGCGGGTGATCCAGTATCCCAGAGCAGCTCGGATTGAACCGGGAGGCCGCGGCGTACTGGATGCCCCGCTTTCGCGGGGTATGACGAGGAGCGAGTGAAGCGCGCTCACGGGCGCAACGAAGGACAAGGGCATTGTTCGACAATCTGTCGGAACGGCTTGGTGGCATTCTCGATCGTCTGACGGGGCGCGGTGCGCTGACCGAAAAGGACGTCGATGCCGCGATGCGCGAGGTGCGCCGCGCGCTGCTCGAAGCCGACGTCGCGCTCGAGGTCGTCCGCAGCTTCATCGACCGGGTCCGCGAGCAGGCGATCGGCGCCACCGTCGTCAAATCGGTGACGCCGGGCCAGATGGTGGTGAAGATCGTCCATGACGAGCTCGTCGCCACGCTCGGTTCCGACGGCCAGACCATCGATATCAACTCCGTGCCGCCGGTGCCGATCATGATGGTCGGTCTGCAAGGCTCCGGTAAGACCACCACCACCGCGAAGCTCGCGCGCCGCATGGTTCAGCGCGACAAGCGCAAGGTGCTGATGGCCTCGCTCGATGTCTACCGCCCGGCGGCGATGGAGCAGCTCGCGGTGCTCGGCCGCGACCTCGACATTCCGACGCTGCCGATCGTCGCCGGCCAGATGCCGCCGCAGATCGCCAGGCGCGCGATCGAAGCAGGCAAGCTCGGCGGCTACGACGTCGTGCTGCTCGATACCGCCGGCCGCACCACGCTCGACGAAGACATGATGAAGGAGGCGGCCGAGATCAAAGCCGCCGCCAACCCGCACGAAGTGCTGCTGGTCGCCGACTCCCTCACCGGCCAGGACGCGGTCAACCTCGCACGCTCATTCGATGAACGCGTCGGCCTCACCGGCATCGTGCTGACGCGCGTCGACGGCGACGGCCGCGGCGGCGCGGCGCTGTCGATGCGCGCGGTGACCGGCAAGCCGATCAAGCTGCTCGGTACCGGTGAAAAGACCGACGCGCTGGAAGACTTCCATCCGAACCGCATCGCCGGCCGCATCCTCGGCATGGGCGACGTCGTCTCGCTGGTCGAGAAGGCCGCGGCCAATATCGACGCCGAAAAGGCCGCGCGCACCGCCGAGCGCATGCGCAAGGGTCAGTTCGACCTCAACGACATGCGCGAACAGCTGCAGCAGATGGCGAATATGGGCGGCATCGGCGGCCTGATGGGCATGATGCCCGGCATTGCCAAGATGAAGAACCAGATCGCGGCGGCCGGCATCGACGACAAGATCATCAAGCGCCAGGTCGCGGTAATCGATTCGATGACGCGGCAGGAGCGCAAGAATCCGGACATCCTGAAGGCGAGCCGCAAGAAGCGCATCGCGGCGGGCGCCGGCCAGAGCGTCGAGCAGGTCAACAAGCTGCTGAAGATGCACCGGAACATGGCCGACATGATGAAGGCCATGGGAAGCGGCAAGCGCGGCCCGCTCGCCGGCATCGCGCAGGCGATGGGCTTTGGCGGCGGCATGAAGCCGCCGTCGGCCGAGGAGATGAAGGCGCTCGCCGAGAAGATGCAGGGCGGCGCCGGCGGCGGTCTGCCGAGCCTGCCGAAGGATTTGCCCGTTGGGCTCCGCGGCGGCCTGCCCAATGTGCCGGGCCTGACCGGCCTCAGCGGCAAGCCGACGCTGCCGGGCCTCGGCGGCTTCCCGGGCAAGAAGAAATGAGGAATTCGTCGCGACGGCTCACATGCAGCCGGCGCGACGCGGAATGCCAATCAATCGAACACATCGACCTTTGAAGGAGAACTAAATGTCCGTTGTTATCCGCCTCGCTCGCGCAGGCACCAAGAAGCGTCCGGTCTATCACGTCGTCGTCGCCGACTCGCGCTTCCCGCGCGATGGCCGCTTCATCGAGCGTCTCGGCCACTTCAACCCGCTGCTGCCGAAGGACAACGAGGCCCGCCTGAAGCTCGACATGGACAAGGTGAAGGCCTGGCTCGCCAAGGGCGCGCAGCCGTCGGATCGCGTGACCCGCTTCCTCGACGCCGCCGGCGTCGTCAAGCGCACCGCGCGCAACAACCCGGAAAAGGCCGTGCCGCGCAAGGAGCGCAAGGCGCAGGCCGAAGCCGCCGCCAAGGCTTAAGCTGAACGGCGACCACGGTGACTGCACCGGTCTGTATCGCCCGTATCGGCGCTGCGCATGGTGTGCGCGGCGCCGTCCGGCTATGGACCTTCACCGAAGATCCGCTGGCCGTGAAGGACTACGGCCCGCTGATGACCAAGGATGGCGCGCGCCAGTTCGAGGTCACGCATGCGCGCGAGGCCAAGGACCATCTGGTGGTGACGCTGAAGGGCGTCGCCAGCCGCGATGACGCCGAACGGCTCAACGGGCTCGAGCTCTACGTTCCGCGCGACCGGCTGCCGGAAACCGACGACGGCGAATACTATCACACCGACCTGATCGGCCTCGCCGCCGTGACGATGACAGAGCAGCCGCTCGGCAAGGTGATCGCGATCCATAATTTCGGCGCCGGCGACATCATCGAGATCGCCCCGCCGCAGGGCGCAACGATGCTGCTGCCCTTCACCAATGCCGTGGTGCCGACAGTCGATCTCGCCGGCGGCCGCGTGGTGATCGAGCTGCCGCAGGAAGTCGACGGCGACGATCCGTCGGCAGCTTGATCAAAACATTTTTCCTCAACCCGTCATCCGGCCCTGCTGCTCGAGCCAGTCGCAGAACACCGCGCTGTGCGGATCGTTGCTGCGGCCTGCCGGAAAATACGCGAAGTAGCTCCGCGCCGGCAGGCTAACTGCCGGGAACGGCGTCACCAGGCGCCCGGCCGCGAGATCGTCCGATATCAGCGCGGTCGGGCCCATCGCAACGCCGAGACCATCGAGCGCGGCCTGGATCGTCAGATAGAAATGATCGAAAGTCAGCGAAGCGGCCGGCTCCAGCGCGGATTGCCCGGCCTCGGTCAACCAGTCGCGCCAGAGCCGCGGCATCGACGTGACATGTAGCAGCGTATGCCTGGAGAGATCTGCGATCTCATGCAGCGGCAGTCGTTCAAGCAGCGACGGACTGCACACCGGCAATCTCCGCTCCGACACCAGGAAGCGCGACGAGAAGCCATGAAACGTGTCCGGACCGCCGCGGATCACGACGTCGAATGATTCCGGCAACGCGTCCACCGGATCGTTCGACGTGCTCAAACGCACTTCGATGTCGGGATGCTCGGCACGAAAGCGGCTCATCCGCGGCAGCAGCCAGCGCAGGCTGAAGGTCGCGAGCGCATTGACCCGTAACACCGCAACTGCGGCATCGCCGCGCCGCTCGCGATGCTGCTGCACGGCAGCCGAGATCCGGTCGAGCGCAGGCGCGAATTCCGCCAAGAGCGCCGCGCCCGCCGGCGTCAGCACCACGCGCCGCACCGACCGCCGGAACAACGGCGGCGCGCCGAGCCATTCCTCGAGCAGGCGGATCTGCTGGCTGACGGCGCCATGGGTCACGCTGAGCTCGGCGGCGGCTTCCTTGAAGCTGCCGAGCCGTGCGGCGGCCTCGAAGGCGCGAACCGCATTGAGTGGCGGCAGGCTGCGGCGTGGGACGAACATGACTGCTCAATACCAGATTTTCTAACGCATGATCCGATTATTACTGATTTGTGACAGAAGCCAATCCGGCGCATATTGCGCAACAAGCCACTCACATATCATTCTTTTCTGAAGCCCATCTCCAATGTCCCGCTGCTCTATCTTTAGATTTTCTTCCACTGGATGGCGCCGATGAGCGTGTCCGTGGAAGCCGGCACGTCTCGCCCCGACCACGCCCGGGCGACGCGCACGCTGACGGTGACCGGGCTCAACCATGCCCTCCATGACGGCTACACCGACCTGATCTACGTGCTGCTGCCGGTCTGGCAGGCGGAGTTCGCGCTGAGCTACGGGCTGCTGGCGCTGCTGCGCGGGCTCTATGCCGGCGCCATGGCCGGGCTGCAGATTCCGGTCGGACGCATCGCGGAGCGGATCGACGGCAAGGTCATCCTGATCGCGGGCACGGCGCTGTCGGCGCTCGGCTATGTGTTCGCCGGATTGTCCGGCGGCGTCATCGGACTTGGCCTGGCGCTCGCGCTCTCCGGCGCCGGTTCGAGCACGCAGCATCCGATCGCATCGGCGGCCGTGTCGCGCGCCTATGGCGCGGCGGCGCGCGGCCCGCTCGGCATCTACAATTTCTCCGGCGATCTCGGCAAGGCGGCGATCCCGGCGCTGACCTCGATCCTGCTCGTGATCATGTCGTGGCGGCACACGCTGCTCGTGGTCGCCTTTGCCGGTCTGCTTGTCGCGATCTGCATCACGCTCTGGATGCCGTCGGTCGGCAAGGGTGCCGAGCACAAGGCCACCGCCGGTTCGCGCCGCGACGGCGCCGGCGGCGGCTTTCCGTGGCTGCTCGCGATCGGAATCCTCGACACCGCGGTCAGGATGGGCTTTCTCACCTTCCTGCCGTTCCTGTTGCGCGACAAGGGCGCCTCGCTGCCGACCAACGGCCTCGCGCTGGCGCTGGTCTTCATCGGCGGCGCAGCGGGGAAATTCACTTGCGGCTGGCTCGGCGCGCGCGTCGGCACGCTGCGCACCGTGCTCATCACCGAAGGCGGCACGGCGGCGTTGATCCTTGCGGTGCTGGTATTGCCGCTGGCGCCGGCCATCGTGCTGCTGCCGCTGCTCGGCGTGATGCTCAACGGCACCTCCTCGGTGCTCTATGGCACGGTGCCCGAACTCACGCCGCCGCATCAGACCGAGCGTGCCTTCGCGCTGTTCTATACGGGGACGATCGGATCGGGCGCGATCGCGCCGGTGCTCTACGGCTTGCTCGGTGATGCGCTCGGCCCGACGCTCGCCACGGCAGCGACCGCGCTCACGGCGCTGGCGATCTGCCCGCTTGCAGTGGCGCTCGCGCGGCATCTCGCGGACGATACAAAGGCGGCGTGACCATAACGTGCCTAGCCCGAGCTGCTGTCTGTCTTCTCCTTCCCCCTGAAAGGGGGAAGGTCGGGATGGGGGTCAGCCGCGGGCGACGATGCAAGCTGACAGACCTGATCCCCACCCGCTTTGCTCTGGCGAGCAAAGCGACCTCCCCTTTTCAAGGGGAGGTTGGAGCGGATTGCGCTTCGCTCCATCCGGGCTACTTAAGCAATGGTGTCACGGAGCATCCCAATGACAAGCACGCACAAGGCCTGGCGGCTGCACGCCCACAATGATCTTCGCTTCGAGGATGTCGCAACGCCCGGGCCCGCGCCCGATGGCGTCGTGGTGCGGGTCGAAGCCGGCATGGTGCTGTCCTATACCAACAAGCTGCTGTCGGGCGCGCTGCCCTACAGCCTGCCGCCGATGCCGTTCGTGCCGGGCACCAACGCGATCGCGCGCGTCGTCGCCACCGGCGAGAACGTCACGCATGTCCGAAGTGGCGACCGCGTGTTCCTGAGCCCGCATCTGCGCGGCGACGTGCCGGATCGCGATCCGCCGCAGATCCTGATCGGCCTCACCGCCACCGTGACGACGCCGGAGGCGCTCGCGCTGCAGGCGCGCTGGCGCGACGGCGTGTTTGCGGAGATCGCGCATTGGCCTGCCGCCTGCGTCACGCCACTTGCCAATCTCGACGACCAGCCGGCGACCGAGCTGATCGGGTTGGCAAAACTGATCGTACCGTTCGGCGGATTGCAGCGCACCGGCCTGCGCGGCGGACAGACCATCATCGTCAACGGCGCGAGCGGCTATTTCGGCTCGGGCGGCGTGATGCTCGCGGTCGCGATGGGCGCGGGCCGCGTCGTTGCGGTCGGACGCAAGCAGGCCGCGCTCGAGCAGTTGCGCGATGCATTCGGCCCGCGCGTCATTCCAGCTGTCGTCACCGGCGATGCCGCCGCCGATCTTTCGATCATCCGCCGCGCCGCCGGCGGCAGCGCCGATGTCGCGCTCGACCTGCTCGGCGCCGCCAAGAGCACCTCGACGACACTGTCCTGCCTGCGCGCGCTCCGGCGTGGCGGCCGGATGGTGCTGATGGGCAGCGCCGAGGTGCCGCTCGAGCTGTCGTTCCGCGAGATGCTGGCCAACGACTGGGAGGTGGTCGGGCAGTTCATGTACGATCGAACGGCGCCGGGCCAACTCGCCGGCCTTGCCGCCGAAGGCCTGCTGGATCTGCGCAAGATCAACGTTGCGACGTTCAAGCTCGCCGACTTCCGCCGTGCAGTCGACGCGGCCGCGATGATGCAGAGCCTCGACCTCACGGCCGTGGTGCCGTAACCAGAGGCCATGACGACACCGCAAGAGCCCCCCTGGCGCGCCACCGTGCTGACCCTGTTCCCGGACATGTTTCCGGGACCGCTCGGCGTGAGTCTGGCCGGCAAGGCGCTGGCCACGGGTCTCTGGGCGTTGGAGGCGCGCGACATCCGGGCGTCGGCGACCGACAAGCACCGCAGCGTCGATGACACGCCGGCCGGCGGCGGCCCGGGTATGGTGCTGCGGGCCGATGTGCTGGCGGCGGCGATCGATGCCGCCGGTGTCGGGGCTGACCGCCCGCGCCTCTTGATGAGCCCACGCGGTCGGCCATTGACCCAGACCCACGTCGCCGAGCTCGCGGCCGGGCCCGGGCCCCTGATCGTCTGCGGCCGCTTCGAGGGCATCGACCAGCGGGTGATCGAGGCGCGCCAGCTCGAGGAGGTCTCGATCGGCGATTATGTGCTGTCCGGCGGCGAAATCGCCGCGATGGCGCTGATCGACGCCTGCGTTCGCCTGTTGCCGGGGGTGATGGGGAAGCTGGTCTCGGGAACCGAGGAGAGCTTCTCCGAAGGACTACTGGAATACCCCCAATATACCCGCCCACAGGAGTTCGAGGGCCGCCAGATCCCGGAAATCCTGATTTCCGGCGATCACGCCAAGGTCGCGGCCTGGCGGCTGGCCCAGTCCGAGGCCCTGACGGCGGTCCGGCGGCCCGATCTCTGGGCCCGGAAGGCCGGCCAAAAAGCGCCCCGGCGAGGGACAAAAAACACGACAGACGGGTGACAAACCCTGCGCTTTGCCTTATAGGCACGGCCTAATCCGCACACGCGCAGGATAGATGGACGTTTGCGCAGCCCGCACAGGCTGGGCGCGCCGCCGATGGAGATTTCGATGAACCTGATTCAGCAGCTCGAAAAAGAGCAGTTCGACAAGCTCGCCGCCACCAAGACCATCCCGGAATTCGGACCCGGCGATACCGTCATCGTCAACGTGAAGGTGGTCGAAGGCGAACGCACCCGCGTGCAGGCCTATGAAGGCGTCTGCATCGGTCGTTCCGGCCATGGCCTCAACGAGAGTTTCACCGTGCGCAAGATCTCCTACGGCGAAGGCGTCGAGCGCGTTTTCCCGGTGATGTCGCCGATGATCGACTCGATCAAGGTCGCGCGTCGCGGCAAGGTGCGTCGCGCCAAGCTCTATTACCTGCGCAACCTGCGCGGCAAGTCGGCCCGCATCGTCGAGAAGCAGGACCGCCAGACCGCCGTCGGCGAGTAACGTTTCCCTTCAGGGGATGTGACCAAAAGCGCGGGGCCTGCCCCGCGCTTTTTCGTTGCGGCATACCTATCTGATGGACAGGCCCGCGCATCGATCGATTGTCGCGGGCGCAAGCCCTGTGATAGAAATTTAGAATGGTTCCGGATCAAGCAAGCCAGCGCTGCCCAAGTCAGACCTGCAAGCGCGTCGTGATCGACGATCGCTCGCGGCTGCCCGGCCGCTTCTTCGGACGCTTTGCGACGTCGGCAACGTCTGAGCTTACGCGCGCAGCGTAACGCTGCCTGGACGCTGTCGCCTGCTCGCGCGCCGAGACGCGCTTAACGCCATTCATCACTGAATTTCTTCTGGAGCTGAAGCTCATGTCCAAACCGACCACGCTGTACGACAAGATCTGGAACGACCATCTGGTCCACGAGGCCGACGACGGCACCTGCCTGCTCTATATCGATCGCCACCTGGTGCACGAGGTGACCTCGCCGCAGGCGTTCGAAGGCCTGCGCGCTGCCGGCCGCAAGGTGCACGCGCCCGAGAAGACGCTCGCCGTCGTCGACCACAACATCCCGACCACCGACCGCTCGAAGCCGAACCCCGATCCGGAAAGCATCGAGCAGATGCGGGTGATGGCGGAGAACGCCAAGGAATTCGGCATCGAATATTACAACGAGTTCGACAAGCGTCAGGGCATCGTCCACGTCATCGGCCCGGAGCAGGGTTTCACGCTGCCCGGCACCACCATCGTCTGCGGTGACAGCCACACCTCGACGCATGGCGCGTTCGGCGCGCTCGCGCACGGCATCGGCACCTCCGAAGTCGAGCACGTGCTGGCGACGCAGACGCTGATCCAGAAGAAGGCCAAGAACATGCGCGCGATCGTCGACGGCAAATTGCCTGACGGCGTGACCGGCAAGGACATCATCCTGGCGATCATCGGCGAGATCGGCACCGCCGGCGGCACCGGCTATGTGCTGGAATATGCCGGCGAGGCGATCCGTGCGCTTTCGATGGAAGGCCGCATGACGGTCTGCAACATGTCGATCGAAGGCGGCGCGCGCGCCGGCCTGGTCGCGCCCGACCAGAAGGCGTTCGACTTCCTGCGCGATCGCCCGAAGGCGCCGAAGGGCGCGGCCTGGGATGCCGCGATGCGCTACTGGGAGACGCTGCGCTCCGACGAGGGCGCGCATTTCGACCATGAGCTGCGGCTCGACGCTGCAAAACTGCCGCCGATCGTCACCTGGGGCACGAGCCCTGAGGACGTCATCTCGGTGACCGGCTTCGTGCCCGATCCCGACAAGATCGCGGATGAGGCGAAGCGGCTCTCCAAGCACCGCGCGCTGAAATATATGGGCCTGACCGCCGGCACCAAGATCACCGACATCACGCTCGACCGCGTCTTCATCGGCTCCTGCACCAACGGCCGCATCGAAGACCTGCGCGCCGCCGCGAAGATCGCCGAGGGCAAGACCGTCAACGCCAACGTCAACGCGATGATCGTGCCGGGCTCGGGCATCGTGAAGGAGCAGGCGGAAGCCGAAGGCCTCGACAAGATCTTCGTCAAGGCCGGCTTCGAATGGCGCGAGCCGGGTTGCTCGATGTGCCTGGCGATGAACCCGGACAAGCTGAAGCCGGAAGAGCGCTGCGCCTCGACCTCGAACCGCAACTTCGAGGGCCGCCAGGGCTTCAAGGGCCGCACCCATCTGGTGTCGCCCGCGATGGCCGCGGCCGCCGCGATCGCCGGTCACTTCGTCGACGTCCGCGACTGGCGGTAAGGTAAGCGCGTGAGCTTCGGTTCTGACCAGATCAGAACCGAAGCCCGATTCTCTTTTTTGACGCGTTTTCTTCACGCGAACCGAGACCACTTCGCTCGAAAACGCTATGGCTTGCCTCAAGCTCGAGCCGTTTCGGAAACGGCTCGTTAACGGGGCGCACGCACACTGGCTCCTTGCGAACACAAGCTTCGTGGGGAGCCGGACGTGGCCGACAAAAGCGAATTCGTCGACATGATCAGTGAGGCGACGCGGCAGAAGCGACGCCGCGCCGCGCCACGCATCATTGATCCGCTTCCCGAGGTGAAGGAAACCTCGCGCCTCAGCCACTGGCCGCCGGAGCGCTGGACGCAATGGCGGATGGAAAACCTGACGCCGTGGAAGATAAAGTCCTGGAAGCTGAAGAACTGGGACTAGCGCGCTCTCCAGCGAGAGTGACCTGAAAGAACGGGCGCCGCTTGGCGCCCGCTGTCATTTCAGCCCTTACCAATAAACCCCGTACGGCCGCCAGTAATGGCGGTGATGCCAATACGGCCGGCAGATCCGGCGCGGTCCGTAATAGGTCCAGACCACCCGGCAACGGCGGTGATGATAATAGGCCGGATAATAGTAAGACGATCCGTAGAAGTAGCGCCGGTGATGGAAGTGCCGACGGTAGCCGTAGCGGTAACCGCCGCCATAGAAGCGGTGGTACCCGCCGTAGTGGCGATGGTAGCCGCCATAGCGATAGCCGCCATGGAGCGCCGGCGCGGCGCGGAAGCCGCCACCGTGGAAGCTGCGGAAGCCGCCGCCGTGAAATCCACCGCCGTGAAAGCCGCCACCATGGAAACCACCGCCATGAAAACCTCCACCGCCGTGGCCGCCGCCACCGCCGTGCCGAACCTGGGTCGTCATGGCATCGGCCGCGGACTTTGCCGCAGGCACGGTGCCCGGGCTCGCCAGCGACAGCGCTTCGGCGCGTTGCTGCGAAGCGATCGACAATGCGAAGACCGCGGCCGCGGCAACACCAAGGCGGAGCAGCAGTCCGCGCCGCAAAGAGCTCTCCCTCATCTCGGAACCTCCCTGACAACAGCAGTGAAACCACGCTGCACGGCAGCCGGTCTCATTGTGTTCATCGCAGTCGCTCCCGGCAGGACGCTAGAAAGCCCTGAGTGAATGCGCCATGAACGCGCGAAACCGTGCGACGAAAAGTCCGAGCGGGAATATCGGCGGCGATCGCAGCGCGGCCGGCTGCATCACCAGAACGGACCGAACCCGAAGCCAAAGGTGAACGGCGCCGGCGCAGCGTATGGATACGGCCGATAGTAGTAAGGCCGTCCGTAATAATAGGAGCCGTACGGCCGGTAATAGGAATAGGGCTGGTAGTACGGCCGGTAATAAGGCCGGTAGCCGTGATGATAATGGTGACGATGGTAATGGCGATGATGGCGCTGCGCGCTGAAGTCGGTCGCCTTGCCCGCCTGCCGCTGTTGTGCCGCGGCCCGCGGCGTGGCTGATGCCGCGGCGGTTGCTGGCGCCGTCAATGCGCATGCGCAAGCGACCGCGGCAACACCGATCCATTTCATCATGATCAACTCCTGCAGATTGCGATTGATATCATCTCGCGCGCGCGAATCTGCCGGTTTGATGGCTGAGAACGACAACAGGCCCGCTGCTCACGGGCCTGTGTCTCAACTGCGCTGATCCGTCGCGCGATCAGCGGCGCCAGTGGCGACGATGACCCCAGCCACGGTGATGTCCGCGACCCCAGCCACGATGCCAGCCATGACCATGACCATAGCGGACCTGCGTGGTCGTCTGGTTCGCGTTGTCCTGAACCGTTGCGGCGGTGCCCGGCGTCGCAAGCGACATCGCGCTCGCGCGCTCGGCCGGCGCCGCCAAAACCAGCACGGCACCGACGGCCGCAAGCCCCAGAACTTTCATCACCTTCATGCGTCTTCTCCTTGATCCCCTGAGGTCACGTCTTGCAACGACGACTCGGGTTCGAATCGACCCCGTTGCCGCGACGCAGATCGCAAGCAGAATGCGGACGACGTGAATTGGGATTTGAATGACTGCGCCAAGCTTGTGAATGCCGCTGGCGCGCGCGGGGTTCCGGCACAGCCGCAGGAATTTTCATGTCTGCGCGCAAAACCGGCATAGACAATGGTCGTATGTTGTAAGGAGCCTCTCGCAGGAGATCGCCGATGACACAACAAGGCCCGCGCAGATGGTTGGCGCTTGGCGCGGCAGCACTCGCTGGTTCCATCATTTCAGTTAATTTCGCGCTCGCCTCGCAAGGACCGGGCGGCGGCATGGGAACGGCGAGCCAGCTCACGCAAATGCTGATGGCGCTCGCGGTCTATGGAACGGTGGGAGCGGTCGTCGCGGCCGGACTGATCGGCGCAGCGCGCCGACATTTGCGCCAGCTTCCGCGTCGCGCGAAGCCGCTCTAGCCCGGGCGCCAGAAGCAGTTCATGCGCGGCGTGATCACGGTGCCGCTCGGCCGGTGCTCCTGCACATAGGTCGCGGTGCAATCGCGCACGGCGTTCGGACCGGGATTGTAGCGCGGGATGACATCCGGCTCCCAATGATCGGGCCGCGACCGGTAGATCGGCACCCGCCTGAGTCGGCGGTGCTCGACGACCCGCTCGCGCACGACCGGCGCCGTCTCACCGATGCGCGCTTCGGCCGCCGCGCTCTGTGCCCGCGCCTCTCCGGCCGGAAGCGAAAGCCCGACTGCTACCGCCAACAGCGTTGCCGCCACGATCCGTTTCATCACGCCACCCAAGCCCCGTTCTCGAGCCTCAATCTTGGGCCGCACGGTCTCCCATTGCACCGCCAAGGTCAACTGCGCTGGCGCCGGCTGAGCCACTCGCGCTAAAGGAGTGTCATGTGGACCACAGAAAAAGCCCCCTCGCTTGCCGAGATGGAGGTCATGGCGCATGAGATTTTCGAGCGCCTGCCTCCGACGTTCCGGGCCCTCTGCGAGGGCCTGATCATCCGTGTCGACGACTTCCCGACCGACGAGGTGCTCGACGAGATGCAGGCCGAGAGCGAGTTCGACCTGCTCGGCCTGTTTCACGGCATCGGCCTGCCGCAACAGAGCCATGGCGACGTGGCCCGCCTCCCCAACCTGGTCTGGCTCTACCGGCGGCCGATCCTGGACTACTGGGCGGAGCACGACGAAACCCTCGGCCACATCGTCCGCCACGTGCTGATCCATGAGATTGGGCACCATTTCGGCCTCTCCGACGCCGATATGGAGGCGATTGAGGCCGATGCGGGGTAAAGCGTTTTCGAGCGAAGTGGACCCCGGTTTGCGTGAAGAAAACGCGTCAAAACAAGGAAGCTGGAGCCCCCGTTGCCGATCCAATCGGAACGAGGGCTCCAGCTTTGCAGAAATGGCCCTTTTACCGCTGTCACATTCGCGATAAACATCCAGCCCCTATCCCCTATTTTTGCCCGGGAAGAGCACCGATGGACAAGTTCACCACGCTGGAAGGCGTCGCGGCACCGCTGAAGATCATCAATGTCGACACCGACATGATCATTCCGAAGCAGTACCTCAAGACCATCAAGCGCACCGGCCTTGGCAAGGGGCTTTTCTCCGAGCAGCGCTACAAGGATGACGGCAGCGAGAACCCCGATTTCGTCCTCAACCAGTCCGCCTATCGCAACGCGAAGGTGCTGGTCGCCGGCGACAATTTCGGCTGCGGCTCGAGCCGCGAGCACGCGCCGTGGGCGCTGCTCGACTTCGGCATCCGTTGCGTGATCTCGACCTCGTTCGGCGACATCTTCTACAACAACTGTTTCAAGAACGGCATCCTGCCGATCCGCGTGTCGCAGGAGGACCTCGACAAGCTGTTCGACGATGCCGAGCGCGGCGCCAATGCGACGCTGACCATCGATCTCCCCAACCAGGAGATCCGCGGCCCCGACGGCGGCACGGTGAAGTTCGAGATCGATCCGTTCCGCAAGCACTGCCTGATCAACGGCCTCGACGACATCGGCCTGACGATGGAGAAGAAATCGTCGATCGACACCTACGAGGCCAAGCTCAAGGAGCGCGCCTGGGCCTGAGGCTCGGCGTATTATCGCACCCCGGCACCTTCAGGCGCCGGGGTTTTCCTTTGCCTCTTCGCAGACCTGCTGATGGCTGACGCGCATGCTGCCTGACATCGTCACCTTCTGGCACGGCTCGATGGACGCGCTGCGCCGGACCTGTCTGCGCTCGCAGGTGGCGGCCGGGCACAAGGTCACCGTCTACAGTTTCGATCCAATTCCCGCCCTGCCCGACGGCGTCGGCAATGCCGAGGCCGAAGCGGTGCTGCCGCATGCGTTTGCCGAGAAGCTGCGTCCGCCGGAGCCTGACGGCTCATGGCGCGACTGGACCCTGCTGCAGTTCAGCGATTTCTTCCGGATGCGGCTGATGACGCAGCGCGCCGGCCTCTGGCTCGACGCCGATGTGCTGCTCTTGAAGCCGGTCGAGATCGATCCGGCCAAGCCGTATTTTGCCTGGGAACGGCCGCGGCAGCTCGGCAATTCCGTGCTGTACCTGCCGCCTGACGATCCGATCGTCCACGCATTCGAAGCGCTGATGAAACAGGACGAGCTCACCCCGGACTGGCTGGCGCTGCGTCACCGCCTGACCTTTGCGATGCGCCGGCTGCGCGGCAAGTCGAACCGCCTTGCCGATATCAGAGTCGCGATCTACGGCCCGGCGGCACTGACCGCGCTCGCGCGCCGCGAAGGCGAGTTGCAGCACGCGCTGCCGAAGCGCTCGTTCTACGCGGTGCACGCCGAGCCAAGACTGTTCTTCGAGCCGTCGGATTTTTCGCGCTACCTGAACGATCCCGAAATTGTCGGCCTGCACATCTCGCCGAAGGGACGCGGCAAGGAGGCGCCGATCCCCGGCAGCCTCTATGCTTGGGCGACCGAGAGGTTTGGGCGGACTTGAGCCGATTTGATCTGCCGCAAGGTCAGGCTGCGTAGAAGGTCTCATATGGGACGGCCAGTTTATGTTGGAGGCACCCATGACCACCGAAGCTCGGATGTACCCTGTCGTCGAGTATCTGATCGACGTGTTCGGCGACTGGCTGAAGCACCGGCGGGAGCTTGGCGAGCTGCGCGAACTGGACGATGCGAGTTTCAAGCAGATCGCAAGCGACCTGCGGGTCAGCCCTGACGACCTCACGGCGTTGCTGCGCCAAGGGCCGCACAGCGCCGACGAATTGCTCAAGCTGCTCATGGCAATCGGAATCGATCAAGAGAAGCTGGCACGCACCGAGTACTTGGTGCTGCGCGACATGGAGCGGGTCTGCAGCTTGTGCAATCACAAGCGACAGTGCGACCATGATCTCGCCGCCGGCACGTCCAGCGCGCACTATCATCAATACTGCCTGAACGCCGCGACGATCGATGCGCTGGGTGAGGCTGCAGGTCGCAAGCCGGCGTCGTGATGGTGCGTCGATGCTGAATCAGCACCTCGTCTGGCGCCGTGCATTGCCGATCGTCGTGATCGCGATGGCTGCGCTCTTTCCGCTACGCCTGCATCAGGCCAATGGCGCGGGGCAGCCTTCAGAGAGCATTACCGCCGGGCACCGGCGGGCAGAGGCCTGGTGCATGGAATGCCACGTCGTCGGCCCGATTGCCACGGGCGTGAAGAAAGTGCCGCCGGACTTCATCGCCATCGCCAACCGGCCCTCCACCACCACGCTTTGGCTGAAGGTGTTCCTGAAGACGAGCCACCCGACAATGCCGAACATCATTGTCGGGCCGAGCGAGGCCGATGATCTCGCGAATTACATTATGAGCCTGAAGCGCGACTAAAGCGCGATGCGATCAGGTTGAATCGTCATCGCGCTCTAGCTTCTTGTTTGCGCATGATCTTTTCGGAAAACCGCTTCGCACCTTTCCGGATCATGCTTTAGCGCGCATGTCACGACCGATGATCGTCAATGCCCCATCGCGGCGATCGCATCCGCGATCGCGATGGTGCGCTTCGCCATCTCGGCGTGGAGGCGCTCCACCATGCGGCCGTCGAGCTGGATCGCACCGCGCGCGGCGTTCTCCGGCTGTTCGAACGCGGCGATGATCCTGCGGGCCTCGGCAACCTCGGCCTCGGGCGGCGTGAAGATCGCGTTGCAGGCGTCGATGTGGCTCGGGTGGATCAGCGTCTTGCCGTCGAAGCCGAGATCGCGGCCCTGCGCGCATTCTTCCGCGAAGCCGTCGATATTGCTGATGTCGCCATAGGGTCCGTCGAGGATCTCGAGCCCGTGCGCGCGGGTCGCCAGGATGCAATGCGTGATCATCGGGATCATCGCCGCGCGGCCCGGCTTCATCCGGATCCGGGTTTCGCGCGCGATGTCGTTCGGCCCGAACACGAAGCCGGCGAGCCGGACCTTGGAGTCCTTCGATGCCGCGGCGAGCTTGTCGGCGTCGAGCACGGCACGTGCGGTCTCGATCATCGCCCAGACCCGGATCGAAGCAGGCGCGTTGATGTCGCCGAGGCGATCGGCGACCGCATTGAGATCGTCCACGGTGGAAATCTTCGGAACCAGAATCCCGTCCGGCTGCGCCTCGCCGGCCATACCGATGTCGTCGACCCACCACGGGCTGTCGAGCGCGTTGATGCGGATCAGGACCTCGCGTTTGCCGAAGCCCCTGGCGGCGACCGCCTTGGCAATCTGCTCGCGCGCTGTGGCCTTGGCGTCGGGGGCAACGGAATCCTCGAGGTCGAGGATGATGCCGTCCGCCGCCAGCGTGCGGGCCTTCTCCAGCGCCCGTGCATTCGATCCCGGCATGAACAACAGGCTGCGGCGCGGACGGGTCATTGGCATTCTCCTGGGGGCTCGGGCTCCGCCACTGTCCATTGTTTGGGCATTCGGCGGAACCATCTTTCAACGCTGCCGTATCATCTCAGGATGCACGCCGAAAGTCTTGTTCCCGTCACCGGCATGTGGTTAGCCAGAGGCCATGAATTCCTTTCCGAAGCAGTTGATCGACGGCTACCGGACATTCGCGACCCAGCGATTGCCGACTGAACAATCGCGATACCGGGACCTGTCCGAGCGCGGCCAGTTTCCCGAAACCATGGTGATCGGCTGCTGCGATTCCCGCGTCTCTCCGGAAGTGATCTTCGATGCCGGCCCCGGCGAGTTGTTCGTGGTCCGCAACATCGCCAATTTGGTTCCGGTCTATCAGCCCGACAGCAATGCCCACGGCGTCTCGGCCGCGCTGGAATATGCCGTGACCGTGCTGAAGGTGAAGAACATCGTGGTGCTGGGCCATGCCCAGTGCGGCGGCATCCGCGCCTTCGTCGACAAGATCAAGCCGCTCACGCCGGGCGACTTCATCGGCAAATGGATGCAGATGTTCATCAAGCCCGGTGAGATCGTCGAGCAGCGCAACCATGAGAGCATGCAGGACTTCGTCACCCGCATCGAGAAGGCCGCGGTGTTCCGCTCGCTGGAGAACCTGATGACCTTCCCGTTCGTGCGCGAGCGCGTCGAGAGCGGCGAGATGCAATTGCACGGCGCCTATTTCGGTGTCGCCGAGGGCTCGCTGTTCGTGCTCGACCGGGTCGCGAAGGAGTTCATCAGCGTCGCCGATGCCGTGAAGGCCGGCGCGTAGGCGCGCGCTATTTATCGACTACTCATCACCGTGATAGCCGCCCCAGCGATCCGAGAGCGCCAGCAACAGCGCTGAGATCACGAACACCAGGTGCACGGCGACGAGCCAGGTCATCCGCGTGGCGTCGAACGCGGCATCGATGTTCAGGAACGCTTCCAGCACGTGGATCGCGGAGATCGCGACGATCGACGCCAGCAGCTTCTGCTTCAGCCCGGCAAAATCGATCTTGGTGATCCAGATCGGCCAGTTCGGGTTGCCCGACGTGTCGATGCGCGAGACGAAGTTCTCGTAGCCCGAAAAGACCACGATCAGAATGAGGTTGGCGACCAACGTGACGTCGATCAGCGCCAGCGCATCGAGGATGACTTCCGTCGATTTGTAGCCGGACGCATGCAGGACGAACTCCCAGAGCATCCGCGCGAATTTCAGCAGCAGCACGGCAAGCGCCACCACCAGGCCGACATAGAACGGCGCCATCAGCCAGCGGCTGTTGAACAGCACATATTCGAAGCCGCGCATGATGCGCGGCGTCGGGGGGCTTGATGGGGTGGAAGCCAGCTGTTCCGACATGGTTACACCCCCCGTTGGTCCCCGCGCCTTTAGGCCGCTTTCTTCTTCGCGGTGATCAGCTTGCGGTTGATCAGGACTTCCGCGATCTGGATCGCGTTCAGCGCCGCACCCTTGCGCAGATTGTCCGACACGCACCAGAACGACAGGCCGTTCTCCACCGTCGCATCCTCGCGGATGCGGCTGATATAGGTCGCGTCCTCGCCGGCCGCCTCATAGGGCGTGACGTAGCCGCCCGGCTCGTGCTTGTCGATCACGAGGCAGCCCGGCGCGTTGCGCAGGATGTTGCGCGCCTCGTCCGCCGTGATCGGGTTGGCGAACTCGACGTTCACGGCCTCGGAGTGACTGACGAAGACCGGCACGCGCACGCAGGTCGCGGTCAGCTTGATCTTGGGATCAAGGATCTTCTTGGTCTCCGCCATCATCTTCCACTCTTCCTTGGTGTAGCCGTCTTCCATGAAGACGTCGATCTGCGGAATGATGTTGAAGGCGATGCGCTTCGGAAACTTCTTATTGATCAGCTCGTCATTGGTGTAGACGGCCTTGGTCTGCGAGAACAATTCGTCCATCGCATCCTTGCCGGCGCCCGACACCGATTGATAGGTCGCGACCACGACGCGCGTGATCGTCGCCTTGTCGTGCAGCGGCTTCAGCGCCACGACGAGCTGCGCGGTCGAGCAGTTCGGGTTGGCGATGATGTTCTTCTTGGTGAAGCCCGCGGCCGCATCCGCGTTCACCTCCGGCACGATCAGCGGCACGTCCGGATCCATGCGCCAGGCCGAGGAATTGTCGATCACGACCGCGCCGGCCGCGCCGATCCTGGGCGACCATTCCTTGGAGACCGAGCCGCCGGCCGACATCAGGCAGATGTCGACATCGGAGAAGTCATAGTGCTCGAGCGCCTTCACCTTGAGCGTGCGGTCGCCATAGGAGACCTCGACGCCGACGCTGCGGCGCGAGGCCAGCACGACGACCTCGTCGGCGGGGAATTTGCGCTCGTCGAGAATGTTGAGCATTTCGCGCCCGACATTGCCGGTCGCTCCGACCACCGCGACTTTGTAACCCATCGTTCACTCTCCGACGAAAAATGCCCGTTCCCCCGCAAGCTGCGGAAAGGGAAGAGGCAGCGCTTCTATGCGAGAAACCCCGTCAAGACAACGTTGCGTAGCTTTTGAGCGTTTTGATGCGTCTATTTCGGGCCGATCCGGCCGCGCCCCATCATACGAGAAATCCGTCTGACCTGACGAGTTTCGTGGACGAGGTATACGCCACGCTCTCCCGGCTGTTTGCCTATGTCGCCGTGCTCGCGCTGTTCGCCGTCCTCGGCACCCATCTATGGAAGCAACTGCCGAACGCAACGGCGACGGCAGCGCCAGCCGCCGCGGGTTGGAGCGTAGCTGGCCGTTCGGCGCCGGCCTTCGCCATGAGCAAGATCGATCTTCGAGAAAAAACAGTGACTTACGAAATTCTCCGGCATCCCGAGGGCGGCCGCAAGGACGTCTTCCGCTGGGCCGACGCCAATGGCACGCCGGCGGCCGAGCTGGAAATCTACCGTCCCGGCGGCGAGGCCATGGGACCCGCGATCACGGAGATTGCCGGGCGCCTCGACTCCGGCGGTATCCGCGAGCTCGAGGCCGCCGGCATCGTCGACAGCAAGTTCGGCAGCGTCACCCTGTTGCGCCCGGCGCGGCAGGACGGCAGCCGCGCCTGCCTCGGCTTCCTCAAACAGGCCGACGCGCCGGATCTGCGCATCTCCGGCTGGACCTGCCAGGGCAGCAGCCTGCCGGCCCAGCGCGCCGCGATCATGTGCATGCTGAACCGGCTGACCCTGCTGGCCGCAGGCAACGACCCGCGGCTCGCCGCGCTGTTCGCGCATGCCGAGCTGCGGCGCACCGACTGCGTTACCTCCGGCCCGCCCGCCCTGTCGGCTGACTGGGTGATGGGCAGCGAGAACCCGCTTCTGCGCGGCGCCCTTTGATGGCGAGACCGTGGCAAGGCACTGGTTTTCATGAAACTTTTGCGCTTGGACACGCATTATCTCTGATGGTGTGGCGCAATTGACCTAGTGGCGCCCCACCCTCCATGGCTACAATGTGTTCCGAGTGATTTTGGCTGATGCGCCAGCCCCCGATCGGGGCCGTAATGACGAGGATGCGATGACCTTGAAATTCCCTGCCGCGAACAAGCTCGTGGTGTTGCTTGCCGCGGCTGCCGTCACCGCAACCGCGTTTGGCATGACCGCGGCCAGCGCGCAGCAGACCCCGAGCAAGCGCAAGCAGCAAGAGCAGTATGACCGTGACGGCCGCCGCTACTACGGCGCGCAGGGTCCGAACCGGGTCTATCAGCAGGGTCCGCGCACCCGCGTTTACGTCACCACGCGCTCGTGGCTCGACGCCGGCACCGAAGTGCTGCCGGGCGACCGCAAGTTCAACGACTACGCGTACCCGCCGGAAATCGGCTATCCCACGTTCGCGCGCGAGAACAACAACCGTCCGATCGATCGCCAGCCGCTCAGCACGCCGGCCGACGTCGGCGGCTATCCGCGGAGCTTCCCGCTGTATTGAGAATTTCGGCGAACAGCCGATATGAAAATGCCCGGCTTCGGCCCGGGCATTTTTGTTTTGGGCTTCGTCATTCCGGAGCGATGCGAAGCATCACACCCGGAATGACCGCGCGAGCCTTACGCGTGCAGCTTCTGCAATTCCTTCAGGATCGCCTCGCCCATCTGCGCGGTGCTGACCGGCGTAGTGCCCTGTGACTTGATGTCGGCGGTGCGCAAGCCGCCGGCGAGCACCGCGGCGATCGCGGCATCGACCTTGTCGGCGAGATCGCCCATGCCGAAGGAATAGCGCAGCGCCATGCCGAACGAGGCGATCATCGCGATCGGATTGGCGAGGCCTCGGCCGGCGATGTCGGGCGCCGAGCCGTGCACCGGCTCATACAATGCCTTGCGTTCCTTGGTCTTGGCGTCCTCCTTGCCGAGCGAAGCCGACGGCAGCAGGCCGAGCGACCCGGTGAGCATCGCCGCGATGTCGGACAGCATGTCGCCGAACAGATTGTCGGTGACGATGACGTCGAACTGCTTCGGCGTCTTGACGAGATTCATGCCGCCGGAATCGGCGAGCTGGTGCTCCAGCGTGACGTCCTTGTATTCGCGCGCGTGGACCTGGGTCATGACCTCGTTCCAGAGCACGCCCGACTTCATGACGTTGCGCTTTTCCATCGACGTCACCTTGTTCTTGCGCTTGCGCGCCAGATCGAAGGCGACGCGGCCGATCCGCTCGATCTCGAAGGTGTCGTAGACCTGGGTATCGATCGCGCGCTTCTGGCCGTTGCCGAGATCGGTGATGGTCTTCGGCTCGCCGAAATAGACGCCGCCAGTGAGCTCGCGCACGATCATGATGTCGAGGCCCTCGACCACCTCGCGCTTGAGGCTCGAGGCATCGGCGAGCGCCGGGTAGCACACCGCGGGACGCAGATTGGCGAACAGGCCGAGATCCTTGCGCAGCCGCAGCAGGCCGGCCTCCGGGCGCACCTCATAAGGCACGCTGTCCCACTTCGGACCGCCGACCGCGCCGAAGATCACGGCATCAGCGGCATTGGCCTTGGCCATGTCGCCCTCGGAGATCGACACCTTGTGCGCATCATAAGCCGAGCCGCCGACCAGGCCCTGCTCGGTCTCGAACTTCGCGATGCCCTGCGCATTCAGCCAGTCGATCACGCGCTGGACCTCGGCCATCACTTCGGGGCCGATGCCGTCGCCAGGGAGAAGCAGCAGTTTATGGGTCGCCATGGTTCGTTCCTCACTCAATCGGGCATGCCCGTCATCGTCAGGCGCGAGTGCTAAAACGCCCCGGGCGGATTGGCAAGGCACCCCGGACAGGGCCAAAATGGCCCGCCAAGAGCCAACCGCGCCCCAAAAGAAGCCAACAAGACGGACCTCATGACCGCAGCCATTATCTACGCCTTCGCCTCGGCCATTTTCCTCGGCGCCGGCGTCGTGCTGGCGCAGCTTGGCCTGCGCACCGTCGAGCCGCTGTCGGGCGCCGCGATCAGCGTGCCGTCCTTCACCCTGCTGTTCCTCCTGCTGTCGCCGCTGATCCTGCATGGCGAGCCGGTGGTCTGGCGCGGCCTGCCGATCTTCATGGCAATCGGCCTGTTCTTCCCGGCCTCGCTGACGCTCTTGACCTTCGCCTCGAACCGGGCGCTCGGGCCGGTCATCACCTCGACATTGGGCAATCTGGCGCCGCTGTTTGCGGTCGCCGCCGCCGTGGTGCTGCTGCACGAGCCGCTGGACCCGCAACAGCTGATCGGGCTCATGGTCGCGGTGGCCGGTGCCGCGATTATTACCGTAACCCGGCCCCGCGACCTCGGTCATTGGCGCAGCTGGGCCCTGCTGCTGCCGCTCGCCAGCGCGCTGGTGCGCGGCATCGTGCCGCCGATTGCCAAGCTCGGGCTGGCGATCTGGCCGAGCCCGCTGTGGGCCTGCCTGGTCGGCTACGTCATGTCCTCACTGGTGGTGCTGACCGTGCAGCGCATCCGCAAAGGCAGCTTCATGGTGCAGGCGCCGCGTGACGGCCGGTTCTGGTTTGCAATGACCGGGATCAGCAACGGGCTCAGCGCGCTCAGCCTGTTCGCCGCGGTCCGCAATGGTCCGATCACGCTGGTGGCGCCGCTGGCCGCGATCTACCCGCTGGTGACCGTGGCGCTGAGCGCGATGATGCTCAAGCATATCGAGATCACCGCGCGGATCGTCGCCGGTACCCTACTGACCGTCGCCGGCGTCGCGCTGGTCCTGATCGCCTGATTGCCCGATACGCAAGACAGTGTTGCTGCCCGTGGCGCTGGGCAGGACCGGCGCAGCCTGCCACAATGCCGGCCTTGCCGGAGTGAATAGTGAGAGCCCCCGCCCCATCCTACCCGCATCCTGCGCGGCTGATCCTTATTTTGTCGCTCGCACCAACGGTCGGTCTCGGCATCGGCCGTTTCGCCTATTCGCTGGTGCTGCCGGACATGCGCGATTCGCTGGCCTGGTCGTATTCGGCCGCCGGCTTCATGAACACGATCAATGCCGCCGGCTATCTGGTCGGCGCGCTGTTCGCCTCGCGCCTGATCCAGCGCTTCGGGCTGGCCACCTCGGTGCGCCGGTCGACGCTGGCCTGCGTACTGTCGCTGGCGCTGTGCGCCATCTCGGGCAATTTCGCCGTGCTGAGTTTCGCCCGTCTGCTGGTCGGCTTCGCCGCCGCGATCGGCTTCGTCGGCGGCGGCGCGCTGGCGGCAACCATCGCGCAATCGCGACCGGAACGCGCCAACTTCCTGCTCAGCCTGTTCTACGCCGGGCCGGGCGTCGGCATCCTGGCCTCCGGCCTGATCGCGCCCTTTGTGTTGCAGGGTTTTGGCGCCGGCTCGTGGTGGATCGTGTGGTGGGCGATGACCTTGCTCTCCGCGATCATGACCGTGCCGCTGCTGCTGGCGCCATTGCACGCCAATAATGCCGCGGGCGGCATCGTGCGGACCAATTTCGCTGTGATGCCGGTCCTGATCTACCTCGCCGCCTATTTCCTGTTCGGCGCCGGTTACATCGCCTACATGACCTTCATGATCGCCTATGTCCGCGACGGTGGCGGCGGCGCGGGTGCACAGAGCGCGTTCTGGAGCCTGATCGGCGTCAGCGCGTTCGTCACGCCATGGGTCTGGCGGCGGGTACTTGCGCTCGACCGCGGCGGGCTCGCCACCACCATCATCCTCGGCGTCAACGCGCTCGGCGCGGCTCTCCCGATCTTCGGGCATTCGCCGCTGCTGCTCGCGATCTCGGCGCTGGTGTTCGGCGTCGCGTTCTTCGCCGTGGTCGGCTCGACCACCGCCTTCGTGCGCCTCAACTACCCGCCGGAAGCCTGGCCGACCGCCATTGCGGCGATGACCATCGCCTTCGGCATCGGCCAGACGCTCGGCCCGATCGTGGTCGGCGCCATCACCGACGCGGTCGGCAGCCTGTCATCTGCGCTGAACGTCTCGGCCGCGATGCTGGCGCTCGGAGCGGTGCTTGCGGCGTTTCAGAGGAAGGTCGGGCCGTAATCCCTGGTCGTCCCGGCCTTCGCCGGGACGACGGCTAACTCCCGCTGAACGAATTGTAGCCCTGGTCTTCCCAGTAGCCGCCCTTGTAGTCGTTGGTGACTTCCATCGAGAGCACGTATTTCGGGTTCTTGAAGCCGAGTTTGGTCGGCACCCGGATCTTCATCGGGAAGCCGTAGGCGCGCGGCAGGATCGCGTCGGCGAATTTGAACGTCATCTGGGTCTGCGGATGCAGCGCCGTGCGCATGTCGAGCGGCGAATTATAGCCGTCCTTGTCGGCGCACTGGAACCAGACATAGTTGGCGCGCGTGTCGGCGCCGACCAGCTTGAGGAAATCGCGCAGCGGCGTGCCGGTCCAGCTGCCGATCGCGCTCCAGCCTTCGACGCAGATGTGGCGCGTCACCTGCTTGACCTGCGGCAGCTTGTACAATTCGTCGAGCGTCCACGACTTCTTGTTCTCGACCAGCCCGCGCACCTCGAGCTTCCAGTCCGCGCCTGCGATCTCCGGCGCATCGTCGAGATCGTAATAGGCGTTGAACGGGAACGGCTTGGTAATCATGCTCTCGGAGAAGGTCGGCGCCAGCGCATCCGGATTGAACATCCAGGCCTGCACCGCGTCGTTGAACTTCGAGACCTTCTTCAGCAATTCCTCCGCCGACGACGAATCGACCACGTCGCAGCCGGTCAACAGCGTCAGCGCACCGAGGCTTGTTCCGGCCGTGATGAAGCGGCGGCGCGTGAGTTCCGGCATCGTCTTCACCGCATCGCGCACGAGCAGCTTCTTGTCGACACCGGGGATCAGGAGTTTGCGGAGACGGCCCATGACACTCTCCCTCAGCGCCCGATGATCATGGCGCGCAGGCTCTTCGGCACCAGCAGCGCGAGCGCGACATGGATCACCAGGAAGGCGACGATCAGCGCCATGCAGGTGAAGTGGACATAGCGGGCGATGTCGTAGCCGCCGAACAGCGATACCAGCCAATGCAACTGCACCGGCTTCCACATCGACAGGCCGGACAGCACGATGACGACGCCGACGGTGATGATGCCGGTATAGAGCAGCTTCTGCACCGAATTGTACTTGCTGAGATCGTCATGCGCGAGCTTGAAGGTCAGCGCCGCCTTGGTGTCGGCAATCACGCCGCCGGGGGTGATCGGCAGCAGCTTCTTGCGGAAGCGGCCGGTGGCGAAACCGAGCGCCAGATAGATCAGGCCGTTGACCATCAACAGCCACATCGCGGCGAAGTGCCAGAGCAGCGCACCGCCGAGCCAGCCGCCCAGCGTGATGTTCCGCGAGAAGGTAAAGCCAAACAACGGCGAGGCGTTGTAGATCTGCCAGCCGGACATGATCATCAGGATCATCGCGAATGCGTTGATCCAGTGCACCGTGCGCACCCAGACCGGCTGGATCACCTTCGCGGGCGCCGCGGTCTCTGCCTGGTGGTCGCTGACGGCAAGGCTCGTCATGGAATGTCTCTGCTCGTGGTCGTTACCGGTTTATACGCCGGGAACCGGCGTTCCGTTACAGGGGTACGCATCATCAGTTCGATATACGCCACTCCATCTGGTCACAAAAATGCGAGCCGGGGCGAGGCTCCGGCTCGCTGTTTCGTCAGGCGTTCAGGGACTAAATCGGCCCGCCGGGTGTCAGGTCGCCGGCATCAGCACGGTGTCGACCACATGGATGACGCCGTTTGACTGGTTAACGTTGGAGATCGTCACCATCGAGGTGCCGCCCTTGGCATCGACGATCCAGACCTTACCGTCCTGCTTCTTGACGGTCAGTTCCTCGCCCTCGGCGGTCTTCAGCTTCTTGCCGTCGGTGAGGTCGGAGGCCTCGAGCTTGCCGGGCACCACGTGGTAGGTGAGGATCTTGGTCAGCGTCGCCTTGTTCTCTGGCTTCACGAGATTGTCGACGGTTCCGGCCGGCAGCTTGCCGAACGCGGCGTTGGTCGGCGCGAACACCGTGAACGGGCCCTTGCCTTCCAGCGTGCTGACCAGGCCGGCGGCCTTCACCGCGGCGACGAGGGTGGTGTGGTCCTTCGAATTGACGGCGTTCTGGATGATGTTCTTGGACGGGAACATCGCGGCGCCGCCGACCATCACGGTCTTTTCCTCGGCACGGACCGGCGCCACGACAGTGGCAGTGATCGCGAGCGCGCTGAAGGCGGCGGCGGCGAGATAGGCAATACGCTTCGACATGGTTCGTCTCCCGATGGGTAATCCGGCCGGCTCGGTCTCCGCCGGCGATGAAGGGGCAACAACGGCGCGTGTTGATCGGTGTGCGTCGTCGTTGGCCTGAGCTACGGGAGGTTTTGGGGGCGGTTTCCGGAAATAACTCTTTGTGATTCCTGAAACCGTCTGGAGCGCGCTTCGTATACGCGGTGCTTTGCGCATCCCGCCGACCGTTCCATTCAGCGGAATGGACGGGTGCGCTGCCGCGAGCAATTTGCTTGCCGCCCTTGCCTGATTGGTTCAGCCTGAGATTGCGGCGCAGCTTCGCTAGCCAAGCGGTAGTGGGGAGAACAATCATGAGCAGCATCACGGCTGACGGCCACGCCGCGCCTGCGGTGAACGATGCCACCAGCGACGTCGGCCCGCTCGAACAGCAGCACCTGCAATACGCCAACTACCGCGCGGTCGCCGGCAGCACCGAGCTGACGAAAACCCATTGGCACATCGCCACCGCCAACGCGCTCGGCTGGGGCTTTGACGGCATGGACGGCGTGATCTTCGCGCTGATCTCGCCGATGGTGATCAAAGAATTTCAGCTGAGCCTGCCGGAATATCGCTCCGGCATGCAGATCGCGCTGTTCGTCGGCATCGCCGGCCTCTATTTCTGGCCGTGGCTCGCCGACCGCTACGGCCGCCGCACGTTGCTCGCGGTCAACATCGCGCTGTTCTCGCTCCTGATGCCGGTCGCGGCGCTGTCGCCGACCTTCACGGTCTTCGTGATCGCGCGTTCGCTGCTGTTCTTTGCGCTCAACGGCGAATGGTCGCTCGGCTCGATGCTGGTGGCTGAAACCTGGCCGGCCCGGCTGCGCGGCCGCGTCATCAGCATCACGCGTTCGGCGTGGTGCCTCGGCGCCACGCTCGCCGGAGCGATCACCGGGCTGGTTGCCGCCAATAACGGCTGGCGTATCGCTGTCATGGTGCCCGGCGTGATCGCGCTGCTCGCGATCTATATCCGCTCCACCTGTCCGGAATCGCCCTATTGGGTGCGCGCGCAGGATCGCAAGCGGCAGATCTCGGAGACGCTGGCGCGCGGCGGCACCGTCAGCGGCGATGACAGCGCCTGGTTCGGCAAGGCCAAGTCGGTCGGCATCCGCCAGGTGTTCATGCCCGACGTACTGCCTTCGACATTGGTCGCGCTGTTCGTGGCCTGCGCCAGCACCTGCATCTACGGCACGGTCGGCGCCTGGATGCCGCTTTACCTCTCGACCGAGAAACATTGGTCGACCGCGGAATACAGCCTGTTCTACGTGTTCTACGGCCTGTGCGGCTTCCTTGGCCTGTGCCTGGTCGGTTGGTTGATCGACAAGATCGGCCGCCGCCGCACCTTCATCGTGACCCTGATCGAGGGCGCGATCTTCATGACGCTCTGGGTCTATTCCGAGGACCGCGTCCTGCTATGGGCGTTCGGGCTCGCCTGGTGTCTCGGCTTCCTCGGCTTCTGGGGCCCGAGCACGACGCTGACGGCGGAGATCTTCCCGACCCGGATTCGCGGCGCCGCCAACGGCGTGGTCTGGGCAATCGCCTATTTCGTCGGCTTCGTGCTGTTTCCCTTCGTCTCGATCGCGCTCCAGCAGTACACCGGCTCGTTCGCGCTCTCGTTCCTCTGCATCCCCGTGCTGATGATCGCGATGGCGATCGGGGTGTACCTATTCGTGCCCGAGCATTCCGGCAAGGAGCTGAACGAGATCAGCGAGTGAACTAGATCGCGGGGTGAGTTACGCAGTCGTCCCGGCCAAGCGAAGCGCGAGCCGGGATCCATAGCCACCAATGCCGATTTTGCGAAGGCTGTGGCTCCAGCGCATGCCAATAGCCAACACCGGTGGTTATGGGTCCCTTGGGTTCACGACACAAGTGCAACACCTGCTAGGGTGTTGTGGCGATGGGACAATGTTATGGCCAGCTCAGCCTTGAAGAGCGCGTTGAGATTTACCGCCTGCATGCAGGCGGTAAA
>NZ_JBWJZD010000058.1:0-28286 GCF_056429065.1 Bradyrhizobium sp. USDA3010
GCGTTGCAAAGTACCGGTCGTCAGGCGGTGAAAAGCCGAAGGCAATCCTGTGCGCCTCGTCAGAGCAGATGTACGGCCGCATCAATCGGGCCCAAAAGCCGCACTCTCACGAATAGGACGGGCTAGGCGCAAGTGGTTGTAACGGCTATTCCGACGTCACAACCTCGTAGGTCAGGTTTGCTAAAGCGGCTCGCCCCCGTGCGAAATCGACTAGAACGATTTGATCGAGCGTCGGCCGCTTGGAAACCACAAAACGGCAGCCGGTCGCGCTCGTCCATTGCAGGTCCGACGGCCGAGAGAACTTGAGAAGAACACGGCGGCCCCTCGCATCCGCCAGCTTGTCCATGCGATAGCCGGGCAAGGACTGCTGCCCCAGAGGGCGTACCCGCAAAGAGGTGGTGGTGGAGCGAACCTGGCGCGGCGGTCCGAACGAGCTCAGTCAAGGGACCCGATCTCGGCTCATTCGAAACAGCAACGACAGAGAGCACAAGACAGCGCCGACTTGTGATCCCTGGCTTTGCGCGTCTTCCTTCTGGCTGACGATCGCCTCACTGACCAAATCCATCCGGCTCACCTCAAAGGCCAAGGCAAATGGCTTCCTGCCTGATCCGTCAGCTTCTCGAAAGCTGCGCCTGCAATAGTCTGCGCCAATCGCCGGCACTCGAATGGAGACTGAAATGAATGTTGATCCCCGGAATGCCGCCGACACTCCATTCGAGGTTCACGACGTGCTGCAGCAGCCGAGCCGGATCGACAGGCAATCAGACGAGCTTAGCGCCCAGACCAGCGCACCCCACACACAGTTCCGAGAATCAAGCAAGCTTTGAGCAGCAGCTGGATGACCTGGACCTCAATGACCAGGATTCGGTTTTGCCAAGGTCGGATTCAGTCTCGTCAGTGGCAAGCTCCACAACTGGCACGTCGTCGTCTGCGTCGAACCAGGCGGCCCCGGAAGCCGGCTGCTATCCAGCCACATCATTTGTCAGCGCGCGCGCCCAACTTGCCGCAACACTGACAGGTGCCACTCTTGAAGCGCTCCGGAACGAGATCAACCTTGCCGAGCAGAAATCGGCGCGTTGGTCACCGGCGACTGCACCTCCGTCGATCGGGACCGCGTATTCGAGGGCGTGGCGGGCTCGTCATATGTCACACTGCGGCGCTTTCAGAATCAGAACAGCGATTGCCGAGCCGCGCAAGGAAGAACACACAAGCGCAATATCGCATGTCCGTAACACGGCTCGGGATCACTCTTCCGTTGTATACCCGCTAGAGCGCTATCCTCTGGACCGGGCGCGCCAAGCTGGCTGGCATATGCGCGGCCAGACGACCACATCTGCCTTCGTATCGTTGGTCGAGGATCCGGAAAAACTCGCCGTTTCGCGCGATACTTGGGCGAGAGCGATCGCCAACAATGCGGACGCGCTGCACACCTACACGGTACCGAAGTCCGCGGTCTGGACGCCTGACGACGTGCTGAGCAGCATCGGTCTTGGAATGAATGCCGACGATCCGGACCACATCGACGGGGACGTCGATTTGATGTGCTCACTCGGCAGAACTCCAACCCGAGAGACTGAGCGCCTGTTCCTGGGCGGCAATTTGAGAACTATCGCACCGCCAGCGAAGCAAATCCCTACAAGCGCGGGAGTAATGAATAGATACTCTGTCGACCGCGCCATTTAGCAGGTTCATTCGGGTTCATGCACCAAGACAACCACCTCAAGGTAGACCTGGAGCACGGCACACCTCTCGCGTAACAGTTTGAGCATAGGGCGTGGCGCGACCGTTGTCTGATCAACTCGCCGATCGAACGGGGCAGCCCCCTACGCAATGCGCTACGGGCGGTTGAGGGCTCCGAGAGGGAAAGTCGCACTACGACGGTCGGGAGGAGCTGGCCGTTCGAGGCATCCTGGTATCTTGGCTGCGTTCCGACATCGCACGGCATCAATTAGTTAGTGGCCGTCATGCGTGGCCGGAGGCCCGATGAGGTAAACCTCTGAACGCGACGCATCGCCCCTTTTGCTAGCTCGACCTGACATTGAACGCGCAATCAACGCTTTGGCCGCGATCGCTTCAGCTATTCACTCGTCTGCGACAGGCGATACAGTTGCAGCAAGGCCGATCCGTCACCTGGATGTGTTCCATCAAAACAATCGATTTTGCTGGTCACACCTAAGCCCCTCATAGTCGACCGCGACCTATGGAGGCAGCATTCAAAATGACGTCTGGCAATCGATTCTCTCCTCAGTTCCTTGATGATCAAATTGGCTCGCGCGATCGCTCGTCCGCATCTCGGCTGTTAGCCCATGCCCGTCACGTGAACGCATACCTGCCCCGGTCTTCCCGCAATATTGCCACGCATGAGGCGGATCCATCGATCGTCCGATTGTGATGCCATGGCTTTGCCCAAAGCCTGGCACGAACGACTGGCTCTTCGTGCACATCCATGGCTCTGGCGCTGAGCTTGATCGGACGGCGGAATGCTCACGACCTGGATAGCGCAAGACCGCCATGCGCAGGTCGATGGTCTGGTCCACACTGTGTCGCCGTTATCTCACAATGCTTTCGAGCCTGATGGTACCGCTACAAGCAGTCGTCAAAGGCACTTGAATCTCACGTAGCGTCAGATTGTAGGATTTCCGACAGTCTCGCGACAGAGCCCGCTCGCGTGAACTCTTCCTGACAGGTAGCAAGAATTGCGAACGTCTCAAAAACTCAATGCACGCCCGCTCCGCCTCGTTACACTACTCGATGGCTTCTCTTCAGAGCGTACATCGCGCATCGCCTGTGCGCACAGTGGAGGACGACGCGCCCCACGCGTAGCCAGGCCAGGATCCAGCGGGCGAGAAGAGCGCGAGCAGTCGCAATTTTGTCCATGCCGGTCACACGCCGAGTTCGAGATCAGATCATTGTTTCGTGGTTTACCCCGTGTGACGACACGGAGCCTGCGTAACCACCTCAGGCGATGCGCGCTCGCAACGCCGGACTCGATTCCTCCTTCGTTCGCAGCATTCGCTCCACGGCGGCATGGGAGGACTTCGGCGCGACCGCACTTCTGGACGGTTGGCACCTTGCGCGGCAATCACCGGCCAACGAGAGGATGCCTATCCAGCCGACAGGCGTATTGATCTTTCGTCGTGCATCTCGGCTTCTTCCAGCACATCGGCCAGATGCACAGCGCGTGAACTGTCTTAAAACGCGAAAAACCTTGCATTGTCGTGGCTTGACGACACTACAGGCTCAACAGCCTAGCAGGACCGACCGCGGATTAAGACGAATTGGGGGAGTTTCCAAATGTCAACTTCGCTAGTCTGTTCGGCCAATTCAGCCGCTCTCGCCTGCGATTTCGTTTCACTCGCGCGGTTTGGCGCAATCGCTCCGGCAGGCGGCGGCCTCGGCCCACAGATGCATCAGCGCGCTGCCAAGGCTTTCAACCTTGTTGGAAATCGCGGAGCCGACATGCGGGGTCTTTTGAACGGTGTCGCCGGCGGACGCGATGCGCGGCAGGCCGCCTATCCGATGACGATAGACCGGCAGACATTGATCGCCTGCCACTATGCTCCATCCTGGCATTTCCGACTTTTCGAATTCACGTCAAAGCGGCCGCCCACCGAGCCACATGGTCAACCGTGACACGCTCAAGTCCTGCCGAGGATGGACGAGAGGCAATGAATGCGAATTCTCCTGGTTGATCATCATGCGGACTTTGGCCGCGCCGTGAAGGAAGCGCTCTTGAATTGCGGCTTCGCCGTTGATGTGACGCGCACACTGGATGAGGCGTCGGCCGCGCTGGAATGCGCGAACTACCACATGGTCCTGCTCGAATCTGTCTTGCCCGACGGAGACGGACTGGATTGGCTGAAGCAGTTGCGGCGCGAGGGACGATCAATGCCGGCGATGATGATGAGTAGTCTCAATGATCTCAGCCGCCGAATTGCGACTTTCAATGCAGGTGCGGATGATTTCCTGCCCAAGCCCGTGTCTATCGACGAACTCATCGCCCGCATGCGAGCCATCCTGCGACGATCGACGCAAATGACGGCGCCAGTGGTGACATTCGGCAATCTGCATTTCGACCCGATCGCAAGGCAAGTCTCGGTTGGCGGCCGGATACTGAGAATTGCGCGGCGCGAAGTGTGCATTCTCGAACATCTGCTCAACCGCGCCGGCCGCACCGTGCCGCGCACATCGCTGGAAGATAGCTTGTATGCGTTTGACGACGAGGTCTCGACCAACGCGCTAGAAGTCGGGATTTATCGCTTACGCGCGCATTTGAACCAGGCCGGTGCGACGCTCAGGATCAAGACCGCGCGCGGGGTCGGCTACACCCTTGAACTCGTCGGCGCGGCATCGGCTGCCTAGCAATCTAACTTGAAAGCAACAATCCCTTGAAGGTAGTCAAGAATGCTGCCGGCGCCAATCTGCCGCCGATGGTCATGACCGCGCAACGCTCTGCCGCTCTGCCCCGCTTGTGCTACGTCCTGTGCGGACTTGCTCTGCTATTTCCGCTTGCCGGCGCAGCCGAGACAAAACGGGACGGCAAAGGAGAGCCGCCGCCACGTGCGGCGCCTGGCAGCACCACCGGCACGCTCAACCTCATCTCCTCACAGGGCAAGACGGTTCATCTGAACGCGCCGGCAGCGAGCATTTTTGTTGCCGACCCGGCGATCGCGGACTATCAGGCGCCATCGAGCAGCACGATATTCGTATTTGGCAAAAAATCCGGACGAACCAGCCTGTTCGCCTTGAACGAAAACGGCGAGGCTCTCGCCGAGCTGCGCGTCGTTGTCACCCAGCCGATCGAGGACCTGCGTGCCACGCTGAAGGCCGAGATCGGCGATTATCCGATCCAGGTCAGCTATACCCCACGCGGCGCAATCCTTGGCGGTACGGCTCCCAACGCCGATATCGTCGAGACGGCCAGGAAGGTGACCGAGCAGTTTCTCGGTCCGGGTGCGCTGGTCGTCAACAAGATTCAGGTGGCAGGTTCGCTGCAGGTGAATCTGAGTGTGCGGGTGGCAGAAGTCTCCCGCACTGCCGTCAAGGACCTCAATATCAACTTCACGGCTTCCGGTCCGAACGGCGCTTTCCTTAACACCGGAAAAAGTGGCGGTTCCGGGCCGGCCCGCGGCGGCGGCACGATCGGCATCGGGTACAGCGCTGGCAATACCAGCCTGAGCGCTATTCTCGACGCACTCGCCAGCGAGCACCTCGCCTCGATCCTGGCTGAACCGAACCTGACCGCCATGTCCGGGGAATCCGCAAGTTTTCTGGCAGGTGGCGAATTTCCGATTCCGGTGATGCAGGACAACCGGCAAGTCTCGGTCCAATTCCGACAATTCGGAATCAGCCTAGAGTTCGTCCCAACCGTCCTCAGCAATAATCAGATCAATATCCATGTGAAGCCTGAAGTCAGCGAACTGTCGAAAGAAAGCGAGGTCAACGTCAACGGAATAAAGGTGCCCGGCCTCTCCACGCGTCGTGCCAGTACTGTCGTCGAGCTTGCCAGCGGTCAAAGCTTCGCCATTGGGGGGCTCATCAGGCGCAATTTCAGTACCGACATCGACACTTTTCCTTGGTTAGGCGATGTTCCGATCCTTGGTGTGCTGTTTCGCTCCTCTTCATTTCAGAAGCAGGAGACCGAACTGGTCATCATTGTCACTCCCTACATCGTCCGACCGGGATCTGGCCCGGGCAAGATGAGCGCTCCAACTGATCGCATCGGGCCGCCTTCGGACGCAGGGCGCACCCTGACGAATACGCTGGCTGGTTCATCGAAGGGCCGTGAGGCGGCGCCCGGCACGGCCAGATCGGGTGCAACCGTCGGTGCCGGCTTTATCATTGAATGAGGACTGCCAATGACCTTGCGACACCTATGGCTTTTGATCGCAGTTGCGGCGGCCCTTGGCGGATGTGCAAATAGTGCTGCGATTTCTTCCGGACCGGCTGGACAAGCGGCTCGGGTGGAGCAGAAGACCAGTGTCCTGCTGCTTCAAAATCTTCGTCGCAACGAGAGGTACGGCCTGCGGGATTTCATTGCGAATGCCAGCCGCGGCCGGCGCGATGCACTCCAACTCGACGTCGCCGGCTCACCGCGGCTCGTAGCGCAGGTTGCCCATGAGGCGCGCGCGATGGGCCTTGCCCCCTACAATATCCGCCTGTCCGCCTCTCCCGTCGATCTACCCGCACATTTCGGGGTCCGGATCGAGGCAATTACCTACGAAGCACATCCTGCCGTCTGTCCGCCGCTCGCTGTCACCGGCCCTTCTCTAGGCGACAATTCGTTCGATCCAACGCTTGGCTGCTCAGTCCGCAATAACCTCGCAGTCATGGTCAACGATCCTGGCGACCTGCTAGGCAATGGCGCCGTCATGCCGACCAGCGGTGATCGTGCGGTGCTTCCCATCACAGCTCGTGGGCCCGCGGCGACGGGCAATCGCAGCAATTTGGAGGTTGGAACCCAAAACAGGGGGGCGCCAGAAACCCAATAAGCGGCTCGCAACATCCGGGCAGGACGAACGACGCTGGACACTCTGGTTTCCATATCAGTCTTGCGATGGGCCGACGAGGCTCCTGGAATCCTGTCTTTGCTCGGCCGTTGTTTTTGGATCGCGCAGCTTGTACCAGGTTCTGCGACATAGGGTCTTTGCCCGAAGGTCTGAGCGTATCGACGCTATACAAGGCCGGCGGCAAACACCGCCTTTGCGACTCTCTCGAAACAATCCATCGGAACGGCCTTGCCCATCGCACCTTTGCGGATCAGCTGCCGCGCCAACACATGATCCTCGACAATGCTCAGACGCTGGGCCCGCGCCTGCGCCAGTAACTGTGACGCCACCGCGCCTTCACCGCGGCACACCAGCACCGGGACGCCTGTCTCGCCCCGAACGTAGCGCAGCCCAATCACCGTCGCCGGTCCACTCAGTATCAATGTTGCCCGGTGGATGCCGAGCGGAGACTCGTTCGCCGACTCGCGACGGATCCTGCGGTGTTCACCCTTGATGTGCGGATTACCATCCTGTTCCTTGGACTCGCGCTTGGCCTCGCTCTGCGTCATGCGCATGTCGCGCAGGAACAACCAACGCTGAATGAGCAGATCGGCGAGCCCACCAATCAAAAAGGCGCCGGCAGCAATCGTTATCAGTACTTTCAGCTCGTTAAAGACAAAACCAAGGCAGCTTAAATCGCACACCGGCAAATAGACCAGTGCCCTCCAACCTGCGAGCACAGTGAAGAGGAACGTGGCACCAAGAACCAATACTTTGACGAGGGACTTTCCAAGCTCGACAAGCGAGCGCTGGGAGACAATCCGCTTCAGCCCTTTGACCGGATCCAATTTCTCAAAACTGGGTTTCAACGGCTCGACGGAAATCGTCAACCCGCCGTTGGCCAAGACGCCGGCCAAGATGGCCGCAACCAACGCCGCACCCAGGATGGGAGCTACGGCTGCCATAGAAAGGTCCATCAATCCGACCAACGCCTGCCCGACCGCGCTGTTGAACGGCCGGCCCTGCAGCTTGTCGATGAGCCGCACGGCTTCGCGCCATGCGTCTACGATCGAGCCCGCCCTGAAGCACAGGCAGCCGAAACCAGCGCAAAGGCTTGCCGCGGTCACAAAGTCGGCGCTGCGCGGGCTCTGCCCTTTCTTACGCGCGTCCGTCAGCTTCTTGTGACTTGGTGGAAGCTTTTTCTCTTCACTCGTGTCGTTCATTTCAAGAACTTCTCGAGCCACTCCAGCACACCGTCGAACTGAACGATCTCGGCTCCCATATATTCGATCAGGAAGACGGCGTAGCTCACCATGATGATGCCAAAGGCGGCATTCTTGATAGTCGGAGTGAGATCGTTCAGCTTGATTTGCGGCGCAAAGCGCCCGAGCAGCATGAGGGATACGTCAATCAGAAGCAGCAGAGCCAGCACGGGCCCGGCGACCAGGAGGGTCGTATGCATGATATGGTCGAGAAGCTTGATAAACTCCATTGCCCCCTGCTCGGTCAGGGGCGGTAGCAGTCGATACACGGGCCAGATCAGATAACTTCCGTAGAGGCACCTGACCATTGTCTGCAGGCCCCCCGATACAACGAAGATCGTAACCGCCGCAGTTCCGAGAAAGAGCCCCATTGCGGAGGTTTGACTGCGCGTCGCAGGATCGTCTACCTGGCTTGAGATGCCGCGCTGGGTATCAATGATGTCACCAATCGCTTGGATGCTCCAAAGTGGTATGCTGAGCAGAAAGCCGAATAATAGGCCGATAAATATCTCCTTCACACCGAGGAGCGCGACCGCAATCATACGGGTACCGGGATCCAGCGTCTGCAAGCCGCTCTTGATTTGCATCAAGCAAGGCAATCCAATCACAACCGTCGCGCTTGCGCGGATCATCCCGCTAATGTGCGGCCGGGTGAATACCGGATGAACCAGCATAATGCCAAGCGCCCTGGCCGCGCCAAGTCCGGCCGCAACGACGAATTCGACGGCAGTCTGAACCAGACTTTGCGTCTCGGTGGGTGACAACGCATCCATTTGATCTCAGCGCGCCGCTCGCTTCAAGCCAATCTAATCGCCCGTGCCTCGCCATGATGCGAGTCGTCAAGCACTCTGCTGGTCATCTACCTCGTGTCCTAGCGGTTGCAGAGCGACATACCTAGCGCCGGGCCAGGTCATGAGCTTTAACTCTCCGCAGCCACGGCGTCGCCAATAAGGTATGACCATTTCAAGATAGGACCCGCCGAATAGCGCCGCTGCAAGGCCAGCAAGCCAAGCTCCTTCGGGTCTCACCGGCCGCAGGGCGGTGCTGATGATCTGGAGCTTCGGAGCTTCCATCAATTCAACAGTTTGCGGCGATCGCTCTCGGGCGGCACCTTCATCGCGGCATGATCCATCAGAACGTCAAAACCGTGCGGCCGCTTGAGATCAAAGCGGTTCGCCTGTCCCCCTAGTTGATAACTCGCCAGGTTAGACATCGAAGGCCAGGCCTTACCGCAGGTCATTCCATCGTGAGCAAGATTTGAATTGAGTGGATGTCAATTTCAGATGAGATCATTCCTCCTCCGAAGGCCCATCGAGCCGAACAGGACAGTTCGGATATCTATCTGTCCCATGCTAGTGAGGCGAGCTTTCGGTAAGCTGACGAAACTCGCCTCTTCTGGTCACGGTTCACAATGAGGACAGACAAACGCGACGCCATAGCTTAGGCTTGGTCAGCCTTGCGTTCCCCGCACTAATACCTCGCTGTGAGCGCGGGGAACTCAGTGAAGATATGCTGGGCTTGTTCGATTAGCGGCGCGCTCAGCACCGGGGCAAACAGAACGAGCACCGCGACGACGACGAGGAGCTTCACTGTCAGTGGCAAGGTTTGATCCTGCAGCTGGGTTGCTGCCTGCACGATGCCGATACCCAATCCGGCCACGAGAGCTGCCAGGAGCGGCGGCAGAACCCAGATCATGAACAGGACAAGTGATCGGCTCAGGTGGGTGAGGATGCTGGCTTCGTCCATCTCAACCTCCGGGCGTTGCGTAGCTTAACACCAATCCGTGCATGAGCCGCGACCAGCCGTCGATTGTGACGAACAGAAAGAGCTTGAAAGGAACGGATATCATTGTTGGTGACACCATTGACATGCCCATGGCCATCAGAATTGTCGTCACGATCAGGTCGATCGTGATGAACGGAAGATAGAGAAGGAAGCCAATCTCAAATGCACGCTTAAGTTCCGAGATCAAAAAGGACGGCACGAGAATTGCTAAATCATCAGCTGATGCGTTGCCGCGCATCTCATCCGACCAGATATGTTCCGTCGATGACAGGAAGAACGTGCGCTGTTCCTCAGTGGTGAACTTTTTGAGGTGGGCGCGCAGCGGCTCGCTGCCCTCCTTGGCGGCGATCAACCAGTCGTCGGCGGTTTGGTAGCGGAGTTGCGGATCGGTCACGCGATTGTAAGTCTGCTCGAACACTGGAGCGCCTATGAACACGGTAAGAATCAATGCAGCGCCATACAGGACGATATTCGGCGGTATGGACTGAGTTCCAAGCGCGTTGCGAACCAGGAAGAGAACGACAGAAACCTTTATGAAGGCGGTCGTTGTGACGACTGCGAACGCCAGCAGGCCAAGGCCGACCGTCGCCGCAAGAAGCGCAAGGATGCTCGGTTGAATGTCAACCATTGACTGCCAACCTGCTACGTAACCGGATCCCAAGCGCCTCACCGATGCGCACGATGTCGCCCCGGCCGATCAATTGACCGTTGGCTACAATATCGACTGGACCGTCCAGGGGCCGCCCAAGTTCGAACACGTGTCCCTCGTTGATGCTTCTCAACGTACCCAGCGGGATAGGCCAGCGGCCGCATTCAAAGACAAGCGTGATCTCAACACTGTCGATGTCGGCTTCCGAGGGCGGGATTGCTTGTTCCGTTTGGGAGCGTATCGTCATATCTACATACCTTAGAGGATGGGGCTGCAGGCGGAATGGTCCGCGAAGGACAAGTCTGTCGTCCGCGGCCTGCGCCGGCGCCCACAACTTGTCCGCCGTGAGGATCAGCTGGCTATGGGCAAAGGGAATGACGTCGGGCAGCAGTGCGTCGCCGGGCTGTGCTTGGCGAAGGAGCCTGACAGGCGCCCGCAGCGAGCCGATCTCTCTCGCAATCACGACCGGCAATTCCGACGAAATCTTGCCTTGCTCTCGCGGTAATTGGCCAATCAACTCGCCCAACAAGCGGAACGCAGAAGGAATCAGACCGTCAAGAGGCGCGAACAAGAACAGGCGGGCCTTTCCTGCCAGCGCTCCGATGGCAACATCGAGCTCCAGATAGGGGTCTTTCGCCGTTGCGTCTTCGATGCGGATCAGCTGCACATTCGATGCGAGCACGTTCTCTAATCCAACGATCCAGGGTGCCAGTGCAAGCTCGAGAACGAGCGAGCGGGTGGGGTCGGAAGGTAAAGTAAGGCCCTGCTGGACTGTTGAAATCAGTGTCTCGACGAGAAGGCGAGGCAAGGACAAAACAGCTGTCTCGCCTCCGGCGCGAAATACGCAGTCGAGCATCGACATGGCATATGGCTCGGCCTGCCAGACAAGCCGGCTCACACGGATGGATAGCGGCTTGTCGCCAAGGCGGCTCTGCAGGACGGTGCGCCGTGCGGCAATCTCGTTGACCCACGAGACCACCTCATGCGCGAGCTTCACCGCTGGCTGAAAGAGTGCGGGTTCAGCCACGGCACTTACCGACAGGTTGCACAGGCGCAGTTCGCGACGTCATAACAGAACCAGCCATTAGAATGCCCCGCCGATCGTCTGGCTACGCGAACCACCCTGATATCGGAGCAAAACTTCATCGTCGGCGTCGATTTCGGCCGCAGACTCCGAACGGACGGCGGTCGCGCGCTGGACATTTCCCTCAATCTCTTGCCATTTCTGGCTCGCCGCCGAACGCCCGGCCCATAGTGCCCGCGCTTCATTCACCGCCCGCTGGGTCTCCTCGTGCGCGATGCGTGCCTGCACAAGCGTCTGACGCGCCGATTCGATCTCTGCTGCCAGTCGCCCAAGGACGAGGTGACACCGTCGATCGAGTTCGGTCACGGACGTTGTCTCGAGCTGCGCCAGTTCCCGATAAAGTTCAGCTTCGACCTTGGCGCGATGCTTCTGCGTGGCTTCAAGATCCTCAGACGCCCGCTGCAGCGCGTCGGCTGCAATTCGGCGCTTGTCTTCCATGCTCGACAATTCACGAAGCGCGCTTCGCTCCCTCATGTCTTTCACCAGCCGCAATTTCGACGCTTGCACGGGATTCAGGCCGTGAGACGTGACATCCATGAAACGGTCTCCTCAAAGCTGGACGGCTCGTCCTGTCCCTGGCGCAAGAATGCGCGCAGTTCCTCGATTGACTCGATTGCCCGATCAGTCAGCGGGTCGCTGCCGGGCTTGTATTCACCGACCTTGATCAGGAACTCAGCTTCATTGTAGCGCGAGAGCAGATCGCGGAAGACGGAGGCCGCCTTGCGATGTGGCGCGGAGGCGACCGCATCCATGACACGACTTCGGCTCGACAGCACGTCGATGGCGGGAAAATGCTCGCGCGAAGCCAGTGCGCGCGAAAGAATGATATGACCATCGAGGATGCCGCGCGACTCTTCGGCGATCGGATCGCCCGTGCCGTCACCTTCGACAAGCACTGTATAGAATGCCGTGATGGAGCCCCGCTCCCCCATACCGGCACGTTCCAACAGACCGGGCAGCAGCGCAAAGACGGAAGGAGGAAAGCCGCGCCGGGTCGGAGGTTCTCCCGCGGCGAGGCCGATTTCGCGCATCGCACGGCTAAAGCGCGTCAGCGAATCCATCATTAGAACGACCTGCAGTCCTTGATCACGAAAATACTCCGCGAGTGCGGTCGCCATATGAGCGCACTGCGCCCGCTCCATTGCGGATCGATCGGATGTCTCAACGACAACGATCGTGCGCGCAATGGCATCTCCAAGATGACGCTCAATGAATTCACGCACCTCGCGGCCGCGCTCTCCTATGAGTGCAACTACGGTGACATCAGCGGCCGCCCCTTTTACAATTTGCGACATCAGCGTCGACTTACCGCACCCAGCATCTCCATAGATTCCGATCCGCTGACCTTCGCCACACGTCAGAAGCCCATCCAACACGCGAACGCCGAGAGGAAATGGTTGCTCGATGCTACGCCGTTTCATCGGGTTGGGTGCCCTGCCGCGGAGCGGACAAGTATGGACCGTCTTTATGGGCCCCTTGCCATCGAGTGGACGGCCGAAGCTGTCGATCACGCGACCGAGCAGGCCGGGCCCGACTGACACTTCCTGCATGCGCCCGGTTGGGACCACTTCCGCGCGGTGTGACAGGCCCACCATATCGCCGATAGGCGTCAGCAGAACCCCATCCGGCAACAAACCGATGACTTCGGCCTCAAGCGCCCATCCGGATGCGTGATCCTGCAACAGGCAAAGTTCTCCGACACGGGCCCCTGGTAATACGGCATGAAGTAACGTGCCGATCGCCCGCGTGATCCGTCCCCGCACAGCCCGCGTATCGACGTCCTTTGCTGCGGACCTTACAGATGCCAGCGCCGCATGCAAATCTCCCTCTCCGGCCGCTTGATCATGGTCTGATCGTTGCATCGTCACGATTCGCCTTCCTGAGAGGACGGATCAAGCCTGAGACGCAATTTGCGGAGCTGTGCGGCAAGTCCTAAATCCACATTGCCGAACTCGCTCCACAGAACGCACTGGTCAGGCCCCATAGCCGGGTCCGGATCAATTCTGACTCTCGGCCGACCATCCGTCCCGTCGAACGCCTGGAATTCATGTCTTAGTGCATCAGCGTTCACAGGAGACACGTGAAGGCATACTTCTGCGCTGCCATATCTTTGCTCGACGGCGTGACGAACGGTCCTTACCAGCATCTCGCCGGGATCAAAGGAGCCCAGTAGGTCGGTCAATATCTCAAGGACGAGCTGTGGCAACTCCTGCTGCAGAACGGCTTTTCGCCGGGCCACATCGGAAGCAGCTCGGGCGATCAGCTGTGCCATTTCGTCCGATCCTGACCTAAGACCCTCGCTGTGGCCGCGCTCCCGCTCTTGCTGATGGGCTTTGCTTGCCCAGCTGCGAACCTGCCGTAGATAGCGGTCGGCTAGCGCACACGTCTGCACCGCATCGTACCAGATGCCGAGTTCCGCGGCTGGTATGAGTGGACCAAGCGGCCGTATCCGTGGGCTGTCTGGCCGGGCTATTTCATCGGCCGTCATGCCGCTGGCGCCTTGCTGGCCAAGTGGGCTACCACCAAAGACAGCAAACGACTCGCTGCGTTGTGGTGTTCGGCTGCTGGGGATTCGGCGGCGGTCCCCACAGGTAAACGGAAAAGGACGCGCACACGGTCAAGCTCTGATGCGTCCTTGAGCCAGGCACCAAGGCAGGCATGTCCGTCATGTTCAATCTGGCTCGATAGTTTATGCGGATCGACAATCGATGTGGTCGCGACCGCGCCAGATAAGTGTCGGATTGAGAAAGCATGTGCTTCCGCACCAATATTTTCGATCAGGATCGCCACATCATGCTTTGACACAAGCTTCAGCACCGAGCGGGCGTGCCAGATACTGCCAGCGAGCAGCGCCGCCCGACGCGGATCATGCCCGAGCAGAACGTCCCTGCCCCAGTCAGTTCCGTTCGAGGCCTCCTCACTTTTCAGCAGCAATTCGGCCAGTCTTTGCTGCAGCCTCGGAGTCTTCTGCAACTGCAGTACTGTGGCCTCCGACAGGAGCCCATCAAGATGGCCGGCCAAACGGCTGGGATGGATCAAGGCGGCAAGCTCGCGCAGGCGATCGGAATGCGCGTTGAGTAAATGATTTTGGTCGGGGGATACCATCGATACGGACCTGAATGCCCGCCTACTTCGCATCGGAGGAGAGCTTTTTGCCGACGGACTGGACCGCTGGCTTGCTGGCACCACTGCCGAGATTCATCAGCTTACGCCAGGATTGGCGAAGTTGGCCCCCACGTGCGCTCAGCAGTACGCAAGATAGGATGCCCAATACGGCGAGCGCACCTCCTGCGCCGATCGCAATGGGAGCCGAGACGAACCTGGTTGACTCGTTCGAAGCTGCCGCTGGCGTAACCGAGGCCTCATGCTGAGTCCGCTCAACGGGCACGAACACGACCGCCACCTTGTCGTATGATAGACCTTCGATGCTGTTGGCGACGAGCATCTTGATCTGCGGCAGCAAGGCTGAGAGCTTCGCGTTGGAGGCGTGCCGAATGAAAACCGACGCCGAGGACGGGGTTGCATCCTGCCGCAAAAGATCATTCTTCGGCAGAACGACATGAACACGGGCGGAGAGAACCCCATCAATATCGTTGATCGTGCGCGACAATTCTTCGCTGAGGGCATAGACGTAGCGGGCCCGCTCCTCAACCGGAGAGGCAACGAGCCCCGACCCCTTGAACACCTCACCAAGGCTCTTGAAGGGCTGGCGCGGCAAGCCCTGGTCATTTAGCAACTCGATGGAATAGGCGAGCTGCTTTTCTTCGACCTGAATGGTGCTCGTCCCATCCTTGCCGATAACCCGGATGGCATCGACACCCCTGCTCAGCAGCAGCCCAAGCATCTCGTTGGCGTCACGCTCCTGAACTTTGGTATACAGATCGGTTTTGCAACCGGTGAGCATCGGTAAAAGCAGCAGCAGAACAAGAGCATGAAGCCGCTTGCTCGCGGGCCGACCGTTACCGATCTTGCCTTTCGTCAAGACAGCCAACGGCCCGCTCAGCCTGCTGATAGAAGTTTATTCAGAGATGAACTGACGGCACCTGTCCCTTTGGAGATGAGCGAAACCTGGACGACGCCGTTGTAAACATCGCGCAAATTCGTCAGCGCCGAATCGAAATGATCCGCACCTTCCGGCTTGCTCGCCGGATGCACCTCGACTTGCTGCGGCCGCAGCAGCGGTTGCGCGGCCGGCCCAAGCTGGAAACTCTTCGCGGGATCAGCGTCGCCGACGAGTGCCGGCGAAACTGCACCTCCAGGAAATGGTTTGCCCTGGTGGGTAGCAGAAATGCTCTGAAGGACGCGATCGCCAAGCGGGCTCGCCGGCGTGACTGCGCGCTGCACTTCCGGCACCGATGACACCGGCACGCGCTCGGTCACAGAAGAGGCGTCCCCCTGTTTCAAGGCGGCCTGCGCGAGATTCTCGTGAAACTGAGCGTGTGCCAGCGAACAGCCGCTGGAGGCACACTCGACGGGGTTGGCGGAGACCGACGCAATTCCAAGCAACATGGGAGAAATCATTTCTGTCACGTTGTGAGATTAGCCATTCGCTGGCATGAATGGGGTGGCACCCTAGAGAGGCAAGCTGACCAAAAGCTGACGAGCATCTGTCATCGAATGATCACGGTTGGCTTCCAATTTCCGGCGAAGCGTCGGCCTCCAAATTTTGGGACGAATTCCAGTGCTTAGTCTCAAGTAGAAGAAAATCGCAGAAATGCTCATCTCGTCTATAAGGCTGCATATCTTGAAAAAAGTTCTCTATGTTGGTGTTTTCATTTGCTTGGGCGCCATCAAGGCGCTCGGCGCCCCGCTGGCGCTGCCGTCGACGCCGTATAGTTACACAGTGCTGGATCAAGACCTCGCGGCCGCGCTCCAGGAGTTCGGCAACAACCTCAATATCAGAGTCAATATCAGCACCGGGGTGAAGGGACGAATTCGCGGGCGAATGCCGGATCTCCCACCGCGCGAGTTCCTCGAACGGTTGACCAATCTCTACAATCTTCAATGGTACTACGATGGGCTGGTGCTCTACGTATCTGACGCGCATGAGGTGCAAAGCCGCCTTCTGGTCTTGAATCCGATCAGCTTCGACGCATTCAAGGCGGCGCTCGACGCACTCAACATCTCGGACGACCGCTACCTCGTGAGAGCCGAATCGGGAGATGGCCTCGTCTTCGCGTCCGGTCCGCCTCGCTTTATCGCACTTGTGGAGCAGACACTCAAAGGACTGGTCGCGGAGGCACAAGCGCGACGAAACCCGAACGGAGCCGAAAAGCCACCGCGGGAGTCGGTTTTGATGCTGTTTCGCGGATCTTCCAGCGTGGTCGTTCGCGAAGGACGCCCCAATGACGCTCCTTCGCCCGCACTATCACATCAAGACGGCGCGGTTCACGCACCTGATACTGGCAAGAAATGAACGGATGATAACAGATAGGTTGGGAAGAGATGTAATTTCTACTCATGCCCTCTGTCAGCTTTTCGAAAGCCGCTGCTGTCATGATTAGAGGGCGGCTGTCCAGCGGCGATGCCGCAGGACAGGCAATAAACGTCCGGGCCCGCACCACGGGATGCGCGAGCCGGAATCCGGGCAAGCAATATCCGTGACCCGCCTTGCAGCCTTAGCGCTTCATGCGAGCCTTTGAAATGCTCTACGAAGTCCGTCATGAACTTCGTCGCATCGGTTGAGAGCCGTTTTGTTGTGCAAAAGGAGAAACAGGATGGACTTCAATGCGCTAAGCGGAGCAGACAAGAGCCCACCACCCCACTCGGCCTCATCGCCCGCCGATCGAAGTGAGTTTGAGCGTGAACTGATAGCGTTGCATGAAATGCCCGAGTACAGTCAGGACCTGATTTGGCAGGAGCTTGGAGGCCGACCGTCGCATGTCGAGCCATCATTGATCGGCGGCGAGCAGTCCAATTCCCGCCCAGCGGTCGCTCAAGATCGCGCGGACGCCTCCGATTTCGGCAACGACCCTGTTTGGCAAGATCTTGAGCCTGGACCCATGCAGGCGGGGTCGCCTCACGCCGGACGGCCCCAAGGGCGGCCCGCGCTGCCCGCACGCATCGCGCCGCCGGAACTTGGCGATTTCGTCATGGCGAACGGATATCTCGCCAGGGACAACTGGGTCTTCATCGGCCAAACAGCTACGCCTGCTCAGATCGAGATGTTGATCAGCACACGCGAATCCTGCGAAGAGCGGCAGACTCGTTGACCTGGCTGTCGCAGAGGAGAGCGACCGAGCACCCAAGAAAGCCGATGCCGAATTGAGGACACGTCGTCGCCTTGAGCGACGCCATTTCGCAACTAATTGTGAAATCCTCTGAGCGCCGTCAGCTTCTCGAAAGCTAATCGGTCCTACCATACGGCGTGAATATCTAGACGGCGATGTGCCTATAGATTGTAGCGAAACTGAGCGCTGGGAGCGCTGTGCAATCGGAAGCAAGCGGTAGGAGCCATTGAAGCCTATCGACATTTCTTGCTCGTTGTTCGCCGCGATCTCAGGCTGCGCCACATAGCCAGTTTGTGGTGCGATCTCAAATCAGAGGACGTATGATGTCAGTCAACAATCTGCCGCTAACCACCAGCTCGAATTTGGCTTTGTCGGGGCTAGCCTCCGGGCCCTCGCCGGCGCGTGACTTTTCAGGCTTTGAGGCGGTGCTGGTCAGTTTGTCGTTGAAGGGCACGACTGACGAGCATTCCCCACCGCAGGGTCCGGCGGCCGAGGACTCGTCCAAGCAACTCACGGAAGAACTCACGCGAGAGGTGCGGAACATTATCCCGCCGGAGATCAAGGCCGCACTGGACGCATGTCAGGAGAACCCCGAGCCGTCCTCCGAGGAAGCCTCCTCCCCTGCGAACGCCCCAAAGATCGCAGAAGCTCCCGTACAAAGCTCCAGAATCACGTGGAACAGCGGCACCCCGACTGAGGCCGAGCTGCAGATTGTGTCGGTGCTGATCCGACACAAGGACAAATGCCCTCTGGATTGGAAATCTCTGGGAGATTTGGCCAACGATCCTTCCACACCGCCGGATCTAAAGGCGGCGATCGAGGCACTGCAGCGGGACCCCGAGCTCTTCTACGCGATAGGCTCGCAAGGCGACGGCCACTGCGGCGGCAAGATCAAAGCAGGTGATCTCTCCGGCTTCTCCGATCACCACCCGCAAGTTGCTGAGTTCCAGGAGCAGCGGGCAAAGAACTATACGCAAAACTACATCCCCTCCGACGGCAGCGGGAATGGCGAGCCATCGGTTATGATGCTGAGCGATGCATTGCGCGAGCTCTATCGCTATTCCGACAACCTGCCCAAGAACCTAAGCCTTTCGGATTTCAAGCAGATCATCGACGGTGAAGCTAAGACGGGCAAATGCCCGCCGCAGGTTCTCGCGGCCGCTCAATACTTCCTCGACCATCCGGATGAATGGAAGCAGTTGTACGGCGGCTCGATAGACAAGGTCCACAAAGAGGACTTCCTGCAGGTTGCTTCATCGTCTGTGAATCTCACGAAAGCCGAGCTCGATACGCTCGACACGATCAGCAAGAGCCAAAGCGCCTTCTTCGGGAAGGGCGATCTCACGCGGGAAAAGCTGGCGAGCATGGCCGATGACAAGAGCCTCGCGCCCGAGGTGCGAAAGGCGGCCTCCCAGCTGCTGTCCGATCCTGTGCTGTTCGGGTTAATGAACAACGCGATTACGGGCTACAAAACCCACCACAAGTTCTTCGACTTCGGCGGCGGCCATACGGTCGATTCCGGCAATATCAGCAAGAGCGACTTCAACCAGTTCTTCAGCAACATGTCCGGTGCGAACCGCACCGTTCAGCATGTGAAGACGCATGCCGCCCGAACTGCCGCCGAGAAGGACGCGGTCGCGGACATGACGATGGGCGTGGCAGACCAGCCCGACATCAAGTCTCCCAAAAAAAACGGTGGCGCCTTCATGCACGCAATCAATGACGTGCTCAAGGTTGGCTCGAAGGTACTCGACTGGGCCGCGACAGCAGTCGGTGTACTTAGCTTCATTCCAGGCTTGGGCGAATTGGCCGATCTGGCGTCAATGGTGCTCGAATCCGAAGCGCAAGCTGCAAATCTTCTTCACACCGCCATCAGCGGTGGCAACATAAAGCAAGCGCTCGAAGAAGCTGGCCTGAACCTTGCGGCACAGGCGGTAGGCTGCATCGGCGGCCCTGAGGTCAAATTGGCAATGCGAGAAGGCTTGGTGAAGCAGGCAATTCAAGAAGCGGCCACGGCGGGGGTCAACCTCCCGGTTTCGGTAGCCCAGTCCTACGCGGAGGACTACCTGAACAACTTGAAGGCTCGCATCGAGTCCGAACGCATGCAAGCTGCAGGTGCTAACGCCTAGCCGGATCGCACTCTCCGTCAGGATCACGCTGAAAACGCCAGTCGAGCTTGTGCGGCTTACGCGCGGTCGGGTCTGCCTGCCGAGCAGTCGGTCCGCGCAAGCTCTACCATCCTCGATACCGTCCGCCGGATCCGAAGAACTTGTCTCGCTCTTCACTGCGCACAATTTATGTGGGCCGCGCTCGATCGCACGAGGCCGACCTCAAATCCAGTTTTCCGCTGCGAAGGTCAATCAACTGCATACGCAGCCCGGCAAGAAGGTCGATGCATTAAAACCGGCGACAGAACCGGTCAGAGCCGCGGAGCCTGTCGGCTTGCGCAAGGATCAGGAGCACGCTGATTGCGGAGCGCGAGGGCGAAGGACCGGTTCTCGAGCGACAGGCTGCTGTTCGCTCTGCATGATGGCGGGCCCCGATTGACGGATCCTTCATGAGCCCTCCAGGACCGAGGGATCGTCCTTGACCGCTGAATCACCGTCAATCTGGCTTTCCACCCGCTCCAGACCAGGTCAAGCTACTGCCCCGCTGCGCCCGGCCGCAAGCAAATTGTCGAAAGACCCCGCGGGCATCGAAAGTGACGTCAGCCCGAGATTGCAGCACATCGACTTCAAACGCGATCTATTAATGGTCGCGTTAACATCCGCCTGTTGAAGCTTTCAACTTGATGAGCAGCGATCCGACCCGAACAAGCTCCACAAACGAACGTTTGTCCTGGTACATACCATCTGATCTGCGGCTTTCGTAGATCCAGCATTGGCACATGTCATTTTTTAGAACTCGTCAGCTTTTCGAAAGCTAACGTTTGCACATTGGTGGGCGGAGACTACCTCCCTTGGCACGATCGAATTGACATAGGAGACCCCGATGCGCGTTACGAGCTCTAGCCCCGCTGGGCACGTTGATGCCGACCTCCATGCGGCTGGCGGCAAAAGCAGCGGCAAAAACGGATCTCACAAACCTGACGAGCGCGATGATCATGACCGATCGCCAGATGCGAACATTCCCGTAAGCGGCGGCGCGTCCACTCCAGGCGGCACCTCGCGAGAAGCCGCTATGCAGCAAGCATTCAGCGTCGCTCTGGGAGCCGTTGCTCTACAGTTTGCAAATAGTGCAATGGGTCATTTCGACGACGTCATGGCTGAAACAGAAGAGGATTCCTGACGTCGCATGTTGCGGCATCAGGAAAATAGGAGCCGCACGTTGCGGCGAAATTCGAGCACACAGGAGAACTAGTATGACTAAGAGTGTTGGTGCGTCTCATACCTCGACTGCAGGTGGTGCAGCTGGCACCGCTACTGCTGCCGCCGGCTCCGCGACTGCTGAAGTTGCCGGCGAGGCGGCATTCCAACGGCAAATCGCCGCTCTGACTGCCACAAGCACCAAGGCTGCTGAAAGGGATGTGGAACTTCGCGTCGTCTCGACCGAGCTCTCGACCGTCAAGAAAGCAGCCGACGAGCGGGTGCAGTAAGGGATGAGGCGGGGCGATGTACGTCGCCCACTTTCCCGGGCTGCTTAGTCCGTGAAGTCTCAACGGGCCGTACGGTTTTGCCGTACGGTTCCGTTCGCTGTTCAGGAGAGCGACCGTGAGTGAACCACATTGCCAGCGCTTCGAAGTGCTGCTGGGGTGCTATTCTGGGCTGACAGGGAAAGTGGGGGTCGGATCGTGTCTGATCGGCAGCAGCCTCGATGCTGATTTAATCTTTGTCGAACAAGGCCTCGAACCGCACCATCTTCGTGTCACCCCACATTCCAATTCGATCGAGATTGAGGCCCTGGCGAGCGACGTCCGTGTCGAAGGGCACGACACTATTTTGCCTAACGAGCCCGTCGTTGTCCCTCTTCCTGCCGTCCTGTATGCCGGCGAAATGTCGATCCAGTGGTCTATCGAGGATCTCGAAAAAGCTGGCTCTATCGATCGCCGGCGTGTATCGCTCGCCGGACTCGCCATGGTCGTTATCAGCTTTGCCGCGGTTGGCACATTCTCGACCAGTTTTGTCCAGACCGACACGGCTACAGTGCCAAGTCCGCCTCCTGCTGCCGACGTTGCCCCCAAGCTGGTGCTCAACGCTCCTGATGCTCTGGTCACCGATGCAACTGCGGGGCTGCTGCAAGAAGAAGTTGACAGAGCAGGCCTTGTCGGCATCAAAGTCGGTTCTGGGGCCGGCGTTGTCACCGCCGATGGCAGCGTTACGCCCGCTGCACTTGCCACGTGGCAAGACATTCAGCAACGGTTTGATCGCGATAGCAACGGCGCTTATGCGCTCGTCAATGCAGTCGTCGTCAAGGATGAGAAGACACCCTCCGCAGTTGGACTCCAGGCTGTGTGGCGGGGCAGCGACCCCTATATCGTCATTGCTGGTCAGAAATATTTTGTTGGCGCGCTCTTGAGCAATGGATGGACCGTCAATGGGATTGAGGAAGGGCGTGTTCTGCTGAGCCGGAATGGCCGGCTTGCCGCTCTATCCTATTAGCGCTTCAGGCCGCAGGTAAGGAAGCAAAGTGCCATGACTAGGCTGCCCCCGAATCCCGTCGAGCCTGGCACCTCTTTTCAGGGACCAAACGTTGATAATCATGCATCTGCCATCACGCCGGACAATTCTCGAGCCAAGTCCATCGGCGTCGACCGGACGCGTGGCAATGATGACAAGAGCCACAGCGCAACTTCCCGGCATGACGATGCGCCGGACCGCTTGGTTGACGCCACGATCGACAGCGTGCTCAAGCTCGGTTCGATCAATGCGATTTCGCGCGTCAATCTCGACGAGGCCCGCGCCCAACCAGGTCAGATCGAGCCAGGCTCGGAACTCGCTTGGCTTAACGGGCCTAATCTCGCGCATAGCCTGCTCTCTTTCGTGACGCCGCGGCTACGTCATTCGCACGTTCTGCGTCCTGATCAACACGGCCCTCTTTTGGAGCGTTTAGCCAATACGCTATCTGCCGCGCCAGAGGATTTGTTGGCACGTGAAGGAGCCGCCCTTCTGCAGCTGGAGCTGCAGCGCTTAATCTTGCTCCGGCAGAGCCACAACGGCTTGATCAAAGGCTAGCAATGGCCGAGCTAGACAAATTGCAGCACGTCACATCTACACAGCCGCCAAACGTTTCCGAAGCTGATGCTCTCGAGCTGGTCTCGGGGCCGGAGCGAGATTTGCTCTGCGTGCTTTCTTATATCTATCTTTCGTGCGGGCAGAGCGCAAAGAGCCTGGCTCTATTGCGGTTGGTTGCTCACGAACAGTCTCGAGACATCGACCTGCTGCGGATCCTGGCCTACGCTCTCATCTCGGAGCGTCGCGGTGACGAAGCACTGTCGGTATTGGATCGGCTTGACAAACTAGATGACGAACCGTCCTCATCTCTGCCCTTGATGCTGATGCGTAGCCACGCGCTTCGCCACGCCGGCCGCATGACCGAAGCGCAAGCCACCTTCAAGCGCTATGTTTCATTGCGGGCCAACACAGCTGCAGCTAGGCAACAATAAGGCTTTTCATGGCCAACGTTCTACGAAATCTCATCACGCGCGCGCCCGCCCACCCGGATTTGATGGTCGCGCTGATGCTTCTTCTGGCGATCGGAATGATGATCATGCCGATCCCGATCGTCGTGATCGATATGCTGATCGGCTTCAATCTGGGCTTTGCCATATTGCTGCTGATGGTTGCCCTGTATCTCAACACGCCACTCGACTTTTCGTCGCTGCCGGGCGTCATCCTGATCTCCACTGTTTTTCGTCTCGCTCTTACCGTTGCAACGACGCGGCTGATCCTGTCCGAGGGTGACGCCGGCAGCATCATCCATACGTTCGGCGATTTCGTCATATCCGGCAACATCGCCGTCGGCATTGTCATATTTCTGATCGTAACCATGGTGCAATTCATGGTTCTGGCCAAGGGCGCCGAACGAGTGGCAGAGGTGTCGGCGCGCTTCACGCTCGATGCGCTCCCGGGCAAGCAGATGGCGATCGACGCGGAGCTGCGCAATGGCCATATCGACCAGCACGAAGCCCGCAGCCGACGCGGCGCGCTGGAGCAGGAAAGCCAGCTTCACGGCGCGATGGACGGCGCCATGAAATTCGTGAAGGGCGACGCCATCGCCGGACTCATAGTCATCTGTATTAATATGCTGGGTGGCATCACGATCGGCTCGCTCTCCAGGGGCATGTCCCTTGAGGAGGCGATGCATCAATATACTATCCTGACAATCGGTGATGCGCTCATTTCGCAGATCCCAGCGCTGCTGCTGTCAATTACAGCCGCAACCATTGTCACTCGTGTCAACGGTCCTTCCAGACTCAATCTCGGCGCCGATATCGTCAACCAGCTTACGGCTAGCACGCAAGCGCTCCGGCTGGCCGCCTGCGTCCTGCTTGTGATGGGGCTCGTTCCTGGCTTCCCTTTGCCCCCCTTTGTCATACTGGCCGCACTCTTCTCCGCCGCCAGCTTTGTCAAGGTTGGCGTGCCAGAGAGCAAGATCGCTCCAAAGGCCGGCGTCAATCCCGCCGGTTCGGCTCCCGCTTCCACGCAGGGTCAGAAGCAAACTGTGCCGGCCGAAGCACTTCCGATTACGCTGTTGCTGGCGCCGAACCTGATGAAGGCAATGGATGTGGGGGAACTCGAGCAGTGCGTCGCACGGGTTTCAGCACTGGTCTCAGCTGATCTGGGTATCACAATTCCACGCATTCCCGCCCAAAGCTCCAACCACCTGGCCCGATCGCAATTCAATGTGGCCGTCGAGGGCGTACCCGTAGAAGAGGGCGCTATTGACCCGACAAAGCTCTTGCTTGACGACGACGTAGCGAACATCGAATTGAGCGGCATCCCGTTCTGGCAGGATCCAGACACGAATCGGATCTGGATCGAACAGGGCCATGCGGCTGCTCTCAAGGCGGCCGGCATAGGGCATCACGGTCCGAGCGAAATCATCGCCTTGCGCGTCCGGTCCACGTTGACGCGCTATGCACAGCGCCTCGTTGGCATTCAGGAGACGCGTCAGTTGCTTGGCCGAATGGAGCAGGAATATGCCGATCTGGTGAAGGAGGTGCTGCGCACGACACCGATCCCTCGGATCGCGGATGTCCTGCGTCGTTTGCTGGACGAGGGCATCCCGATCCGGAACACCCGCTTGGTTCTGGAGGCACTTGCGGAATGGAGCGAGCGGGAGCAGAACGCCGTGCTGCTCACCGAATATGTGCGTTCTGTTCTGAAGCGGCAGATCTGTCACCGCTATGCCAACGCGCATCGCGTTGTGGCCGCCTTTATCGTCGAGCGCGAGACTGAGGATATCGTGCGGGGTGCCGTGCGTGAAACCGCCGTCGGCCCATACCTCGTTTTGGACGACCGGCAAAGCGAGATGCTGCTTTCCCAATTTCGCCAGATCCATTCGAGCATCGCGCGCAGCCAGAACCAGCCAGTTATTCTGGGTTCGATGGATATCCGGCGTTTCGTTCGCGGCTTTCTCACCCGCAACGGAATCGACCTACCTGTCCTTTCTTATCAGGATCTCGCCGCAGATTTCACGGTCCAACCGATCGGATCCGTGAAGCTGGCAGCTGCCAAAGACAAGAGCCCTTCCCCGGGCAGTCTCCTGAGCGCTGCGAGTTGAGACGGCACAGCAGATCATCGTGAGCAGGTTATGAATTCAAATGGGACCAGACGTCGGCGGCGCTTGTGCTTCGTTAGTCCAGGCCCATGGTCGGCTCTGCCTGCGATGCTCACTATTGTGATGCTCACTGGTTGCGCGAGCCCGTCCGATCTTTCACGCCAGCAGTGGTCCACGTCAGACTTGGCAGGCGGCAAAGAGTTTGATCCCGCCATGCACGAGCGCATCTCGCGCGCTCTCGTTCATGCCGATGAGCAGAGTCTGCGCGCGACCCTGGACCAACAACCGGACAACGTCAATGCGGCAATTTCGCTTGCACGCGCCTTGTTGGCGCGCAACTCCTCAGATGAGGCACTTCAGGTACTCAATGAGGTACTGTTGGCAGCCCCCGGCGACCTGCGCGCATTGAATGCAAAGGGCGTCGTGCTCGATCAACAGGGGCGCCACGAGGAGGCGCAAGTGCTATACCGTCAAGGCCTCGCGATCGAGCCCACAAATTCAATGTTGCGCAACAATCTCAAGCTGTCGGCCGCACTTGAAGGCAAGACGGGTAGCCGAAACTCCAATCAGGAGTTGCAAACTGGCGACCAGTACGCGTTAGCCAGATCGAGATCTCACAGCCAACAGCGGTAAATCGCGGATGCCTACCATGTCGGTCGTCGGACCGACAGACAGCTGGATAATGATCACGTGCAGAGATTACAGGGCACATTTGCTTTCGAACGATGTTGTCGCGAGGAGCCCAACTTTATCGTGTACAATCGCGAGAGACGAGCGCCATCTCCTGGCTGGATGGCGTGAGCCGACACGCGCTCGCCTGGACGGAGCAGGCCTCTACCCTCAATTAGAAGCCAATAGGTTCAAACCGATCTTTCACACGACTGCCTAACCAGGTCATCCAGCCACAATTCCATATCTTGAATTTACCCATTCTCGGGTAGCGGATCTTTGAATCGTCCGGCCACTTCAACGAGGACACGCAGTCGAACAATCAAAATATCTCTCAAGCTCCGCAACTGCACGGTCTTCCCAATCTGCAGCTTGCGCCAGCAATGAGCCCCCTTGGATTGGCCGAAATGCGGCAGCCTGCCGGCACAGGAACGCTATCGCACGATAGCGGCGCACGTTTTCCATAACGGCCAGTCCGGTCATGTGCAAATATTTCCCCTGTGGTCCCAGGCGAGAACTTGCTGCATTACAGTTTTTGATCCGTTAGCGGCAAGGACGAAAGGCGTGAATGGTTGGCAGATTCTTGCCGGCTTGACAGCCGATGAACTTTCCCGAGGAGGACATCTTCCATCAAACGCGTCTCGGCGATGCCGGCCAAGGTCGCCGTTGCTCCGCGTTTGCTCGGCAACAAACTCAGCCAGGCAAGAGTATAGATGACGAACAGGATCGAGCGCGCTTCTCGGCTTACACATCAATCAAGCGACCTGTAATGCTGGTTGGCTTCCAATGCGAAGTCACAAGCGGCCAACGCGTTGTCAACCCCTCGACGAGGCCAAGGATTGGAATCGACTCCGACGCAGTTTGACATCCCTTGGTGCCAGTCCGAACCTCGGTCCCATGCCACACGACAGGGCTAATTCTGCGCGGTCCAGGCTGACCGATCCCCTAGCCCGAACCAGCGGCGTCGCTGGAGCTGGGGACACTAAAAGTACCTGTCAGCATGACAGCCCCGAGGAGGCTGCACTCTCAACGTCGGCGCATCATCTTCCCCCTCCAATTGAGAGTCGGGTTTTCGATTTGCAGCCCTGGGCCACAAGCACTTGCTGCCCTTTCGGGTGGCGCTTCGGCCAAGGCAGACGTCTCCGACCTAGAATCAACTCACCAAAGCATATAGGTGACGGCACGTGTAGTTTGCAGCAGACTGCTGTACGAGCGCTCGATTCACGATGGCACCTGGAGCGCTCGCACCGCGAATAGGGGCACTCAGATGATCACGCCGGTTCGGCGGCACTGGAGTCCAAAAGAACTATTCAATTCTCTTACGCCAACGATGTTCAACGCTGAGCCGTCGGCTATATGTGCGCGTTGGAACAAATTGTGGCCTGACCTATACACGGAATATGACGCCCGGCACCTGAAACAAGAGTTAGCCGACCGAAACCTCATCGTTAGCGATGAAGCTGCGGCATTCTTCAACGCCTGGGCGATCGACGAGGAGCGCCACACCGATGGCTTCATCCGCACCATTGAACTCGTCGCTAATGGATCCGAAAAGGATCTTCGGGAGAGATTGGACGCTCGGTCGCACGATTTTGGTCCAATCGTTGAGCACCTGAAGGACGAATTCTCCCTCATGGTTATGATTGCATTTGATGAGATGTGCACTTGCCGTGCCTATGCAGCAGAGAAGCCCTTCTATGACACCCTTGGTAACAACACGTTTCATCACTGGCTGAGGGAGGTGATTGCTGACGAGGCGGTTCACTCGATGAACGCCGTCAATGTTATCCGTGCGCGCTACCGCGACCGCATTGGCCAAGTGGACTCAATTCTCGATAATCTAATCCGCGCGACCGAAAGTCTACGCTATTCCGGCACCTTCGTCCTCGATTACTTCGGCGCAGTGTACTCTAAAGAACTGCTTGCCGACTCTCGCATCGTGACCATGAGAAATATCACCAGGCCATTCTCCGTGTAGAGCAGAATGTTGACAGCGAGCCTATCGACACTTGAGCCGGCGCCACATCGCCGCCCTTCCCCGTCAATTTCCGTTGTGCCAGTTGGCTCCAGCTTTTCGTTTGCGTTCGAGCGTTTCGAATTTCGGCGATCGCATCGGGAACGCCCGATCTTGTACAAGTCCGCCCTAGCTCGATAGATGCAGTTGTCGTCACGCGCGATGTTGTCGGACCGGCGCACCGGCGATTTTGCGTCGTCGCGGATTTACGAACTGACGAGACGCGTTCTAGCGAAAACGTCATCACGCTTCTGGAGATACTAGCCCGTCTTATTCGTCAGAGGCGCCTGAGAGGCTGGCGAGCGTGGTGTAAAGCGCTGATGCGGCGTAGGATTCGGTTGCAAAGCCAACCCCATCACCTTCAGCCGCGAACACCACGCCCGCCA
>NZ_JBWJZD010000059.1:0-27230 GCF_056429065.1 Bradyrhizobium sp. USDA3010
TCCAACGCGTTCACGAAGTCGGGTCGAAAAGCGGCGAAAAAGCCGAAGCGTTCGCGCGCGCCTTCACCCCGACCGGAAATGTTCCAGCTGCCCCGCCCGGCAATCATGAATAAGACGGGCTAGCTAGGCGTTCGAACCGCGGATCGCGTTCCAAATTCGACCGTTCCTGACGAATATCGGTCAGGATAGCGCTCAGATCGTTTGGCAACGGAACCGAATGCTCTCCCAGAATTGTGTCCAGGAAGGTCAACGCGCCTTCTGGGAATCGCTTCGCCAGGCCGGCATCTCGGAACTGGTGGAGTGTGACGCTTCCTTGACCACCGCCAGATAGCCAGGGCTTTAGCGTCAACACCGCATCGGGGAACGCATCGCCCGCTTTCATGCAAAGGCGCGCGAACGAATTAGCGACCGACCGAGACTGAGCATTGGCCGACTTCGGCCAAATCTCGCTGATGTATGGTCGAACGCGATTCTGCCAGTACCCTGCGCGTTTCTCGCCCGCACTATCCAAGCCCTGTACGAGAGATCTTGCGCAGCGATCGAGCCCTTCTGCCGGTAGTTGCGATGTAGCGAAAGCCAGCTCCTTCCTCGTAAAGGGCTCGGGCGCTTCTAGTGCGACAAATGTCAATAAATTCGCATATTGCTCGGCGACTTCACCAAGAGTGTCGTAGCGCTTCACTGTCTCGAGAAATTGCGCTTTGATCGATGCCAAAAGTGGCGCGTAGAGTCGAGGAGCCCAGAGAAAGCCACTCCATACCGTCCGTGCTTCGTCGAAGTTTTCATTCCAATCCAGTTTTGGCAAGATGTAGCGTGTGGTCCAGCTACGGTCCACACGAAACAAAGCTATTAAGTTGGTCGCTAGGATTATTCGGCCATACCTGTAACTCGTAATTCGCTGATCACACAGTAAGGTAAAAATGCCTTTTGGTTCATTGCCGAGGCTTTGGCCGTCCTCCAGGCCCTGCCGGAACCACCACTGAAATACGGCGTCTGTTGCTTGGCCCACAGGATGGTTGATTGCCCTAAAAAGAGGATCGTTCCCTTCTCCAAAGGGTTCTTGGGTCTGCGTTGCGAGCAAACGTCGAATTAACTGGTGAAATTGTGATTCTCCCTCAGTAAAAACTTTGCCCACGGCTTGAAGCCACCAACTCAGAGGTTGCGCAATCGCCTTTATGACTTTGTCGTCAGCCGCCCGGAAAACGTCCTTTAGCTCCTGCCATGACGTCAGAACGGACGACTGATCTGACCAGACCTGCAATGCGGTACGCCATCGGCGAGCAGGCCACTTCCCACTTTTACCGAGATTGATGAGAGCTGATATGGCGACGGGAAAGTCATCTCTGCAGCGCTCATACCAATCGTCGCTGGCCATTTCATCTTGCTCGACGAGCAACCATTCTTGGAGTGCTGCTACTTCCTTTGGGCTATTTTGCTTTTTGCTCCAGCCTTCTGGCTCGCCCATCCATACTGGAAATTCGTCACTCTCGTCTGGCGCGGGCTTCCACTCCGGGTAGGTTTTTGAGATGCGAGCAAAGGCGCTAGCGGCATCGCCGCTCAGAGCCCGGATCGAAGACATTTGAAATTTGGAAAGTCTCAACCAAATCTCTCGGTCCGTTATGCGCTGAAACTTCTCCGCATCAACGCCCGCCACAAACATTTCTCGCGGCGGTCCTCGAAGGATTGCAGCTAACAGCAAAGATTCATCACTGGCGGAGAGCGTCTTTGCGAGTTTGTCCACCAGGCGCAGCGCCTCGCGCTCTGTTTCTACTGACCATAGCCACCAGCTCTCTTGTGCAAATAACCACTGAAGCGAAACATGAGCGGCAAAGAGATCGGTCTCTGTGGCCGCATAGAACGCCAAACGGCGGAAGATTGGATACGGATAGCTAAGCCAACGCTCGACCTCGGCCCGCGCCTTATGGGAATTGACCTGAGCCGTTGCCTGAAATGCATCACGCGTGAAATCTATGAGGGCGGTCCAGTCGCGAAATTTTTGATTTTGTGAATGCTCGGCAATTGACGGTTGATGCCAATACGATCCATCCGACCGATCGTCCGCACCCTCTAGCTGCCGCATCAAGTCCAGAGCTTCCAGCAACAGAGACGTCAAGCTAGGCAACAATTCAACAAGCAGTGAACTCCACTCTGGGTTACGTTTGATCGTCCCAAGAGCCTCGTGAACTTCGGAAGCTCCCAAGACGATCTCCCAATCAACAAGCTCCTTAATTCTCGGCGGTTGTGCTGATTTCGCTGTTTCTTTGGATTCGACAAGTTCGCGCATCCTGAAGGGTGATTTCAGCTTGACATATGGCGTCAGCAATTCAAGGAGCTCTAGCTGGAGCCCATAAGTCGGGCCCTCCTGGCTGAAGCGTGCCTGCCACTCGTACAGCTCGTAGCTCATAGCCTATCGTATCCGCCCGGCCAGTAGAAGCGACCACAATATTCGCATCGACGGCGACACTGCTATTCCGCCCGGCTTCAACGCACTTGAGATTAATCGCGCAAATTCGGGGACAATTCTGCCACCCTGCGCCGCAAACCACACTCGGGGGTCGTTGAGGTGCCGTATGGTCCACCTCGCAATCTGAGACATGACTTTATCCCAGACATAGAGGTTGCGTCCGTTGTTAACCAGGTTCATGGAGCGGCTAGCGTCGTATTTTGTGTATCTCGAGACCAAGCTAAAGCGAAGCTTCTTGTCTTCCTTCTCGGTGGGTCGAATGCCAAAGCGGGGTAAATCGTGATGCCCGAATCGCTCTTGGCTCAGTGCGTCGAGCCATTCAACGGGAGGAACTGGATCAAGTTCAGCGAACTGCTTCGCGGGCACTCCGGTAGGGTCGGTGAGGGCCCAAAGGATGCGTCCAACAATATCGTCTTGCTTAGTGCTAGCTGCCGGTGGGCAACGATCCTTGGCACTATGTGCCCGTGCTGGCGCGTAAGCCCGGCGCCTTGCGCAATGGTGCTCCCTTCAAGGACTGGGTGCTGCCGTCCGCGATCGAGCGGATCCGGCGCAAGCTCGCCAGTACCGACGATGGCAATCGGCAGATGGTCGATATCCTCAACGCGGTGCTGACCGACGGTCTGCCGGCCGTCGAGGCGGCTTGCGCTGAGGCGGTCGCTCACGGCGTCCATTCCGCGGATGTCGTTCTCAACATCCTGGCCCGTCAGCGTGAACCCGCTCCACCGGCCAACATCATGACGCCGGCCGCACTGACGCTCCGCCATGCGCCGATCGCTGATTGTGCCCGTTACGACAACCTCCGGAGGACCATCTGATGGAACGAACCCAAATCTTCGATCTCATGGGCGAGCTCAAGCTCTATGGCATGAAGGCTGCCTTCGACGAGATCATGGCGACTGCTGTTAAACGCCAGCACGAGCCCCAGCACATCGTCGGCGATTTGCTCAACGCCGAGATCAACGAGAAGCAGGCCCGCTCGATCAAGTACCAGCTCACCATTGCCAAGCTGCCGTTGGCCAAGGACATTGCCGACTTCCGCTTCGACGGCACGCCGATAAACCAGACGCTCGTCAACGATCTCGCCGGCGGTGGCTTCATTGCTCAGCAACGCAACGTCGTGCTGGTCGGTGGCACCGGCACCGGCAAAACCCACCTGGCCATTGCCATCGCGCGAAGCTGCATCCGGTCCGGCGCTCGTGGCCGCTTCTATAACGTGGTCGATCTCGTCTACCGCCTCGAGACCGAGACCCGCAACGGACGGCAGGGCCGGCTCGCGGAGCATCTGACCCGGATGGACTTCATCGTCCTGGACGAACTCGGATATCTGCCCTTCGCCCAGTCCGGGGGCCAGCTTCTCTTCCACCTCGTCAGTCGGCTCTACGAGCGTGCCTCCGTCATTGTCACCACCAATCTCGCCTTCGGCGAATGGCCAAGCGTGTTTGGCGACGCCAAGATGACCACAGCGCTGCTCGACCGGTTGACCCACCATTGCGACATCGTCGAGACCGGTAACGACAGCTGGCGATTCAAAAGCCGCGACGACGATCAGACAACCCGCGCTCGCCTCGTCTCCGCAACCCCGGCCAGCTCCGACGAGACGAGCGCTACCAGCAAGACCCGCCGCTCAAAGGGGCGCATTGCCTCATCCAGAATGTTACTGGACAACTTCTCGCCGATGACTGGGTCGGCGCCACCGAATCGGTTCGGTGGCCTCTATGGCGGGAAAGATCAGCATGGGCGCGCGGCGCGAAGTGGTGTCGGCGGTGATGGAGCGTTACCGATCGGCCGGACGGGCGGAGAAGGGACGCATCCTCGACGCGCTATGCGCGACGACAGGCTGGCATCGCAAGCATGCGGTGCGTGCACTTCGGCCACGCGCGACGGTTGGGCCGCGCAAGGTCGAGGCGCCGCGAGAGCGCAAGCGTAGATATGGCGCGACGGTCAAGGACGCGATGACGGCGCTGTGGGAGGCGTCGGATCGGGTGTGCGGCAAGCGGCTCAAGGTGATGATCCCGACCTTGCTGCCAGCTCTCGAGCAACATGGCCGATTGCAGCTTGGGCAGGCGGACCGTGATCGTGTTCTGGCGATCAGTGCCGCTACCATTGACCGCCTGCTCGTCGATGTGAAGCTCGTGGCGAGCGGCGGCAGGCGGCGCCGTGCCGGATTCTATTCGGCAATCCGGCGCGAGGTCCCGATCCGCACGTTCAATGACTGGAACAGCCCGGTGCCCGGCTTCTGCGAGGTCGACATGGTCGCCCATGGCGGCACGTCGGTGGCTGGCTCGTTCATCCAAACCCTGACGATGGTCGATGTCGCCACCGGCTGGACGGAGTGCCTGCCGCTGCTGACGCGGGAAGGTTCGCTGGTCGTCGAGGCGATCAACAGCGCACAGAGCCTGTTCCCCTGGCTGTTGCGCGGCGTGGACTTCGACAACGACAGCGCCTTCATGAACGATGTCGTCGTGCCATGGTGTCGCGAACAGAAGCTCGAAGTCACTCGCTCGCGCGCCTACAAGAAGAACGATCAGGCGTTCGTCGAACAGAAGAATGGTGCCGTCGTCCGCCGCCTCATGGGCTATGGCCGCTTCGATGGCGTCGAGACGGCGCGTGTGATGGGCCGCCTCTATGCGGCGGCACGGCTCTACGTCAACTTCTTCCAGCCGTCGTTCAAGCTGAAGGAGAAGCGTCGCGAAGGGGCTAAAGTGATCAAGCGCTATCATCCCCCGTCGACGCCCCATGAGCGTGCATTGGCGCATCCCAAGGTGACCGCGGCCGTGAAGAAACGGCTACGCGATCAGTATCGCTCGCTCGATCCGGTCGCGCTGTTGGCGGAGATTCGCGTAACCCAAGAGGAACTCGGCAATCGCGTCGGTCGTCGTGCCGGACAGGCGCGCGGCCTGCAACCCGCTCACACTAGCACCCTGCCAGCGACCGCGGCGACGTTCGCGAAGACGCTCGGCAAGACGGTGACGGTCGGCGAGCCGCGTGCCACGCACCGGCGAACTCGTCGGCCCTATAAGACCAGAGTTCGCATGCCGTCCAAGCTCGACCCGCATATTGCTGCGATCGAAGGTTGGCTCGCAGAGCAGCCGCAGCTGACGGCGCTCGCAATTGTCGGCCGGCTGAGCGAGAAATACCCCGAGGAGTTCGGGAAGAGACAGCATTCGATTGTGCAGCGTCTGCTGAGGGCGCTCAGACGGAGGGCTGCCGAACAGTTGGTCGCCCAGGGTCCGTTCGGCGACGCCACGACCGCTGCCCCATTGCCCGGGGTTGTGGACGGCTCGGGCTATTTAGGGCCCGACCCGCCCACAGCCCCTCTCGTCGAGCAAGCCGGGAAAGTCACCTGGCGCGGCCGATCAATCGACATCGGATCGTCATCGGCAATGGCGCCATCAGGGTAACGTTCGCAGATGCGGCAATACGAGGGGTCAAATTTGAACGCCGATTGACAGCCGGCTGCGCGATGAACTGTTGAACGAGACGCTGTTCACGTCGTTGGCCCAGGCCCGCGTCGCGCTCGGATGCTGGCGGGTCGATTACAACCGCGCATCAGAACACCCATTTGTCTATGTTGTTGAAGAGAAGAGACTTTGCTGATTGGGGTGCGATCCTGCGGGGTATCTTGGATTCTGCCGCGCTCGCTCGGCGATGGATCTGGCGGCTTCGGCAGCCGCATCTCGCTGTGAGCGCCGCCCGCCCAATGCACGACGAGAACGATCTCGGACGCTTCGTCATGGATATCGGCAACGACCTCGTGGATCAGCGTACGGACGATGCGCTTCTTCAGCCGCGCATCGGTGGTGGGCCCTGACCAGACTGACTTGAGGTTCGAAGCCAGAACGCTGAGCAGCGCTGGATCGACCGCTGTCGGTGCGGTCGCCGCGTCATGCGCGGCAATCTTGCTCTCCACCTCCGCGACGCGGGCAAGCGAGCGATTCCAGCGCGCCAGCTGCCGGCAGCAGAACGTCCAAGATCATCGTCGATCATCTCGATCTTGGACCACCCCAGCGCCGTCAATCGGTCGCGCATCACGTATTGCAACGCGCCGCTCTCACGATTGTGCAGAACCTGATGAGCGGAGGACTGGCGCACATAGAGGATCGCCTTGCGCTCAAGGTGGTGAGGGCGGACCTTGTCACTGATCTTGACCGTCATCCTCTTCGCGAGCGTTGCGCTTACCCGCGCATGGTCCAGCACCAACTGCGCCATCAAGTTCACCAGCGCATCCTGCGCCTCCTTCGGCAGCTCCCCCATTCCGGCACCCCGACGGCGCCGCGGGCGATGCGACCCGCGAACAGGTCCATCTGATGCATGCCGAACCGCCGGTTGCGTCGAACCGGGTTCGCCGATATCGCCGTCCTTCTTGCCATAAGCCTCTCCCCGATTCTGGTCGTGAGAAGCTCCGCGTGCGCCGAAAAGCGGATCATTCAATGATGATGCTGTGCTCTTGACCGCTGAATCGAGAACCGCCGACAACGCGTTGAGCGCTTCCAGGCTGACAAAGGGCTCTGCCGTTAGGCTGCCACCGCGAGCACATGCCGCGCGGTCGAACATCCACGATGGGATCTCCAGAGACCGGAGCGTCTCCGATCCATCCAGCGTACAGCGGAAAACAACGCCGTCCGCCTTGTCGATCACGGCATGGACGAAAACTTCGCGAGCTGCCCAAGGGTGAAGCCGGTACAGAACCTCACGGCAAACGGTCCCGTGGGTGTTCTCAAGCCTTGTTGTACAACGAGGCACGACCACACTCGCAGCTCGGATGGAAGACGCCGTCCGAGTTCGCCCTCACCTGCCACCCGCGCCGGGAGCTGGCGCTGCGCTATGCCGAGGGCTCCGCGCCAGCTCCCGCCGCTGCCTCCGCCCAACCGGGCAAATCCAACAGCCGGGACGAACTCAGGACTGGATAAAACTTGATGTGGTGGAACGGCCCGCTCCAACAGCATCAAAGTGCTAGAACTTGGTCGTTGTTCGAACGCCACAAAGGAGGGACCGTTCCGTGAAACAGGTTATCACCATCGGTTTGGATTTGGCCAAGCACGTTTTCCAGGTTCACGGCGCGGATGCGGAGGGCTCGCCAGTGTTCAACAGGAAGTTGCGGCGCAGCGAGGTTCTGCGCTTCTTCGAGAAACTGCCACCATGCCCGGTGGGGATGGAAGCCTGCGGTAGCGCGCACTATTGGGCGCGCGAGATCGCAGCTCTCGGTCATGAGGTGCGGCTCATTCCGCCGGCTTATGTCAAACCCTTCGTAAAGCGAGGCAAAACGGATGCGGCGGACGCAGAGGCCATCAGCGAAGCGGTGACCCGAAAGACCATGCGCTTCGTCCCGATCAAGACGACCGAGCAGCAGGCTGCCGCGATGGTGCTGAAGACCCGCGCTCTTCTAGTGCGGCAGCGAACGCAGGCGGTCAACGCGTTGCGCGCCACCTAGCCGAATTGGGGATCATCGCCACCGCCGGCCTGGCAAAGGTTGAGGTGCTGGTCGCAATCGTGCGGGACGAGACAGATGCTCGCCTGCCCGCAGCGGCGCGCTTCGCGCTCATGGCTATTGCCGACGAGATTGAAGCTTCAGCCGACCAGATTGAGAGGCTCGAGCGCGCAATCGTCATGGAGGCCAAGCACGACGAGGACATGCGCCGGTTGACTACCATCCCTGGCGTCGGCGCCATTACGGCGGCGACCATCAAGGCGCTTGTGCCGGATCCTGGCGGGTTCAAGTCGGCTCGCCACTTTGCCGCCTGGCTGGGATTGACGCCGCGGTCTCATTCAAGCGGAGGCAAAGAGCGGCTGGGACGCATATCGAAGATGGGAAATCCGGAACTCCGCTCTCTCCTCGTTGTCGGGGCAACGGCCGTCCGAAACGACGCTCGGGCGCGGCCGTGGCTGAAGGCGCTTCTCGCCAGACGGCCCTTCAAGGTTGTCGCCGTCGCGCAGGCCAATAAGACGGCGCGGATCATCTGGGCGCTCCTGAACAAGGGCGGAATTTATCGGCGTCCCGAACCACTGGCGATTACAGCGGTGACGCAGTGACCGCCAAAACGATCTGACTGGCGCAGGCCGGCAGAGGGCAAGGTGCAACAACAGGCGATGAACCCATGGGACGAAATCCCGAAACGAGTGAAGCTACTGCCCCCAATGCGCTCAAGCGCGTAAACTTGATTTAGCTCCTCGTTCCGCGGATCTCATCGAGGCCAGCGGCGATATTGTGCCGCGCGCAAAGGCCGGACATATGACCGCACCGTTCCAATGTGTGAAATCGACTGAAAAAGCTCTTGCCACGCAGGCCGTTTCACATATGGGGGCAAGGTCACCGTCGTCTCACGACGCAGATCCTTCACCTCGCCGGAGGTTGCCGCCCGCGCCGTGTCGCCCGCCAGGCGACGCTTGCCGGCTTCGAGGAACTCCTTGGACCATCCATAGTACATCGAGGCGGCAATGCCCTCGCGCCGGCACAGCTCGGAGATATTCTCCTCGCCCCGCAGGCCCTCCAGCACAATGCGGATCTTCTCTTCCGCCGAATAATGCCGGCGGGTCTGCCGTCGAATATCCTTTAGAACTTGTTCTGCCGGCGCTTTGCCCGGTCCGGATTTCTGTTTCATTTTCGCTCCTGGTGGCTACGATGAACCAGAAATCCTCCCTCCGCAGGTCACGGACCGCGGCTTCGACATCCTGTCGCAACTTCGACAAAAAATGTCAGAGACGCTTCGTCTCGAGTGCGTGTAACCCAGCCAAGGCGCACAGACCTCATCGGCAGAGGCGGACATACGGTCTTACGATCGACTCCAAGAAGCCTGCGCTGGAACTGATTGAGTGTTGGCGGATTCCTCGATTGCGGTTGGCGCAACGAGGGCGACCGCCCTCCGTGACCCGGTGGGCGCTCAGCAATGGGCGTCCCTACCGCAACAGCAAATCCCGAGTTATTAGGTGTTGGCATGCGTTATGCTGAGAGCGAGAAAACGCATAAATTACACCTGCGTTTTGGACGCGCATTATTGGGAAATTCACAATAGGAGGCATAAATGGCTACCTCGGAAAACAAGATCGACCTCAATAAAATCCCAGTCGACTGGATCACGATCGATCCGAAGGGAGAAATAATCATAAAAGACAAAAAATTCGCAGAACATGTGAAAGAATCTATTGGCGAAGTACACAGCAGGGCGGGCGCTGCGAGGCCCAATAACGGCGGCTGCCAGTGCCACTAAAAGCGCTTTAATTCGTCGTAAGGCGGAAGGCTTGCAAGCGCAAGCCTTCTATTATTCTCAACTATGAGATTCGTATCGGAAAACGATAATGAGCAGTTTTTCCGTCACACTTCTGCTTACAGAGAAATGCAATTTACGTTGTGACTATTGTTACGAACGCTACGAGTACAAAGGCTCCGACGAGCGCCAAGCAGATCTGATAAAAAATTTCTGCGGGGTGCTGTCGCATAAATACGACAGCGTAGATGTTTCGTTTTTCGGCGGGGAACCCATGCTCGCCTTCCACCGCATGAGAGAAATAATGGCGCACAATTCAGAGTTGAATTGCGCCTTTTCTTATTCGCTCACGTCGAACGGAACAATGTTGACGCTCACGAAACTACAGAAGCTGCTCGATGAGAATCTCGTCCAATTCCAGATTACTCTGGATGGATGGAAAGACTCTCACGACAAGGCTAGACACACGAAAATCGGCGACGGGACCTTCAACCTCATATATGAAAACCTCCTCTCCTATCGAAAAGCGGTCGGAAACTTTACGGGCGCAATTCGTGTCAATGCTTCGCCGACCAATGCGGACGATATAGGCCGGTTGGCGGAAAACATCGGGAAGGATTTCGGAGACGACCCTCGGTTCAAGACTTTCATCAGACCTATCGGCAAGTGGGGCGGGACGAATGATGATGATCTTGCTGTGCTCGATCGTAAAACATACCGCGAGATCGAGGAATCCTTCTATCGAGTCGTTCGGGACACGATGCACTGGAGGATCGACACGGAGTTATGTTACGCGGCCATGCCCAATCACCTGCTGGTTTATCCAGACGGCCGCCTGGGGAAATGCACTGTCGGTCTTCACGACGCGCTCAATGATATCGGCCGTATTCGAGAAGACGGCGGAATACTGGTCGATTCGGAGAAGTTCTCATTTTGGTCGCGCGGGTTGATGACCGGAAATGAAGAGCAGAAAGCATGTCCCTATTGGGCGCCGGGCGAGGCTCCGTCGAGTTGATATGCTGTCCGATCGGCTATCGGCCGCTCGAGGAGAGGGTGGAAAGAGCGCGGCGTCGACGTCGATCGGGGGCGGTCGAATACGCGCCCTCGAATATTCGAACAATATCGTCGAACAGAAAATGTCGGTCGATTCTATCTTTGGAGGTATGATCATGACGACCATCGACGTCCCTCAAAACGTGCCGAAAAGCGTATCTTTGCCACAGGGAGCCAAAATCAGCGTGCCTGCGGCTTCGGCAAATATAACAATTCATTCACAACCGACAAACGAGCTGACGGTAAGCTGGCGGTTGCGGACCGGAGACGCCAGCTTCGTGAGAGTCGAAATCCAGACGAACGGGGATGCTGTGATCAACTGCAGCATACAAAATCGGCAGCCGTCGACAATCATCGACCTGCAGCTGGACGTTCCCGCCAACTCGCCGTTGACGATCAAGACGAGCGGCGGTTCGATCTCCTTGGATAAGGCTGATGCGACCGTCGATGCACAGACCAGCGGTGGCGCAATCGAGATCGGCGAGGGAGCTGCCGACCTGACGCTTCACACGAGTGGCGGACGAATTACCGTAGGTTCGGCCGGTAGAGTCGGCGGTCGAATAAACGCAAACTCCTCTGGAGCGAATATCGATTTGCATTCTGTTTCAGGAAGTATACCCAATGCCCGAGCGTCAGGCGGAAATATCACGGTGGAACTCCTCGACCCGCAGCCCGTCGCGACGCTCCGGACAAGCGGCGGCAACATAACGGTTCAAGTGCCGGATTCGGCGAGCTTCCATTTGCATGCGTGCACTTCAGGAGGGAACGTGCATATAGATAGCGTATTATATCCAGGCGGTTATGACCATCAAGGGTTTTATGATGGCCCGATCCATGGCGGCGCCGGAGGAAATATTTCAGCGGTCACTTCAGGAGGCAATATAACCATCCGATGAGCCTCCGAGAAACTGAATCGCGGCGGCGTCGCGGAAGATGGGCGAAGCCCAACCGAGATGACGCCTGCCCATCGTCGGCGTATATCTCGTTGTGAGAAATTCCCGGTTCCCGCGGGCGTGGCACATCTTGTTCGAGAATTTCGATGCCGCTCGTCGGCGAACTGTTTCGTCGCTGACGCCGCCGCCGTGCGCGGCCAGAGGGCCCTCGACCATTCTCAGGCCGCACGCGTAAGCCTCGGCATGAACCTTCGCGCGGAATGTCCATTCCTGGCGCATTGGCGAAATTCAAACTGACCCACTATCAGCCGGTGAGACAGCTTGACTGTTCAGATAACGGCCACAACCGCCAGCGACAGCTGCCGCAGGCGCTCCATCAGCTGGACCGCCAGCAGCGAGTGGCCGCCTAGTCTTACTGCGTCATAAATTTCGATAGCCACTTTGACTAGAGATTGCCCTGATGCAACAAGGGCATCGAGATAGTGTGACGACGAGCGCAGCGCTCAATCTTCGTCGGACGGTCGCAATCGAATTCGGAACGTGCCGTTCAGGCCGCAATGGCGGATCCCCTCGGCCGATAGGTTGCGGGAATAGCAGCTTCCTTGAAGATTTTGGTGGAGGCTGCTTCTGAGGGGGGGAATCGTCTCTCGCTCGGAGACTAGAAAACCGTAGGCGGCAATGCACAATGTTGCGTGGTGGTGGAAGCCACGCCAGCTTCGTCCCTCGAAGTGACCAAGGCCAACCTCCTGTTTGAGTTCGTGGTAGTCGCGCTCGATGCGCCAGCGCAGCTTGGCAATATCGACCAGCTGACGAAATCCAATGTTGGCCGCAAGCGGTGAAAACCAATATTTGGTTGGTGCTGCCTCGCCCTCTGGCCACTCGATCAGCAGCCATTCCTCGGGCCGGCTTTCGGCGAGCCAGTAATCTCGATGTGCCGGACGGACGCGCACACGGGCAAACCGCGAAGACAACGGTTCTGCCGTACCCTCACGCCACGTGATCTTGTGCCAAGCATGCGCTGGCAGACCGATCGCAAGCTTCTTGACCGAAATCGGTCGGTGTTTGCTGTCACGCCGTAGCAGTTTCGGAGGTCGTCCGTTCCCCGACCATGCCTTCGGCGGCCTCGGTCCGGTTCCGGGCGCCCATACCGAGGTTTGTGGCAAGATGCCGGCCACGTAGCTCAGGCCCAGTTCGGTAATACTCCCACGCAGAGCGGTGTCGGTGCCGTAGCCGGCGTCCATCAGGACCATGCCGCGCGGCAAGCCCACCGCACAGGCCCAGCGCAAATGATCAAGTGCAATTGCCGGCTTGGTCTTGAAGGTGATTTCCTTGGGGACTCCTGCTTTGCGCCGACGTGTACGGTCCGTCACCCACTCCTTTGGGAGATAGAGCCGATAGGCCACCGGCAAGCTCGCATGTTGGTTCGCAAGCGAAAGAGATACGGCCACCTGACAATTGTCTTGCTTGCCCAACTGGCCGCAATATTGCCGCGCAACGCCGACTGAATGCCGCCCCTTCTTGGGAAAGCCCGTATCATCAATGATCCACGCTTCGATCGGCCCGCAGCGTTCGATGCCCGGCAGCACTAACTCACGGACCTTGGCCAACACCTGCTGATCCGACCAGTCACCTTGACCGACAAAATGCAACAACGACTGATGTTGCGCTGCTGTCCGCTCAGGTGCCGTGATCGCTGCCATCGGCTCGACGCTCTTGCGATCGCATGGCATCATCAGCCCGGTACAGTAGTCGCGCAGCGGTTTGGCGCGTCCCGCATGGCCGATCACACTCGCAAGGCCCTCAATATATGCCGAAAACCGCGACGCTACGTCTCCCGATTTTGTCAGACTCATCTCAGCCCCCGCATGCCGAAAAGTGAGTCTTCTCAAATATATGATTCCTGTCGACAAGGGCCGCGACACTCTGACTCAGTAAGACTAGCAGGCTGTTGAAGAAGGTGCTCGCCTCCGACGAGCGACCGTGATTCATTTGGCTCCGACGAGATTCGGAGATCGTGCGTGCGCGGCGGCGACAATTGGTGGACAAAAACGTCCGAGTAAATCCGAACTGGTTGGGCTCTACGGCATCACACCGTAAGTCGGCTCTACCAACAGTCCCCGCAACGGGCGGCCAGCCCGCTAGATGCTTCTTCCGTTGCGTCATGAAGGAAGGCGGATAAGGTCAGTGTCTCGCGCGTTGCCGCGGCACCCCTCTCTTCGCTGACTTCCCAAGAAAGAGCCCCGCCACCGGCGGGGCTGCAAAGAACAACGAGCTAGTCGTCGATGATGCGGAAGCGCGGCTCCTCACGAGGCACATAAAGCCGGGCGCAAATCTCGGAGCAACACAAGATGCCGTGCTTTGAGACCCACGCCACTCCCTTACTGCTGCGTTCGTCAAATTCAACGCTGCAGAAAGGACACGGCCAGGTGCGGTAGCGTTCACCATAGAGGATATCCCACAGTGGCCCTTCGGGATCGAAGGTGATTCTCCTGGTCGGCATCAGTACTCCGCGGCGAGCATGGGCGTGAGCACACGCATCGTGCGTTCTTCCGAGCCGTTCAGCAGATCCTTGTCGTAGTAGTCGATCTTCCAAAAGAACTTGCGTCCCACCAGGTCGAAGCTCCCGAAGTCGTGTTCGTCATGCGCATCATTGTCCGCTGTAAATTCCGAGAACTTCGCCACTTGAACGAGCGCCTCGGCCTTCACACAGTCGGGCAGTTCGTAAACGCCTGATGTCATCATGACCCTGCCGCCGTGGAATGTGCGACGGAAAGCGTCGTTGAGTTCGCGAATGCGGTCCTTGCTCATGGCCGCACCTCCTCAGATGAGGCCGGCGAGTACAAGCGCCGATGTGACGGTGTGGCCGGCACACGCCTCACAGAAACCCTCCTCCTGGTCGGGTTCCATCTCCGCCGTGTAGTCGCATCCCTCCGTCATGCAGATGGCGGGGCACACACTGTCCGTGAGAGCTGCTAATAGAAGAAGATCGTCGAGGCCTTCAAAGCCTTTGAGATCGCAGAGCTTCATCAGCTTTACTGCCTTGTTGGAAAGAACAAATGTCGACATATCGTTCTCCTCGCTGCGGGCATCCGAACCATTCGGGTGCTCGGTTGCGAGGAGATGTCGAAAGATCAAACTCTTGCATCATGTTCGCCGGTAACAAGAAATTCGTGGAGACACGGGATTGTGCCGGCGCGGCACATAGCGATCTCGGGATAGTTTTGGCACCGTCTCCCACCTAGCGTGCTCTCAAGCTATGCGCGACGATGCTGCAACCTATGTCGACAGATAATGTTACGCATTTTTCACGTATTGATTTTCGTCATGATCAACACATCGTTGGGATCAAGAACGAAGATCGCCTTTTGCAAATCTACGTCATCGGAAAAACCGGGACTGGAAAATCGACGCTCCTAGAAACGATGGCGCTGCAGGACCTCGAACACGGCCGTGGTCTTGCCCTCATCGATCCGCACGGCGATCTCGTGGAGCGCATTAACGCGCATGTGCCAGCGAATCGCCGAGACGATGTTATCTATCTGAATGTCCCCGATCCCACCCAGCCCCTTGGCTGCAACCCACTTCGCCACGTTGGAGAGGGATATATTGCGCTTGCCTCGTCGGGGATGATGGAAGTGAGCGCGTTGACGCTTCATCCAATCGCAACGCGCAACCTTGCTCGCTGACCGCATGCGGCATATTACCGCTCATGAAAAGAAGGCGGTTCTTCGTCCGCATCGTCGGAGCTACCAATCGGAGATATCGAGACATGGATATTTCGACGGCGATCGTAGAGGACATTAGGAGGTTCTTCACAGTCGACTAATTCAGAGACTGGGGATTATGCCACACCGGATCTATGGGCTTTCGAACCCTGGCTGACATGGCGGAGAACATGTGCATAGCCCGCCTTTCGACAGGCTCGATTTTCCCTATGTTAGGCGATCCGGCTGCACTCGAGTAGCCGCATTTAGTTGGGCCTTCCTATCCCGCTTAGCAGTCTTGATCAGGGCATCAACACGCGGGATCATCTCGGCCAAATCCTTGATCTCCGGTGGGGCTCCCATTGCTTCGTCCGTATGTGAATGGCCCTCAATATACGCGGAAAGTTCCTCGTATATTCCACACATGCTTTCAACGAGACCATCGTCCCAGGCGATGTTTCGAAATCCAGTGACAATGACCCGATCACTCCACCTTGGCACTACGTCCTTGAGTAATCGCTTGACTGCCATTTCTTCAATGGTTCTGCGAAGGGCAGCCATCCCCTTGCAAATTGCGTCGTGTCGCGCTCGCCCCGTCAGCGCTTGCGCTTCCGCTAGACACTGTTTAGCCCGCTCTGTCGAATCATACGCCTTGCTGGTTGCCGGCGCATCATTTAGCGTAATTTGCCCCGGATGCCCGTCTTCGTCGCGATCGATCCAGTGAGCCTGGAACGATACCTCTTCCTTCTCCGCTGTCGCAATCAGTTGATTGAGGAACGGCAGGTCATGCGTAAAGACAATAACTTGCCTTAATTGAGCTTCTCGAACAAGACGTTTTGCAATCAGACCCTTGCGCTGATGATCCTGTGAGGTCACGGGGTCATCGAGCACGACGCCTGCATTCGAAGGGTTCATCGATACTTCGGTGAGGAAGTCCGCTAGCGCAACCGCCTTCTGCTCGCCCTCGCTCAGGATAATCTCCGGACGGTGCCCACCTTTCAAGACAAGAGATCGGACTGTCTTTCCTTTTTGGCCTGTCGTCTGTAGTTCGATCGGCATATCGCATTCTAGGTCATCGCACTCCTGCGCAAGCCGTGCTCGATACGAGGGGCCCACAATCTGACTGAAGAGGTCCTTCTCCTTGTCCGTTATGTGCCGAGGGTTTAGGGCGGATTTCGCGCGCTCCGCTTTGGCAGACCAGAGCGCGTCGGCGACATAGATCTCGATACTGCCGAGGAGCTTCGACAGGACCTCTCGATGGCGAAGAGTTTGACGTTCAAGTTCAAGGGACGCGATAGCGGTGGCAGCATTTTCTTTCGTCAAACGTTCCCAATCACCGGTGATCCGTTCGACTAGCGCGCGCAATGCGGAACTGACATCTGCACAGTTCACTGATCCTTGAACTGGATCGTGCGCAGCTAACGCCGCTACCGAGCTGTCACGCAACGCAGCGATGCTGACGGCGGCGCGATCGATCGCCGTGGCGAGGCCCGGATCCAATCTGTTGACATGAGCCCGAACCAGCGAATCGGGAGCGAAGATATTCACCTCCAAAGCCCTCAGCGCTCGGATCTCGTTTTCAACAGCCTTTGTCGCCATTTGTGCAGCGCGCTGTGCCTCCCCCTCAATAAACGCTAGCAAGGCGGTGATGTGGGCTTGACTGTCGATATCCAGCGGGCGTTCGCAAAGGATGCATCTATCGTTCGGACCAGGGTACAAGTCGCTCTCTTTTCGGGCGAGGGCGTGTGCTGCTTTTGCGAACGCTTCCCAATCCGGCGTCCCGACTGCCTTAAAGAACGGTCTCTTGAACGTCTCTGTCCCGACTGCAGCCGCGGCAGCCGTGCACTCCCTGGCACTCTTCGACAGCGCTGTCCGAAACGGCCGTTTCTCGAGAGAGAATTTACTCCCGAGCGCATCAAGCTTCGCAATAAGCGCGACGATATCGTTTTTGGCCTGCCTTAGGTTGCCGATCAGCTCCTCGGGTGAGCTCGCTTTCAATGCTGTCGCTTGCGCGTCCACCTCTCGGAGGCGAGCCTTTTCAACTTCACCGTAGATCGCGAATTTTCGCACCGCGGCCATATCGGTCCTGGGACCAATCGTGGCGACGAGCTTGGCTACGTCTGTTTCTTGCCCGATGAATGAGTCCGAGAAGCGGGTGGTGTGTGCCCGAGATAGGATGGCATTGGCGAGGAGTTTGCCGAGTTCGCCATATACGCGAGCCATTTCGGGAAAAACGTCGAAACCGGACGGCTTGAATTCAAATGCGGTTGTTTCGCCGACATGAAGCTTCGCAATAGTAACATCAAAAAAGCTGATACGTTTTAGTTCTGGGTTCTCGACACCTACTGAGAGTGCGAATGGATCAGAACCGTCCAGCTGAACGTGGAAGCTTGCCGCTAGATCAGGAGTTTCGCCGTTTGCATAGATGTTCGGTACGATCTTCGGTTTGTGCCGGCTAAAGCAGGCATTGGCAAATAGGCGCGAGAAACCGCTCTTTCCGGCGCCGTTCCGGCCATAGATGACGGTAAGCTTCGGATCGAATGTAAGCAAAGAGCCATCCGGGAGTGCGTTAACGCCCATAAGCCCATCGACGCGGATAAGGCAGAGCGGTTTGCCCGCATCATTCGCGGATCGAGGCGAAACTACCGGGGCAGCTAGGTTCTCCGCAGGCGCTTCCGCCAAATCAAATGCACCTAGAAACAGGCGGTACGCCTTGCCAATCCCGTCATCGCTCAGCCTGCCCTTTGAAGTCGCCTGCGCAATGATGAACTGCTGCCAGGGGCTGAGCTGTTTCCCCCAGGCGTCGAGAGCCTGCCAGACCGTCGGTGCGCGCGATTCGACCATAGCTATATATATATATATTCTTGCGGCGGATCCAGAATGCAACTTAAAAGCGCGCCGTACATCTACGGATTACTCTCGCCGCCCCTACTGCTAAGCATGACGCGCGACTAAACCCGGGCCGGGCATGGGGATGTCCCGGGTTCTGTTGAATTTCTGAAGAGGTCGGCGTTGCCCACCTTGAGCCGGTAGGCTCGGGGTGCTGATTCCATAAAGGAGAGCAACGCCATGACGAGAGATATCACACCGGCTGGTTGGCCGGCGGCCGGGGCGGTGGACGAAGCGTTTGCGGAAGTGCGAGCGAGCTTCGATCGGTTGCCTTGCGGCAGGGATCAAGGCGCTCGGCACGACGATGGAGGCGGATGTTGTGGCGGCCTGCGGGCCGCGCCACGGTCGCGACGCGGCGCGGCGGGCGCACCGTTGGGGCCGAACGCGGGGACGGATCGGCTTCCACGGCGGCAAGATCGAGGTCGAGCGTCCGCGGGTCCGGGGCGTGGACGGCCGCGAGGTGACGATCCCGAGCTGGGAAACGGCGGCGCAGGAGGACTGGCTCGGTCGCTGGGCGATGAACCTGATGCTGATCAATGTGTCGACGCGCCGGTTCCGCCGCGCTGTCCGGCTGCCCGAGGGTGACGTGCCGGCACCGCCCGGATCGGGGATTTCGAAGTCGGCGGCCTCGCGGAGGTTCGTAGCACTGTCGGCGGCGCGGCTGGCCGACTTCATGGCTACCGATCTGTCCGCGCTCGACCTTCTGGTGGTCCAAATCGACGGGCTGCATCTCGGCGACGATCTCGTGCTGGTCGCCGCGATCGGGGTTGACGGCGAAGGCAACAAGCATCCGCTGGCGCTGGTGGAAGGGGCGACCCAGAATGCCGCAACGGTTCAGGCCCTGCTGGACAACCTGCTCTCGCGCGGGCTCGACCCGACGGTGCCAACACTGTTCATCGCCGACGGCGCGAAAGCGTTGTCGAAGGCGATCCGCCGCACCTTCGGTTCGGCCGCTGCGATCCAGCGCTGCCAGATCCACAAGGCGCAACATCATGGAACGCCTGCCGAAAGATCGGGTGCTGCGCCAGGCCTGGCAGCTCGATGACGCCGACAAGGCTGAAAAATTGATCCGCAATCTCGCGCGTCGACTCGACCAGCAATGGCCCGGCGTAGCGGCCAGCATCCTCGAAGGCCTCGACGAAATCCTGACTGTCGTCCGGTTGAAGCTGCCGAAGGAGCTTCGTCGCTCGCTCGCCTGCACCAACATCGCCGAGAACATGATGGGCACCATTCGCCGCGTCACGCGCAACGTCAAACGCTGGCGGGATGCAGGTATGGCGTTGCGATGGGGCGACGGCCGGCATGATCGAGGCCAACAAGGACTTCCGACGATTGAAGGCGCATAAGCAATTGTCGGTTCTGCGTGCGGCCCTTCAAGCTCACCACGATCGCATGACGATCAACCCCGTTGCCCACGTCGAGGGCCGCGTAACATTCATTCCGGCAACGTTGGCCCGACGTAGTTCAACACCAATCGAGACATCCCCTGATCGTCTCCACGGATTCGAGATGATAAAGTGAATCGTCAAGCCCCCTCCGTGGCGATGGGAGTCTTCAGCAGACTGCTAGCGTACATGCATAGCGCTACCGTTTGCGGATTGTGTACGTCTTTGTGAGCGTTTCTTTAAATATGAACCACCCAAGCCAAACTAGGAAAAATCCGAATGCCAGCAGTAAGAGCCATTCGAGGTTTAAGTTCGCTACCCCGTAGGCGTCAACGAAATAGCAAGCGTCTCGAATGGTTACCAACCCCAGCAGGCCAATTGAGATCGCAACTACGTAGGGCATCGATGCACCCGATGTTTCTTGACCTTGGCGTCGAGGTCAGCGCGCATGCATTGATAGATCTTCTTGATCATCCAGCGCTTATGGCCCGCGGAGGACCACCGATCTGTGCGCACTCGTTTGACGATCGCAAAATATGGAGCCATCCACTCCTCAATCGGGATGTGCTTTGCCGCCAAATCGGGGCTCGCCTCCTCGAAGACAATCTCAGCAGGAATAGGGGCTGGCTGGCCCAGCCGGACAATCCAGCCCGTAAATGTTGGCGCTCCGACGTCCGCGTCCATCGTGATGATCGGCGCTAAAAAGTCTTTCCAGTTCTTCTGGGCCTCCGCAGCCCGCTGCAACGCTGCGCGAATAGAAGGCATGTCTCCCTGACCGCTACCGGCTACGCCGCCAGTTAGGTTCTTCAGGTTTGATGGGTGCGTGTGGATCACGCCGAGAACGTATTTGTTTGCGGGAAGCAATTCCATGTTGAGGTAGTATTCAATAAATGGTGCGTTGAGCTGAACGTGACCCCGGCCTCTGTTTAAGCGGCCGTCGGGCCCAACCATTGGCGGCATCGGTCTGCAATCGGTCACACGGTGCGGATCACTGAGGCTCCCCGCGAGAATTGCGTAGTGCTCGGGCGGATGTCGGCAAATCGAATTCAAAAGAATCTGCCGGACGCCATGATCCATTCTAATTATCGGATGATCTCCACCACTGAGAGCTCCCTCATGATCTCCTTTTAGCTCCATGGTTTGCCATCGCGGATATAACGAGACGTGCGTTCAGCCCACAACATCGCGAGAAAAATGGCTGCCGGTAGATCACGAGGCTCTTTGCCGGGCCAGATGCAGATGCGGGGTCGTCCCATGCAGAGGCCCAACCGATGGGTGGCACTCGCATTGCTGGCACGGCCACCATAGTCTCGCTGTTGCTCGATGAAAATGTTGTAGCTTTCCGCGGTGCGCTCGAACCGGAACACGAAGAAATCGCCAAGTACGCTTTGGTGGCTCAGTCGCCCGTTGCTCTGTTCGGGAACCTGTTGACGGATTGAAGCCAGGTTCGGGTTGCCGCCGCAGTATACATTCTTTAACTGCACAGGCATCGATCCCTCCGTCCCCGGTGTCACTGCGATGGGCAGTCGCCTGCCCATCGCATCGCTCTGGTCGAGTTCGGCTCCCCAATCAATGGAAAGTGTCAGGACCAATCGGTGATGGTTCCCAGACCGAAAGACGTTGAGCTGTCCTTCCCATATTCGTCTCCTCATTGCCTATCGCGCTCCTGGTTAGGGTCTTCCGGGCGCTGCACCGGAGGCTTCGCGCACGCGCTCGTGCCACACACCGGGCACCGCCAGCCGACGGGAAGCGGCTCGCGGTAGGCTCGGATCGGAAAAATCTCTCCACTTGCGGCATGAATTCCATTCAACCCGATCCAGCATGGCAGCTGGGTGAAATGCTCCCCAATGGATGCGATGGATAACGTCGAGCCAACCCGGTAGTGGAGAAGTCCGAGCGCGACCCACGCCGCCTTGACATTCAAGGTCTCCGGAACGATGCGGTGACTATTGAAAAACGGCGGCGATTGATGTCCGGCCTCATGACGATCGCACGCGCTCTTGAGAAAGCACCGCACGCAGCCGAGCCCCGCAGGATTCCGCAAAGTGCCCGCGATAACGTATTGCCGATTGTCGCCTTCCGTCCTGATATGCAACGCATCGATGCCGAGCCGAACGGCGGCTCGGCTCAGTCGAATTGCTGCGGACAAACTATCTGTTCCGTCGATGACGAGATCGGCACTTCCAAGGACGGCGTCGAGATCTTCAAGCTCATTGTCGCGGCAGCCGAACGTCTCGACGCGCGCATCTGGATTAATGCGCATGACACGATTGGCAGCAACATCCCCCTTTAGTTGTCCGATGTCATCGCACGCGAAGCCGGACTGACCAATGTTTTCGGGTACGACGATGCCGCCGTCGACGAGGATAAAATGACCAATTCCACTTGAGGCAAGAACTTCGATCTTGCTCAAGCTCCTACCGGTGCCGAAGAACGCGATCGTTGTCCGGGACAGGAGCCGGGTGCAGAGCTGTCCCCGTTGTCGATCCGCTATTTCACCCATCACAGTCTTACTCCTGGATGTGGTGAGGATTGAATCACGGCCAGTCGCCGCTGAGAACTGATCGTGAATGTGACATTTTGACTCACGAACGGCGAGCGGCTATGTCGCCTGCCGGTCCTTCCTATTAATTGAGTAAACCAATCTCAGCCCCAAAGCCGCCGCGTCAAAGATTCCCATACGCGCGTTCTCGCTCATCCAAGGCTTCCGCGGCGGAACGTACCGCTCGAGCGCCGGGATGTGCTTTGCAATCACCTCAGCCAGAGCATGTTTATTGACGCAACCGAGGTAGTCGAAAGCCGCTCGAACCTGATCGCGAGAATATAGGTAGACCGGAATTCCACGGCTCTTCGCCAGCTCGGCAATCGCCGCATTGAAGTCGGCGATCCGCCGTGCGCGCTGTGCCCCCTCCGGCGAGGTGCCTTGAAGAACGACAACGTCTGGCAGGTAGCGATCGAACTTCTTGATGATACGCGTGACGCAACGAACATGCTTTCGAGGACCGCGGATTTCGCGCATACCCCAATCAAACGGAGACATACGGCCTTCAAACAAAACGAACCCGCAGCCGCGCGTGTTCAAATAGATGGCAAGCACGAGCGCGTACCGACGAAGTTCAACAGTCGAATCGACGGGCTTTGTTTCCGATCCCTGACTCCGTTGTTCAAGAAAGTCCACCTTGACGATTGCTGTCATGGACGGATCGCCCTGAAGCTCTTCATAGAGTTCATTGGCACTCTGCGAGGGTGGTGCATATAGTGATACGGCCAGCCAGTAAGATGACAGGCACGCTCACTATAATCGCCTACGGTAACGATCCCTTTCGAGACGCGAAAAAGTACCCGCGTGGAACGAATGAGACGCAGAACACGCGGCGCGCCATTTCCTCTCGTGGCTGTAGGAATCATGCACAACGTCACATGACGAGGAGGTGGACGTGGGGACATGGGGGCGTGAAGGGCGCCGCCGCGCCTTGGAGCTGTAAGTACTCGTACTAGAACATTTCGTCACCCTGTTTCGTTGTGGAAGGTGCGCTACTACGTCCCCGTAGTCCCCACGTCCCCCTTTGCCGCCGGGACATCGGTGATGATATTCACACCGTATCGGCCGCACAGCAGCTCTACTTTTTGCCTCTCGTTCCTGGGAATTACATACACGCCGTGGCTCTTGTAGGTTTGCAGGTTGAGCTTCTTTCTCAAAATACTGCCAATCCACCGGTTCGTAATCGGTCGCTCGTACTCGGCGCCGTACCGCTCAATGAGCCCCATGGTGACATCGGCGACGGGAACGATCGGGCGGTCTGTCGTAATCATTAACTCCGCGAGAATTTCGAGCACCTGAGCTTCCATGAGGAGGCCACGTTCCGCAACGATCGAGGCCTGAGCCTTATGAGCCGCGTGCCGAAGTTCGGCACGCAGTCCCGGGTCCCCTATGACGCTGAGTAGGGGCAACATGATCTGGTTGAGGCGTGGTTCGAGCTTTGGATCAGCCAAAGTCGGGTCGAGCTCGACATCATGCCTTCTGTGAAAGCGATACAGTAGCAGCTTGTTGCGTAGCTCGCGCGCTTCTTCCTTGAACGTTTCCGGAAGGTTGATCGGAACATCATCCCGAAGCGGACGTGCGCCCGTTTCCTCTGTGATAAACCGGCTCTCTAATCCTCGATCTTCATAGAGGCCGCGCGTGGCCACGATCTTGGGACCAAACACATGGAATGCCTGCGGGTTGAACTCCCGTTGTTGGTTCATCATGGTGCGCAGCACCGGCATGCCACGCACATTGCCATTGTTGAGAATTTTGACAATTTCTGATCGCTCGTCGCTAAAGCGAAAATCGGCCTCATCGAAGATTAGCGTCCCGCGAAACGCATCGAGCGTATGGAATATTGGCGAGACGGTCGAAGCGCCGCTCGCGAAGAACGGTTTGTAGCAAAGCGAACCAATAGTGAGGAGCATGCGCGTCTTGCCCGTGCCGAAGTCGCCGCGAAGCCGCAGGTACGGCAGGTCATTGAATGCATCGTAGAGCCACGTCAGCAAGACGTAATAACAAGCGACCTTCTCGAAGGACCGACTGAGGTCCGTGTACCGATGTATGAACTCCGCAATTTCCGAAACGAGCTGTTGCTCACTGCCGTAGATGCGAGGCTCTGATGGCAGAAGCACAACCTCGTTCTTGATAAGATTGTTGTTCGGAGAGAATGGGACGAGTCGGTGCCGCTCCGACACGTCGACCTGGCTTTGCAGCGTCCAGCGTCCGGCATTGAACATGGCAAGAGACGTGTTCCGAGTTTCCGGCCGGTATACGAGTTCAACAATCGTCCCGTCTTCGAGCACCTCTGAAACCGTGGGGATGATCTTCCTTTTCTGTTCGCCCTGCGCTGGTCCCGGCATAGAAGTGAGCGTACAGACCTGATGAGCAACTCAAAGACTGGGTTCTGTTCCTTCGGGGCACGAACGATGCTCTGTGGGTGGTACGGATCGAAGTATCCTCCCTTTCTGATCACGGCTCACGATATTTCGTTCATAGCGAGGAGCTGGAAGCGCGATGCAAAACTCAAAGGGAATGTGGCGCGTTTTCGGATGTCGAGTTGCGCTCACACCATGCCTATGGCTAGTTTTGAACTCGACATGATCTTTTACCGGAATATAGCCGTGGACCTGTAATTGCTGGGGTGTTCCCACGACTTGCTCTACCGTGTTCAGTAGTATCGCCCGTCTCGCTTGAAAACTCAAGTTGTGGAGCATTGTCTGAGCCGCATCAGAGAATTCTTTGATCTCGGAGGCACTCGGCATTTCGGTGGCATCAATAGCGCTTGATTCTTTTTGCGCGCTCGCAATTTCGTTTTTTAACAACGCGAGTTTCTCCCGCAGCGGGATCGTGTACTCCCTCAACTGTTCGACCGTGAACAGGCCAGCGCCATACGCCTTGTTGTAGCGATGCTCCTGTTCCTTCAATGCAGTAACTTCCTTTTCCGCCGCGGCAACGTCGCCACCAGATGACTGCAATTTCGCCCGGCGCGTCCCCAACCAGCGACTGACCTGTTCAGAGAGCAGTTCTTCCGAGCCCATCAAATTGGCGATCTTCTCCCACACAAGCCTGTCGGCGACGCGTGCATTTATTCCCCGTTCTTTGCACGTTGCGGACAGAGGAAAGCTGAGCACTCTATCGCTGCAACGATAATACAGGTGCTTGCCCTGCATCGGTCCTTCGCCGGTTCTAGTCCTCCCGCACACGCATCGAATCTTGCCAGCAAGGAGATATTCGTTCTTTTTGTTCCGTTGGGACAGCGCGAAGTTAGCGTCGAGTTGTGCGCGAGCGCGTTCGAAGAGCTCCTTATCTATGATCGCTGGTACCGGAATAATGAGCCACTCGTCTCCTGGTCTCATTCGACGACTCGTCTTTTTTACTTTTCGATACGCGTCTTGCTTGATTGGATGCTGAGGCGCTACGGCGTATGATGCGCCCCAGTGGGCTTCGCCGATGTACCCCTTGTGCCTCAACAATGTGCTGAGCGTACTCGTGTTCCATACCCCCCGTTTGCTTCTGCGGGGTTTTATGCCGAGTCCCTGTAATTTGCGCACGACTTTCCGCAAGGTGCAGCCTTCATAGGCGACCCAGTTGAAAATCAATTTCACAATCCGCGCTTCTTCAGGGTCAATTTCGTAATATCCGTGCTTGCCATCGAGCTTAGGAATGTAGTTATAGCCATAGAGTGCCTCGCTTACGAGGATGTGGCCCTCTTTTACTTTGCGAAGTTTACCGAGCCGAAAGCGTTCTGCGATTTTCGCCCGCTCATACTCCGCAAACAGACCTCGCACACCATGCAAAATTTTCTCTTCGCTATTCTTCGGGGCAGACACAGTAACAAATATGATCTCAATTTCGGCCTCGCGCAGCTCGTCCATCACCAGTTCTTGGTAAGAATATCGTCGAGCTAGCCGATCCGGGTCATAGACCAAAACGGCCTGCCATGTTTTTCCTCGCGCTTCCTGGCGCAGCTGATCCAGTGACGGTCTGGCAAGAATGTCTCCACTCCAACCGTCGTCAATATACTCTTTGACGATGCTATAACCGTGCTGATGAGCGAAATCGCGAAGCGCTATTAGTTGGGTCTCGACGGTTCCTTCCTCTTCCTGTCGAGCAGTCGAGACTCTCGCGTATATCGCAATCAGCTTTGCGTCCGCTAGCTCAGGACGAGTCATAGACTACAGTTTACTGCCGCCTCCGAAACGAGTCGAATCCGATGCGGGGCGGCGAGCCGCTATCAATACTTCGTCGAAGAGAATGTTAAAAGCGCTGTCGAGCCGACGTTGCCGCTCAACCGACTGTTCATCTGTTGATCGATAACAAACGTTAAGTGCCGTCGACTTCCGCATCCGGATATCATGCACTGTCAAGCAGATAGGATGCTAGGCGGTCGAAATTGCTAAAGACGCACAAACACCCTCCGCTGAGACCGACAGCGCGCCAGCTCGGCAACTCTGCTGGGAGTCGACGAGGACGTTAGAACTTTGAAAGGCAAATGTGCTGCCTGGTCACAAGATGTATGGCGCGAGCTTCAAACTGAAGACGGCCAGCGTATCCTACACAATATCAAACTTCTTCGAGAGCGCTTTGAGCCGGAGACGGTGCCGAAGCAGTCTTCTCGATCTCGCCGGGCAAAGGTCTCGAAAGGAGCCTATAGAGGGCGAGGAGACGATGCGCCATTGCTGTCGCCTCTTCTGTAGTAATCTCCTCTCCTGTGACTTCCTTATAGATGCGACGGAGTTCTTCGAGCCGCTCTGGTGAGACCTTGTGGCCTGTCGGTACCATACCCACTGGAATATACTTTGCCGCGTGTACTTCATAGACTCGGAATTGTGCACTCCGTTGGTAAATTGTTGCGAGTCGAACGGGTGGGAAAATAAAGGGGAATTCTTAGCGAGGTAGATGGGCGATAGCGTTAGAGGGAACGTACAGTCCAAAACGAAGCCGCCCTATAAGGCCTATAAGGAAGGCTGAAGCTTCTCGGGTGCGACGTCTAGCCCGTCTTATTCATCAGCGGCTTGTTGAGAGGCTGGCGAGCGTGGCGTAAGCCGCTGAGGTGGCGTAGGATTCGGTTGCTGACACCCACCCTCCGCGCATCCGGGCCGCCACACTCGCCATG
>NZ_JBWJZD010000060.1:0-27026 GCF_056429065.1 Bradyrhizobium sp. USDA3010
ACCCAGCGCCGCAGCACCGAGTCTCGCAGACCAAGTTCCTTGCCAACCGACGTAATCGAGCGGCCGCTCGACACCACCAGCTCAACGGCTTGCCGCTTGTACTCCTCGGTAAACGACCGACGTTGACATTCCATTCGACACCTCCGCGCTCAATGAGCCTACTACAGGTGTCCACTCATTCGGAGGAGGTTCAGTCTCTGGGTGCACACCGCGGGTCCTGCGAAGTGAGGGGTAGCGGAACGTAGCGTGACCAGCGGTCGACGGCCCGAATTGGCGTAGCCTTCCGGAACCGAGCCGATTCGTCGGGGGCAACCAATTGGCTCTAGGGCCCGACGACCTGGGAGGCCGCGTGCCCCGTCGGATTGGCCGTGATCGATGCTCCTTGGGAGTTCGGGCCGCACCAATGCTGTTTTCTCCGAGCGCCCGTACAGGGATCGGCGAACGTTGCGGTGAGTTCTGCGACCATCATTCAGCGGCGGTCAGCGTGACCTGGGGCACCCTCAGCAACGCTCGGCGTGATCGCGCTCCTTCAGGCCAAACAGCCTAAAAGTTGTGAGCCGAAGGATCGTGAGTGTGCGAATCTGGAACGCCGATTGTCAGATGGCAGGGCGACATTGGCTGGGCTGCAACTGCGATCGAGGGTGATTGGTCTTCGTTGCGCAGAAGCGGTCATTCTGTCTCGACCGCTCCATCGAGAGCCGCCGACGGGTAATGCGCCGGCACGACGATGTTTGGACGTAGATGATCTTTAATCTAGAGGGCGAGGGACCGCACACCGGCATAGCTATCCGATTCTTGTGCACGTCTCCCGATCTACGTTCGCCCGGCTGTGGCCCTAACACAATCGCTACGGCTCCCGCCGCGACAGACGCCCCTTTAGTATCACAGTCCAGATGGCCTTGGATAAAGGGGGGACGGGCATATGAATTATATACGTTGATATGCATTGTGCGGGGGCGTCTAGCATGTGATTGCGGCTTCGAGCAGGAAATTTCAACTATTGGGGAAAGACCGGTGTCTTCTGTGGAAATACATCAGCACATTGTTTCCCTTCTTCAGAAGTCGGATCCGGTGATCCTGGATATCGGATGCAACGACGGGACCGACACGCAACACTTTCTCAACCTGTGCCCGCACGCGCAGCTCTACTGCTTCGAGCCTGACCCCAGAGCGATCGCGCGCTTCAAGAAGAAGCTGGGTCCATCTCTCCATAAGGTGAAGTTGCTTGAAATCGCGATCAGCGATCGAAACGGAATGATCGAATTCCATCCAAGCAATGCAGATGGTGATGCGAAGGAATGGGACCTTTCCGGCTCGATACGCCGCCCGAAAAATCATCTGACTGAGTATGATTGGGTTCGTTTCGACCGTCCCGTCCCGGTTCAAACGCGGCGGCTTGACGATTGGTGCAACGAAGCCGGGCTGAACAGGGTCGATTTCATCTGGATGGATGTCCAGGGAGCCGAAGCCGACGTCATCGCCGGCGGCATGCAGACCGTCAGCAACACGCGCTTCATCTACACGGAATACAGCGACCGCGAGCTCTACGAAGGGCAGCTGTCCCTCCAGGCCATTCTTGGCCTGTTGCCGTCGTTCGAAGTGGCGGCGCATTATCCGCGCGACGTGGAAGGCGATGTATTGCTTAGAAATACGCGCTTCTAGCGGCTACTTGAATACGACGCTCATTCGTAGCGGGCAGACTGATTTGCGCAATTTATGCCGCCCAAAGCTTCAAAACCAGTGATCAATAGGGCGAACAAACATTAGCTGGTCGGACAGGCTTGCGAGCGTCCTTTTTGTTCGCGGTTGTTTGGTGAGAGTGTGACAATCACCGGCTTAGCGAGCCGGCACCACCAGCGAGTTTGCGGTCAGTCGCCCGAGCCGTTTCAGATGCTTGAATCAGCACTACCAGCCGGCGCTCCAAGCGTTTAAGCGTCTGAACGGCTGCTGTATGTTCTGGGCCTCTTGGAAGCTCGTGCACTCGTTCGAACAAATGCCAAAGCAATTGCATGAGTTCGCGTAGCTCCTTGAGTTGGTCGGACTTCGTCACGCACTCGGCGCCGTTATTGTTGTCTCATGCCGTGAGTTGATGTCCGCCATCCCTGGGGTCTTCCTTGTTCGAATGGGTCTGCATCTGCGGACAACTTGTAGTAGCAGGCTTCATTTGAAGCTCCCTTTATCAATGCGAGCATAATTGCAGCATCCGATCATCCCGTAGGGCTCCTCGGCCGTTCTGGGACGAATTAATCTCACGGCCAGGGCTTGGCAAGGAGCGTGCCATCGTCGCCCAGTGCAAAAAAGCACGTGAGGATGCTGTGCGCCTTTTGGTCAGTTCGAAAGTCACAGCAGCGAACGAGCGCGACTGATGTAATGAGCGTGCGCGGCCACTTCAGCGAGATAGCGATCCATCGCGGTTCGCGCGAGGGTGCTGCCAGGATGACGGAAGTGCACGTAAATCCCGTCCTGCCAGCGACTGATCCACAGGTATGTCTCGCAAGCATCAGAGCTACGACTGATCATAAATCGTGTCCGCCACTGCGGCCACAGGTCTGACCCGGGCACAGTGCGATTGTCCATATAAGAGACCATGAAACGGTCGCGCAGCGCGGTGCCGAGCAGCTCCATCGCTTTTGGAAATGGCACCTGAGCGGTTTTCTTGGCTCGCTTGAGCTCGAGCCGCGCGGTGCGCAGGAGCTCCGGCAACGTGCCAGCCAGGCGGAAACGCACCGGGCTCATTCCGACATACCATCCTACCGAGCGCATCGAGGGCAGATCGTACCGCGTGTGAAAGGGGGCAACGGCGAGGAATTCTTGTTGGTCTGCCAGTGTCTTTCCGGCGAGCGCCAGACAGGCGAATAATCCCGTCGTCGCGTTTCCGCCCTGGAACCTGCAGCCGCGATCGAACTCAGATGCTTGTGCCGCGTCGAGCAGCCACATTCGCCCTGTGCGTTGTAAGGTGCCCTCCGGCGCACCGAGTGGTAGCGGAAAATCCGGCAATTGACCGCCGTTTGCGGCGATCAGTTCGCGCCAGTGAGCGATAGCAGGATGATCATCGGTCAAATCGCCCAGTCGCTCTCGTTCGGATTCAGCGTGGTCCAGATAGCTGCTCACCGGTGCCAGCTCGGGCGCCACTCCGAGGATTGCGGCTGTGTACAGCTCGCGAATTTCGTATGGCACCAAAGCGATGGAGTAGGCATCGCTCACGGAGTGGTCGCAGGCCAAGAGGAGGCTTGTCGATGTCGGCCGGGTGATCGTCACGAAGACATATGCCGGCCAGGACAGCGGCTTGGTCTCTGCGTCAAACAGCTCTTCCAGTAATTGAGCTATTTCATCGGGATCGGCGCAGTCACCAACCACGGTTTTTTCAAGCGCTGCCGCGCCTGGATCAATCGTGGCACGACGAATTGCCGATCCATCCTTGACCAGCCGGCTGCGTAGCGCCTCGTGCCGGTCGACCCAGCCAAGGATCGATTTGGTCAGCGCAGCGCTGTTGAACTCGCCCGGCAAGTCGAAGGCGGTGCCGAGCCAGCCGGGCCGGCCATCGTGCGCAAAGCGAAGATGGTCCTCCTGAACATGGGACGGACGGCGCGGGTCGGGCCGCCAGCTGACCGGGTCGGGAACGCTGACCCGCCACACCATCAGCCGACCCGGCTGCCGATCAGTATCGCAAAATTGCTTGATGTCCATGAAGGGCCGTCACGATGGTTACAGATGCAAGCTACGCATGCGGCGCAGCGGCGAGCGCCAGATCCAGACTATCGAGGCGGTGCCAAGCACACTGCTCGCCAGCAACATGGTGCGCAGGCTCGTTGCAGCAGCGGCCGCACCGCCGACCAGTGCGCCCAACGAGCCCAGTCCCCACACGACGCTGCGGATGCTCGCATTGACCCGGCCTTGCAGGTGCTGCGGGACCAACGCATATCGAATTGGAACTTGCTGCACGTGGTAGAGTCCCTGGCCGATCCACAGAATGAATTGGGAGAGCGCCACGCATGTCACTGCTGCCCACCAGGGCCCGGTGAGCAGGCCTGCAAGGCCCATGCCTGCCGCGCTCACCGCCAAACCGGTCATTAATACGGGACCAAGCCCAATTGTCCGGCCCGCCCACGGTGAGCCCGCCGCGCCCACCACACCGCCGAGAGCGCCGATACCGAGCACCATGCCGACGATTTGGCTGTCGAACTCGAGATTCCAGGTCAGATGCAGGAGAAAAGCCGCAGAATACGCGTTGTGCCAAAAGATGAATGTGCCGGTGGCCAGGGTAACGGCCCTTAAAACTGGATTGCCGAACACACTCGCCAACCCTTCTGCCATTTGGACGAGCACAGTGCTCGAGGGGGCCGCTGAGCATGAGGCGGCACGCATCGGCACCAGCGAGAGCAACGCGGCGGCAAGCAGAAATGAGACGGAGTCGGCCAGGATTGCGGTTGGAGCGGAGAACGCGTTGATGAGCCAGCCGGCCAGGAACGGACCTGCGGCCATCGCGGTCGCTTGGCTGAACTCCAATGAGCTCTGCGCCCGAACCAGCTGAGATCGATCCAGGACTGTGGGTATGCACGCCAGATAAGCCACGTCGGCGATCACCGCAGCTACCCCAACCAGCACGGTTGTCACGTACAGCTGAACCATTCCCAGATGTCCAAGGCTGGCGCACAACGGAATGGTGGCGAGCGTTACCGCCATCACCACATTGGCCGTCAGAAGGATTTGTCGGTGCGGGAGACGGTCGACGATGACCCCGGCGAACAGGCTCACGAAAAGGCACGGTGCCCGACCGCAGGCCAGCAAGAGCCCCGCCTGCGCCGGTCCGGCATCCAGCAGGGTAATTGCAGTCAGCGGCAGCGCCAGCATGGTTACGTTGGAGCCCAGCAAGGAAATGGTCTGACCGACGAGCAGCGCAAGGTAGCTGCTTGGCAGCCGGTGAGGCGCACCAGATCGGCGCCGGCGGCTCACGCGTCGCCAGACGGCGTTGAGGCGGACAGATAGCCTAGTCGGGCCAGTTCACTTCCGGCGATCTCCTCGAACTCCGAAATCTGAGCTGGCGTCAAATCCTGGACGTGGCGACCGATCCGCCCCTGATGCAGCGGCTTTCCCGCAGCCTCGGCTGCCGGATGGTCGTGCGGTTGTTCGAACAACGCGTGTTCGTATTCAGCGTGACGCAGCACGGCCTCGTCCCAAGGCAAGCCGAGGTGATCCAAAATCGCCGCCAGAGTAGTGCGTGGACTGCTGACAAGGTCCTCGTAACGCACCTCGAGGTAACGGCCAGGCGGCGCGATTCTGTGCGGCCGGGACACCACTTCAGACCAACCCTGCGCGGCATCGGCAATTGTTCGGTACCCCCAGTCAGGAACTGTCCTCAGATGAGAGGCGGCAACGTCGCGGCCGTCCCGCACGATATGCACGAAATGTGCACGCGGCCACAGCCGGGCGAAGTCGTCGATCCGGGTGATCTTCCCCTGCAGTTTCAATCCCCAGCGTTGCGCTCCGCTGTGCGCCCGGCGCAACTCGCCGATCTCGTTAATGAGGTGGCATCGGTCGGCGAACGAAACAATGTCATTGCCGGTGACGACCATGACCTTGTTGACAAGTTCGCGCACGTCATCGAAGTCGAGACCGAAGCGGCGGCACTGCACCACAAAATGCGTCCCATCATACCAGAACGGATCGATTGTGTTCTTGCTTGCGCCCATGAGCCGTGAATCGGCCGCAAGCAGATCGATGGCACCAAGAATGTGCGACCCGAGATTGGGCGGTTCGAGGAAGTCGATCTCTGGTCCGGCTACCAGATCCAGATGCGAGTCGAGCACGATACTCAGCAGGGTGGTGCCCGACCGGTTGTCACCTCCGAGCAGCACCGGCGATGTGGAAAATGGATCCGGCTGCGACATGGCCCTGTTCTCTGTTCGACATGCGTGCTTGTCAGTGGACGGGCGCATTGAACCAGCGCCGAACCGCTCCCGGGGTGGCAACGAAATGATCTCTGGCGAACCGTACTGCAGCTGCGACTGGATCCGGGTCGCGAGCCGGGTTCTCCATGCGGGACAGCGCTGCCGGAAGGGCCTCTCCAGCCGCTTCGACGGCGGCCTGCACATCGGTGTCGGACACTGCCGCCGATGGCATAAAACGCCCGCCATACTGCATCAGGAAGCCCCGACCCCACATTTCCTGGAAGAAGGCATGGCCAAGCTCGGCGTCAGCAAATACGACATCGAACATGGTGGGCCAGGCAAACGCCCATGCCGCGACTTGCTGTGTTGTGAAGACGCCGTTGAGCCCCTTGATCAATTGCTCGCCGACCTCGCGCATGCGGGCCAGCGCGGTCCCGTCGCGCAGGGCGTGCAGGGTGCTCAATGCAGCGGCGAAAGGGGTTACTTCGCGCTGGTAGGTGTTTCCCATGTATGTCTTTTCGGCCGCGGCCAGTACGTCCGCCCGGCCCGCGACTGCCGACAGCGCCATTCCGTTCGCCAGTCCTTTGCTCAGTGTAATCAAATCGGGCGTGAGGCCGACCGCCATGTGGTACCCGCCAAGGGCGTAGCGGAATCCGGTCATCACCTCGTCAAGGACAAGCAGGGCGCCGTGCCGATGCACCAGCCTCTGCAGTTCCTGATGGTATTCTGGCGGGAAGAAGTTGACCTCCGGGGTGATGATCACCGCGGCGACGCGCTGGACACTTGCCAGCTCATCGAGCAAGTCGAGGTTGTAGCGGAAGTCCACGCTGTCGCGGTCCCGATTGGGCAGCCCCATCTCGGGGCGGTCCTGCAACTGCCAGTCATGCCAGCCGTGATATCCGCTGGTCAGTACATGGTTGATGCCCGTGAACGCGCGGGCAAGGCGCACGGCTGCGGTGGTAGCGCATGATCCGGTGCGGAAAAACATTGAGCGTTCCGCGACGGGGAAGATCTCCGCCAGCCGTTCGGCCAATTCGACCCGGTGCACGGACAGCGGTCCGGGCAGAATCCCGCCGGTGCGGCGCATCTCAGCGGCTGCGTGCGCCACGACCGGCTCGTATCCGGCCCCGAGCGGCGCGGCACCGCTACAGGAAGTGAAATCGACGTATTGCTTTCCATTGATGTCCCATGCATGCGCGCCTAAAGCGCGCGTCATCACGACCGGAAAACGCCTGTTGAGGTCCCACTTCTGCGAAGCGGTGACGCGCAGGGCGCGTCGCAGTGCCGATCCATGCCCGTCGGTCGCGGTCACGGCGGCAGTAGGCGTGCTGATCGACAAAACCGTCTCCGTTGCGCTCGTTACGTCAGCTGCGTGACTATTCTTCGAGCGATCCGCAGCGCGTTCGCCTGAATGGTGAAGGTCGGGTTGACGCCCCCGGCATAGGGGAAGAAGCCGCCATCCGCGACATAGAGATTGTCGATGTCGTGCACGCGGCCCCAACGGTCAACCACCGATTGTGTCGGATCGCTTCCTGCCCGACAGCCGCCATGCAGATGTCCGCTGCCGAACTGATAATTGGAATCTTGATAATCGACTTGTTTTGCCCCTGCCTCGGCCAGCAAGTTCGACGCATGTCGCGACAAGTAGCCTAGTCGGCGCTTGTCGAGGGGGTGGGTCCGGTAATCGAGAATGATCTTGGGCAAACCTAGCCCGTCCCGGCTGGTGGCCAGCCGGACCGCATTGTTGCGCATGGGTTGATCGGCTGCCAAAAAATGCAGCCGTAGCCTTATCTCTCCGTCGGAATCCGTGCGTTCAGGCGGACTTGCTTCGTAGATCATTCCGCCGAGCCCCGAAGGCGCCTCGTCGTCCAGGTAGTGATCGGACACCGCGACAGTGGAGAAGGGGCAGCCGGGCTGGGCCGTGATCGGCGGATTCAACGTGGTCCTACCGGACACGTAGCCGCTGATCTTAAACGAGATACCACGGCCTACCATGCCAGATGCGTTGCCGATTCCGTTGGGCGCTGCCGGCTGCGCCGAGCGTAGGAGCAGGGCGGCAGACTGCACTGCGTTACCCGCGAGTACCACGCAGCGGGCGCGGACCCGAGCGCGTTGTCGGTTGAGCGTGTCCACCCATTCCACCGAATCGGCTCGACTGACGTTGCCGAGATCGATGCGGGCAGCCTTGCTGCCGAGCGCAATCGTCAGCGCGTCCGGCGGCAGGGCGACACCTGTGAACGGCGAGCATGCATCGGCCCTTGCGCCGCTCGGGCACAGATGTTCGTTGCATGGTCCCTCGCAGCGACAGGCTGGCCGGCCGCGATGTGGGATCGAGTTGATTGCCAATGGAGTGGGGAACGGCAGCCGGCCCAAGCGTGCTCCGGCATCGGCAATCAACTGGCCCTGCACGCTGTATCGGTGCGGTGGCAGAACGGGGAGATCGCTCGGCGGCTCGAGCGGATCCGCTCCGGCCAGGCGGGCTATTCCCACGCGCTGTTCCAGCTCATCATAGAATGGGCGTAGGTCCGTGTAGTCGATTGGCCAGCTCGGGTCGAGCGCGTCCCCGGCCACATGCGCTCGTGCGTCAAAATCGATGGCGCGACAGCGGAAGGCTATTCCGGCATACAAAGTCATTCCGCCGCCGAGCGCGCAGACGGTCCACGGACGCCCGAACGGCGTCAACGTTCCTGCCGCAGACTGCACCAGGGCGCTATCCATGCCATTTTGGACGCTCGCCAGCGAAGCGCCGGGAGGAAGTGTTCGTCCCTCTTCGAGAAGGAGTACTCGCAATCCGCGTTGTGCGATCTCGTGAGCGACCGTCGAGCCGCTGGCGCCACTCCCGATTACACATACATCAACAATATCGGCCGTCATTATCCCATCTTCTGGCAACAAATATCGCCGATGCGCTATCGCGCCGTGTTCATTAGAGAGGAGGTGCCATCGAACTAAGTCTCATCGAGAGCGTTGGACGCGCGGCTGATTCATGCGATCGCTCCGGATTATCCGGTTTAGCTTCGCTCGTCTGCTAAGGATCATCGCCGTGAGATCATACAATATGACGCCGCGTGCGATTCAAGCCCTTCGAGGCAGCAACCGCATAAATATGAGCAAGCGACTTGCGCGAAATGCGATTCTTGATAGATCTAAGAGCTCTCAAAGCAAATCCACCCACATGTGCTCCCGATGCGGGTACTAAACACATATTGTCGTGATCGAGAAGGTGCTCGCAAGTGCGGCTTCGCGACGCCATGTGGAAGATTTTAAGGCCGCAGTCGCTCGAATGCGTCGATCGGTCACCACTCTCGCATATCATCGTACGAATTGTACGTGGTTTGATCGCGAGAGACGCGGCCGGTCTGATGGACCCACCAGCAATTCAAATTCGTTCTCAACTCTCCGCAATCATTATACGCCAGCTAGAGCGCCTCAATACGCCCTTCATGGGCAGCAAAAAAGGCCCGGCCTCATCGATGGCCGGGCGGAGTCAGTCTGGGGGAGCGAGGCTGCTAAGCATCGCGCCAGCTTCCGTCGACAGAGGGAGGGCTGCCGACGGTTATTTGCGGCAAGGATTTCACCGCAAATTCAAATTGCGAAGGATCATGTCGGGCAGATCTGGTGTCGAGCGTTCCTCTTTCGCGTCATCTCATAGACGATGGTTGCAACAGTAGAGTTGGTCTCTGCTGCACACGTACCGACCGCATCAGCGTCTCATCACGGCAGCAACAGTAGGTCCTTTCGGACTCCCTTGTTAGCTACTCTGAGATAATACAACGTGCCGCCGCGTGCGATTCAAGCTCTTTGAGCTGACCCGCATGCAATTCAAGCGGACGGCCTTTTGCAATCAGCTAAGTACCTTCGAGAGGAGCAGACGTACGTGTTGCTCTCGTTCTTTGATAGTCGCGTACTACACCGTGATCGAGACGCGCTGCGCGTCATGTTTTCCATGTGATCTCATGCCTTTTGGCCTTTCCAGAAGCTGACGTGCTTTCTGATTGGCGGCCGAGAATCTTCAGAGCAGCGCACGCTTTTGAGCGTCTTGTTAGCCGGCCGAATGACACGGTCGGTGTCGACGATCTCAAATACGCGATGATCATTTTACCAAGACTGGACGGGGGTGGTCCGAGCATGATGGGCTCGGTGCCCGGTCCGAGCATCTTTACCGGGGAGTTGCGCGGCGCGGCTCATTCGGCGGGCACATCACAGCCAAGCGCCAAAGCTGTGCTGGCAACACGGAAATCACTCTCCCGTGGCCGCGAGCTCCCCAGCGATTGACGATGCAGATTTTGTGGATCTTGCCGGCGTTCCTCGAAATCCGTCGGCGACACACGTTCGCTGCGCGAGATCGCGACGGGGCGCTGGCCGGGCAAAAAAATGCCCTGGATTCCGCCCACGAGCAATGCATTCGCCTCAAAGCCAATTACATACCAGCTCGGTCTTGCCTGTCGAATGGTGAACGCCGCCTGCGATGTCTAGACAAAGCTGCGCAGGCAGCAACGGCCCAAGCAATTCAGTGCATCAGATAGGAGGGACGGAATTCTGCAAGCAACTCGAGTCGATCTCGCTGAAGAAGATCAACAGCATGTCCGTTCCATTCAATGAGCTTCCTGCGCCTAAGCTCCTGGATTGTCCGATTCACGTGCACCGTCGAAAGGCCGCATGCATCGGCGATGTCTTGCTGTGTGAACGGAACATGGAAGCGACCATTATCCAGAAGACCGACAAGCTCAAGCCTCGCGGCGATCTCGCAGAGAAGATGAGCAAGTCGAGGCAGCGCTTCCCGGGAGCCAAGATTTTCGATCCACTCGCGATAGATCGCCGTATGAATCAACGTCTCCCGCCAAAACGCATGGGTGAGCGCAACGGACTTCGCGAGGATATCCTTAAGGTAGGAGTGGGGTACAAGGGCCATGATGCTCATGCCGATGCTGCCGAGATCGCGATCCATTTCCGGGAAGTGAAGGGTGTGCAGGTCGGGGATGTCCAGGTGCGTAGAAGGACGTTATCTGAGTCCGATCCGATGCCACTCTTTGGCGAGACAGAAAGCCGCCTATCACGACTGCACAGCTTACAGGCCGATCCCCCTGGCGTGCCAGGCACTCGCCCGGAGCAAACCGTTTGATGGTGTGAGGCATGCTTTCGAGCTCAGCTTGGTCTTGCTCGGACAAGCCTGTGACGCCCCGCAGCCGCGCTATGAGCATTTGGTGCGGCAAGCGTACCCCGTTCTATCGCCGGGGTACGCCGATATCGACACCTATCCCCACTAGCTATGGCCGCGGCCATTCTGCACGGTTCCCCTTGATGTTCAACGTTTCTTCTACTCTCCCATTCGAGCTCTACGCGATCTCAAGGGGAGATGCGGGATAGCCACAAACGTACCGGACGACGACCTTCTGGCTATTCCTTAAAGCTCGACGATAAACCGTTTACTTCTGGAGAACGACGAAGCATGGTCGCGCGATCGTCGTGGACGTCGGGCTGCGGGACCCTCTAACCGAGCGTCAAGGCTTACGAGCGTGCAGCCAACGTCGGCTCGACATCTGACGCTTTCCGCATCGCGCCTTGACGGTACCCAAGAAAGGCAATTCCGTTGCCCGGGGCGGCTCATCTGCCTACGCAAAAGGCACATGTAATTTTCTGTCGATCATGAATGCGGATGGAAAGGACGCCATCGAATGGGCGGTCGGATCTGAAGCCCCCGAAACACGACCGGCAGACCTTCTCTGCAGGAACGGCGATCGTCTCGTCAGCCTGGGACCGGTCCGGGGTCGATGCGCCCTATTGTCGACGTGACGTGCAGATCAGACTGGCAATAGATATCCGAAGTGATTATTCGAGCCGGCCCCAAGAGGACAAAGCTCGACGTCCTGCCCCGTCGTGCCACCGAGTTTATGTACGAAACGGCCTGATCTGTAGCGTAGATAGCACATTGGCAGAGCTAGCGAGACAGTTGGATCGCTGCGTACGGTGTTCAGAGACGTAAAAAGACCGATGTACCGGTACAATCACAGGCAATAGGGTGTGCTTGAGCTGTCGTTCGCGGTTATTGGTCGGATAGAGGGGCAAATGAATCATGCGGTTGGGAGCCGCTATGAATTGTCGGCAACGCCAGATGAAGAGCGTGAGTTGGTGCGCTGCAGACAGGAGATAGCACGTCTCAGGCAGATAGTCGTGCAGCTTTCTGAACTCGTCTTGCGCAATGTCACCCAAAATGCAGAGGGCCGAAAGTAGCAATCCGGCTGACGCGATCGGCCGTATACCGAATGGTCAATTCGCAGGCGACGGACGCGCTCGCGGACAGGCCGAGAACCTGATCAAGCTGCACAAGACCCAGCTCGCCTCCGATCGCACCAGTTGCCGCTCGGCGCTCGCCAACCAGGTCCGCCTCGTCTTCCACACCGCCGCCTATTGGCTCATCCTCGCCGTGCGCGATGCCATCCCAAAGCCGCGCGATCTGGCAACGGCCGAGTTCAACACGATCAGGCTCAGGCTTCTCAAGATCGCAGCCCGCGTCATCGAGACCGCCACCCGCGTCCGTCTTGCCTTCGCTGCGGCGTGCCCCGACGCCGACCTGTTCCGCGGCTTGGCAAACGCTCTGGTCCCGCAAGCACCCTGACGCGCGGGGCATCAGCCCCGGTCACCCCGCTGCCGTCCTCCAACGCGTTCACGAAGTCGGGTCGAAAAGCGGCGAAAAAGCCGAAGCGTTCCCGCGCGCCTTCGCCCCGACCGCAACTCTTCCAGCTGCCCCGCCCGGCAATCATGAACAAGACGGGCTGGCGTGCCCGGGCGTGTCGTCCTTCCAGCGTACCGAGCCGAATGGCCTCTCCAGCATGCGCCGAACACGTACCGGCGCGGGACCGATGTGGAAGTGAATGGCTCGCCGTTCCAGGGCACGTTCCGACTGGGTCGGGCGGTTGCGCCAGCGCAAATAATCGAACCACGTCGGAAAGTGATAACGCTCGGTCCAGAGCTCGGGATCGGCGATGTCGCGCGCAATCGACCAGCCATAGGCGCCGTTGCGCTGGCGGGACAATTGCACATCTTGCATGACGTTGTGAAACACGCGGGCATTCTCTTGTGCAATTCGGTATTCGATCTCGACGACGAGCGGCCCGCTGCGTCCTGTCAAGGCGAGCCGTATTTCGGGATCGGCGAGCAGCTCGGGCTCTTCGCCGCGCGCGCCAACACGGGGCATGGGTAGCCAACGGCCGATGAGTGGTGAGGCGAGCATCAGGGCGGCCGACACCAGCAGCGCGGTTTCAACGCCGGCCGCGTCGGTCAGATGGCCCCAACCCCAGCTGCCGACGGCGATCCCACCTGAGCTCGCCGCTTGATAGGCCGCAAGCGAGCGTCCGGTCACCCAGCGCGGCGCCGACAGCTGCACCCCGATGTTGAACACCGCCCATGTCATCATCCACACGGCTCCAGCCAGGGCCAGTGCCGCCGCAGTCAACACCGGTTGGCGGCTGAGCGCGACCGCGGCCATCGCCGCGCCCATAGACAACGCGCAGGCACGAATCGCAGCCTCGCCGCTCATTCGTTTGCGGATCTCGGCGATGTTCAGCGCGCCGACCACGGCACCCAGGCCGAAGGCGCCGAGCATGATGCCGTAGGTCTGGGCGTCGCCATGCAACACATCCCGCACCACCAGAGGCATCAGCGCAGTAATCGCACCGCTTCCGACGCCGGTTACAAGGGTGCGAAGCAATACGACTTTGATCGATGGCGAATTGCTGATGTAGCGCACGCCAGACACCATTGCGCGGCTCAATCTTTCAGGCGGCAGGCGTGAGGGGGCGCTGACGCGCTTCCAAAGGAACAACGCGGTCATCAACGGCAGATAGAGCAGCGTGTTGAGCGCGAATGCGGCCACTGCACCGGCGCTAGCTACCACCACGCCGCCGATCGCCGGGCCGACGCTCCGTGCGATATTGTAGCTGATGCCATTCAGCGCAACCGCCGCAGGCAGCCGCGCTTCCAACGGCACTTGTTCGCTTACGGACGATTGCCACGCCGGTCCCATAAGTGCCATGCCGCTGCCGACCACGAAGCAGAGTACGAGCAAGACGTTCGGTGTGGCCAAGCCAAGCCAGGCGGCCACCGTCAGGCCGGTTGCGCCGGCGAGCGCGATGCCAAGCGAAACCAGCGCCACGATGCGGCGATCGTACATATCGGCGATCGCGCCGGCTGGCATCGAAATCAGCATCACTGGCAGCAATAGCGCGGTCTGCACCAACGCGACTTTGTCAGCCGAGGACGTCATCTGCGTCATCGCCCAGGCTGCACCAACACCTTGAATCAAGCTGCCGATATTGGACAGGAGGCTCGCAAGCCAGATACGGCGAAACGTCGCGTGCCGCAGAGGCGCCGTGATGCCGTCGGCGCTACGCGACTGGACTGTGGTTGGGTCGGTCATGTCAGATCGTGATGATCTACCATGATTTGATTCTGATGCGGATCACAAGGATGTTCCTGGCGCGATATCGCTCGCATGGCGGTGTTCGGCTCGCTTTCCGATCTCTCAATTTCAGTAAGAACGCTTTCCTGACTTACGGGGCGCTGTCGATCGGATGAGTGAGGTCCGCTTCGTGCCTATTCGCTCCAGTGCGTCGCTTGCATGGCCACATTGACAGACGATACATGGCTTGCGCGCAAACTTTGTACGTAACGGACAAATGGGCGAAGTCCACGAGTGCGGAATCATTCGTCGCGAGATAAGGTGAACGCTCCTTCACTGCTGGGGAGCCGAAAGTCCATATCACGGACTATCGATAGTGCACATAGCGATACGGCGTTTGGCAGAACTTGCTTTCGGTCGGCAAATTGATGCCCGTCGTTGTAGGGCGCCCGGTCTGTCCCCGTCCCGCGCGGCGGATGCTGCGGCCAAGGATTTCCATCGAGAAGCAATGTGGGGCAACAGATGGGCCATCCGGGCCCGGGCCAACAATTGTTATTTCACAGGAGTGGGTCTGTCGCAGACCGGATGAAATATTACAAAGCGACAATACCGAATCCACCACCTGATCCAGCATCTAACCGCGAACCAGGGAAGCGAACGTGACGGCATACCATGGGCCAGTCTTTGACATGGCCGTAAGGCAATTCGAGGTCATCGCAGACTATCTATCCATACCGCAGGACGCGAGAGCCAGGATTCTGATGCCGAAGCGCGCGGTCACGGTCTCTTGTCCGATTCATCGCGATGACGGCACGACCGCCGTGTTCGAAGGCTATCGCGTGCAGCATCACCTGACGCTTGGCCCCACGAAGGGGGGGCACACGGTTCGCAGCAAGCGTTGATCTCGGCGAAGTCGCGGCACTGGCCGTCTCGATGAGCTGGAAGTGCGCATTGGTCGGACTGCCGTATGGCGGCGCGAAGGGAGGAATCGACGTCGATCCGGCGAGCTTGTCTAGGCGCGAACTCGAGGTGCTTTCTCGTCGATATATGCAGGAGATGATCCCGTTCGTCGGGCCCCACACAGACGTGATGGCGCCCGATATGGGAACCAACGAGCAGATCATGGCCTGGTTCATGGATACGTACTCCATGTATCAGGGACGAAGGGTTACGGAAATCGTGACGGGAAAGCCTATCAGCGCCGGCGGAACCCTGGGGCATCGGGAAGCCACAGGCAGAGGTGTTGCTCATCTGGCCCGTCGTGCTGCAGATGAGCGCAACATCCGTCTCGATGGCGCAACTGCGATTGTACAGGGATTCGGAAACGTCGGCTCGATCGCTGCACTCGAGCTGCATAATATGGGAGTTAAAGTGATCGCGGTAAGTGATCACACCCGGCGCGCTCTACCGGCCCTGGGGTCTCGATATTCCCGAGCTGGTCAGGCATACCGCCTGGCACGGCAGCTTGATCGGTTATTCCAGTGAGCTCGCTTTCGATTCGATGGAGATGCTCGCATTGCATTGCGACATACTTGTTCCGGCCGCGGTTGACGGATGATCAACGACATTGGCAGGCAACCTGCGTTGCCGAATACTAGCTGAAGGAGCCAATGGCCCGACCACGCTAGAAGCCGATCGAGTTCTCGAAAAACGCCAGAGAGAGTTGTTTGTGATCCCGGACATTCTGTGCAACGCAGGAGGTGTGGTGGTTAGTTATTTCGAATGGGTGCAGGACCTTCAGCAATTGTTCTGGGAGGAGGAAGAGGTCATGCGTCGGGAGTATCAGATATTGGACCGGGCGTTTGATCGGGTGTTGTCGCGAAGCAAGCGGGACGGGGTTTCCAATCGCACTGCTGCTATGGCCATTGGTGTGGAGCGGGTACGCGGTGCAAAGGAGACACGCGGACTGTTCCCGTAGCCTGTTGACGTGTCTTCGATTTGGTATCTACTCGCTCGCATGGGCGTTCTGATCCACTTTGATCTGTATAGCAGTGGCCAAGTGCAGAGGCGGCTAGATTTGGCACGATCGCGCGGGATCGATGCTGTGCGTTCCCGCATCATGACGCGGGTCCGACGATCCGTTGATGCGGGCCGTGCGGATTCCCGTGAATACGACTTCATGGAAAGCCCGGCGGTGCTGGACTTCCGAGCAAGAGGCGGCCGGCGCTCTGAAGCGTGCCTTCGTTTAAAGCGGCGTGCTGGGCAACCACGAAACTGTCGCACATCGCGCGCGCCAGGTTGCTCGTCGCATAGAGCGACCCGGTTCCGGCGAGACCACTCGCGATCTTGCAGACCTCAGCGCTCTGTCGGGCGGCGTTGGTCGCGGCGAGCCGCATCAGCGTCGTCGTGTTTGGTCGGACCGCTCCCTTCAACGCTTCCTTCCATAGCTCCTCGGTTGCATCATAGAAGAAAGAGCGGGCGGAGCGCAGCATGGCTTCGGCTCTGGCCACCTCCAGTTGGATGTAGCCGCGCTCCGCCATCACGGGCGCTCCAGTAATCGAGGCGCGGCTTCGGGCCATGGCGACTACCTCGTCTAGCGCGGAGCGCGCAATACCGATGCCGACAATCGCATGCGCCTGCGCAGCGAAAGCCACCGGCGGGTAACGGTAGATCGGCCCGTCGAGTGTCGGCGGACCGCCGCGGATGAGGGTCCACTTCTCCGGCACAATGACATCGTCGACAACGACGTCATGGCTGCCGGTGCCTTGCAGGCCGATGACGTCCCAATTGGGACGGATTTTCACCTTCTCGGCCGGCATCACGGCTACACGTGCAAGACCACCTGTTGGATCATCCTCCACAGTGATCCCAACGCCTATCAGCTCCGCTCCCGGTGAGCCGCTGGCGAATGGCCACACGCCGTTCACGACAAACCCGTCGGCGCTTCGCTTGGCGGTCTGGAGCGGGAAAACCGCACCTGCGTACACCACGTCAGGTCCATTTGCGTATACTTCGCAAAGCGTGTCGTCTGGAAGAGCGGAGAGATAGCAAGCTCCTTCACCGAAGCTGGCGACCCAACCTGCCGATCCGTCCGCTTCGGAAATACGCTCGATCAGGCGACAAAAATCGGCCGGCGTTCGCTCCTCACCGCCGAAGCGCTTGGCGGCCATAGCCCTGTAGACGCCAGCGCGCTTGAAAGCGTCGATGATGTCGTCTGGAAGCTTCTGCGCGCGGGCGAACTCGTTCCGACGCGCGCGGATATCGGCCAGCAGCGGCGACAGATTATCCCTCGTCGCTGCCGAAACATCGGTTTCTGGCGCGATCATCTCTGGCGGCGTGTTCATTTTTGTCCTCGGTGTCTTGAGACGATCAGGGGCGCACCAGCGTGATTGATGCGGATTGCGCACGCATGGCGGGGGCCGGATTGATTCCAGCCGGTGAAGATCGTCGATTGCGTTGATATCGATCTTGATCGAATTGCAGGCAGTCTCCTCTCCAAGCGACATCCCGAACGGATTGGGTCTAAGGCGGTCTTGACGGCCGGGAAAGCTGGCCAAGATGTGGCCTCGGCATTGTCATTGAAGCCGAAGCGGCAAATCAAACCATATGCGGCGGCGAGATCCATCCAACTCAGCTGCACTATGACTGCGAGCGCTGACGTCAGCGCATATCTTGTCATGTCTTCTCGACTGGCGATTTTTCACACTTGGCGGCGGACCACTCCAGCCCACGTCGTCAATTCCTGACTTGGCGCGCTCGAACCCGCGGATCCCTTACCACTTCCCCAGCAATCGACGTGCCATCAAACATGGTCCGCCGGCTGTGTTTGCACGGGGCGAGATCGCATGGCACGAACTGCGTCAGTAGAATGCGTGCGCGCTCTGTGTCTGGTTCCAGTCACTGTGTCATCAAGCGGACACGGCACGAGGCGAACGAACTGAAATAGACCTCAGCCGCGGACCAGCCGGCCTCTGTTGCTTGCCTGCACCGGGCTCACGTGCGAGATCCAGCTTGTCTAGCGGATCGGTCGAAACGCTGGGCGCAGGTGCAGAATTGCAATCCACGGTGCGGCTTGTACGAAGGCCGTTGAGCGTAAGGATAAGCGGAACGGAAATCGCCACCGCGATCTGAGATAACCGCACGTGACCTAGCGAAAAGTGCTGAGAGTGAACGTAATTGCTGGGTCAGAATTCCAAGCGGGGGGAGCCGCCAGACATGACATTGTCATGAGACCATCTGCTTTGCTGCGGTTTTGGCCGGCCAGAGCTGCGGCGCCTCCGCTTGATCCTTGAACCGATGACATGAAGTGGATGAAACAGGAGAGCCGCGGTGCATGAGTTCGACATAAAGCTCGTTCCGGGTTATTGGAAGGCAGCCCTTGGCTGCCAACCCTCCAGCTTTCCTTGCAGACGGACAGTCGATGGCCTGCGCTGCCCCGCGCATCCATTTTGGAGGTTGGAGCAGGAATGTCCCGAGTCGAAAAGCTTGCCCTCTTTATCGACGGTCCAAACCTCCACGCTACCTCCAAGGCGCTTGGCTTCGAGATCGACTACAGGCGCCTGCTCGAGGAGTATCGGAGGCGGGGCGCGCTGCTGCGGGCGTTCTATTACACGACGATTGCTGAGGATCAGGAGTATTCGTCGATCCGGCCGCTCATCGATCGGCTGGACTACAACGGCTACACTGTCGTCACCAAGGCAACCAAGGAATTCCTCGATACCAGCGGCCGGCGTAAGGTGAAGGGCAACATGAACATCGAGCTTGTAGTCGATGCCATGGAACTCGCGGAGCATATCGATCAGATGGTCCTATTCTCTGGTGACGGCGACTTCCGCTCGTTGGTTGAAGCGGTGCAGCGCCGCGGCGTCAGTGTCACCGTCATCTCCACCATTGCGATCCAGCCGGCGATGATCGCAGACGAGCTTCGGCGGCAAGCGGACGACTTTATTGAACTAGCGCAGCTGAAGCCGAAGCTGGGGCGCGATCCGACCGAGCGGCTCGAGCCCGCGACCGGTGTTGGCAAGCGAGACCCGGTCAGCGCGGAATAGCGCATGCGGTGATGCGGTGCAGGTTGATGGCAAGTGGCCGTGATACCCGCGGCGCGCCCGCTCCGTCCAACAGCACGACCATCTCACGATGACTTCCTCCTGTCGGTGCTGGTCGCGTCTGTTCATGCTGTTGTGCACGTTGATGCACGGCCATCAGCGCCGCTTGTTGCTGCCGTAACGCGCTGTTCTCGGCAGGGCGAGTTGCCGCGTCCTCAGATGGAGCTACCGATAGCTTCGGCCGCGTCCTGGACTGGCCGAACCGCTGCACTGGACCAGTGCTCGGATTGCCGTAGTTCGCTCCCAAGGCGCATCAGGCTGCACTGCAGCCAGAGTTTTTCCTGCTTCTCGTGCCTGCTACGCCGAAACAGTGCTTCGGTATATGCGCGCATGCGGAATCGGTAAAGCAGTCGGTAGAAATGACTGACCATGTTCCTGTTCCTGCTCGATTGTCGCCAACGAGCCGTATTTGATCGCATCATTATCTTCACTAAGCGCGATGTTTAAATGCAAGTTGTCCCCACGTGTCGCTTGAAATCGGCCTTTGAGTGCCTGTTTTTGATGGAGCTCATCCCCAGGGAGTGGTGGTTCACGACGTAAAGCCGCAAGAAGAAATTTCGATCTACGCCACGGTGTTGGCAGATATCTGGCGCATCTTAAGACGGCAAGCCAACGGTGAAAGCGGCGCATTGCAGACCAACTCTGCTCCCAACATATTCTTTGTCCGTGATGCCATGGGCGTCCTGGAGTGGTTGATGTCCTTCGGGGAGGTGCGGGTTGGGAAATTGGAGCAAGTCCGATCGGAGAACAACGGGCGTGGCCGGTTGGCGCGCGCGTGTTCTTTCCCTAACCCGAATGCCGAGGATCGCAGATATTTGGCGGGCTACGACGCCAGCGGAGCCACGAAGGTCTCGACTGAAGGCGGCTTGAAACCGCGATGGGCAGTCTTCGTCCTTCAGAAGTCCGTCCAGTGTTCCGCGATACGAGATCAAGAAGACGCTCGCGGATAATCACACGGGATATCGCCACTGTCGGCAGACGCTGGTGGCGGCGAAATCGTCGGGCTCCCCTATGTGGAGGAGTCCTCCATCGACGCTGTGCGAGCCATAGAGCGTGGCGAGTTCCGGTTAAGTGCGGTGCAGAACATTGGCGTGAAACGAAATCATCAAGCAAGTTTATCGAACTTGAGACAGCTGTCCGCAAATGCCAGATCGCATCAATCCGCTGATCTGGCGTGACTCGATCCAGTTCAAACGCGTATGTTCGGGTTCATCTCCAACTGGGGAGGCGGTGGCGAAAGCAAGCTCCGCCAGAGGTCAGACGTTTGAGCCGGTGAGGCAAGAGGGGTAAGCATCATGACGGCGACGACAGCCCGTTCGATCGCACGCAAGGCAGACCACGGTATGAAACGTACGTTGAGCCAGGCGATATTCTCTTGCTGCTCTTGTCTATCGAGAAACGTAAGATGCGGTCGATCCGCCAGACTGACAATGCAGTGACAGGCTCGACCCGTTCCAATTCTCGGACGTGCATTGAACGATTAGTCACCGAACGATTACTGGTCTCGCGTCCGCTCCGATGATGATCTCCGCTCCAATGAGAGAGCCGCTCCCTTGGATTCCGCAGGCTCTTGGTATCGACTGTCGGGTTAACGCCCGCACGTGGACGCGGCACGCCGGCTAAGCTGAATCATTCCTCCAATCGCGGCGAAGCGCAAATCTGTGGACATAGTCGGACGCAAAGCGCAGCTCCCGAAGTGGCCGTACCAGCCTGATTGCCTCCTGGTACAGGCCATGCGCCTTGTAAGCTGCGAGTTCCGTCTCGTTGTCAAACTCGGCATAGACCACGATATCGTTATCGAAGCGGTCGGTCTTGCGATTGCGCGCGATCTCGAGCCGGCGCGCATGTGGAATTGTGGTGAGAACCGCCAAGCCTTCGATGATCTCATCGATGTGAGTCGCATCTATGGCTGAGAACAAGACGATGTGACGAATCATGGATGACCCGAAGCTTGTGTTGCAAATCGGTCAAATAACTATCGTGAGATTGGCCGCGCCGCAACGCTGGTGCGGGTGCCGCGAGGCGCGCAAAGGAGGTCGTCACTTGATGCGCCGAAATTGGGAGTGATGTCGCGATCGTTGGAGGTACGGAGCGTGCGCTTATGATGCAATTAGATCACGCTCGCTGAACGCGCGCGAGTTTGTCCGTTCTGTACAGACTTTGCGCGCGCATGAGGGTGCCCAATCTGCCAAATAACTTACGCGAGGGCAGAATGTCCGTATGCACTCTCTCAGGCCGTTCGGGGAGGACCTTTAGGTGCGGACAAACGGAGGGCGCAGATGTCTCCGCGTGACTTTGGCATCCAAGTGAGCAGCGTCGGCATCACGGGCAAGAGCGGGCGTGTTGAGAATCGGGTCGCCATGCTCGTCCTGCTTGCTCACTCATGTTGTGGAACAAAGTCAAGGGCGTGCGATTGGGGGCGCCGCTGAGCGATCCTGGTGCACTTGGTCGCGACGGTCAGAGTCGTGATTGAGCCAAGCATGAGGCTTGTTTTCTCCGGACGGCAGTCCGTGACCGGCGGGCTGGAGGCGCGGTGCTTCTTCGGCCTGCGCGCCTCGATCTGCTTGCGAATCCACTCGCGTGTCGGTGACAAAAGCCGAGATATGTGCCACGAAGAACCGATTGATCGCAGCCCTGCTGCGGGGCGGCAGGAAATTGATCAATGAACACGCCGCTTAATGGCTATGTCGCGGCCCTGCAAGCCTTGAAAGAAGACGATCGGCTGCGCGGCCTGAAGCCGCGCGCAGGAACTGATTTTGCTTCGAACGATTATCTGGCGCTGGCGCTGGCGCTGGCGAGCGCGCCGCGTATGAAGAAGGCTCTGCTCACGGCGCTCGATGCCGGCACGCCGATCGGTGCTGGTGGGTCACGGCTCCTGCGCGGCAATTGTGAGGAGCACGAAGCTCTTGAAGCGGAGGCGGCGCGGTTCTTCCACGCTGAGACAGCGCTGTTCTTCGGCGGCGGTTACATCGCAAATTTCGCTCTTTTGACAACGCTGCCGCAGCGGGGCGATCTGCTTATTCTCGATTCGCTCGTGCACGCCAGTATTCATGAAGGCGTACGAGCGGGCCGAGCCGAGTTCCGGATAAGCGCTCATAATGACCTGCAGTCGGTCGACGACACGATTGGCGACTGGCGCGCCAAGGGCGGAAGGGGACGCGTGTGGATCGTGGTGGAGAGCCTCTACAGTATGGACGGCGACTTCGCGCCCCTCAAGGATCTGGTCGCAATCGCCGAGCGCTACGACGCGTTCTTGGTCGTGGACGAGGCTCATGCCACAGGTGTTTACGGCGACCAGGGACGGGGGCTCACCGCGCCCTATGAGGGTCGCGAAGATATCCTGGTGGTCCACACCTGCGGGAAGGCGTTGGGGACGGAGGGCGCGCTTGTGACCGCTTCCGGCGTATTGCGCGATTTCATGGTCAATCGGTGCCGTCCATTCATTTTCGCCACCGCGCCATCGCCCCTGATGGTTGTCGCTGCTCGGGAAGCGCTCTTGATCCTACAGGAGGAGCCTGATCGGCAGCAACGCCTGACCGATCTTGTCGATTTTGCGCATCGGCAGTTCGCCATGTGCGGCCGCCCTATCCGTTCGAGCTCACAGATCGTTCCTTACATCGTGGGTGACAACGCCCGCGCGATGCGGCTCGCCGCTGCACTGCAGGCGCGCGGCTTTGATATCCGCGGCATACGGCCACCAACAGTGCCTGTGGGAACGGCAAGGTTGCGGATCTCGCTGACGCTTAATGTCGGGCAAGATGATGTATCCGATATGATTGATGCGTTGGTCGAAGAGACTTGGGGTGAGGGGTACGGTGACGTCGCAAAATCATGACGTGAGGTCGATATCCGGATCGGTAAACGATATCCGAGGGATGCGCTGGTGCGTGCAAATCGTTCCTCTCCGATCGGTGATCACGATGTCCTTACGCATTAATGCCGCTTTATGCGGCGTACGTGAGCTCAACACAAATTCGACGAGGCTGCGGTTCCAACACTGGCGGCCTCCTCGTCGACTGATACATGAGAGACCGACACATGCCGACGCGAGCAGCACTTTTCCTATCATCGGTGGGCTGGACAGCCATCGTCGTGGCAATTCTCCTTTATGTAATCTTCAGCCCTGCTTGATTGCCAAGGCCGGACGATCCGCCTCGTGTGGCTTCCTTAGCCCGTGCGATATTGAAGGCTTACTGAGCATCAAACAGCATGCCGACCGATCGCCGGATCGACCCATGTCGCAGTGGAGCTCCCGTCCACGGGAGGGATTGCAGCAAGGTTTAGGATGGCACCCCGACCCTTTCTCGATGGCCTAAGGTCGATGATTGTAGGTCGTTCGCTTGGACTTATCGACCTAAGCTCGGGCCTGGACCCGAGACATCACCTTTCCTGTGATCCACGACCGCCGCGAGTGCCGGTGCGCTCAACCTCCCCGAAACTCGCCAGCTTCTCGAAAGCCAAGCCTCTTAGCATAGACCTTCTCTCTCGATGTCGAGCCGCCTAGACCGAACCGGTGGCAGTACCGGCGGGGCGGATCTGCAAGAGATTAAAACAGAGGAGAGCGGTATGGATTTCAATGAGATCAACGGCGGCGAATCCCCAGGGTCTCCAGGAGAGTACGCCTGGACACAAGAGGATCATTATCTATTCAGTCGGATCATCAATGAACCCGGGTCATCGTCGCCGCCGTGCCTGAGGGGACGGCATACGATGTCTCATTCGCCGTTCCCCACAAGTTTTCCCACGGCACCCGAGCCGCCCCGGGGCAAATGGTCGAGAGACTGAACCACTTGGGTCTCCTGCCTGACGCCGACCAGCCGAGTATGACCTATGAGATCAAAGGGCATCGCCATACGACCGCGATGGACCCCTCTCGCGGCGTGCGTCTCATTCATAACCCTCCGGAGGACCAAAATATTGGAGCCGGGCCGGCGGGGCTACCAGATTTCGGAGCAGTTATCTTCGAGACGTCGCGTAGAGGTTTCCCGCTTCCGGAGCAGTGGGCGCCCCCAGCCCTAATCGAGAAGCTGCAGGAAACGGGCTTCATGCCTAGTCCAAACAACATAACAACCATTGCCCTCAATGACCGAGCTTACAATGCAGAATTAATGGAGGGAGGGTTCGTTAGGCTCAGGCGGGTTGGGTGAGAGACGCCGGGATAGAACCAGCGGAGCCGGCCGCTACAGTGGTTCCAACTATGTCGACTGTTCATAGCTCAGCAATGGACTGTCGCGTGCCGCCAGCGGGTGGACAGCATTCCGCCCCTGGCGGATCGCGGCTTCAGAGAACCGCCGAAGCGTCGGCGTGGACCAGTTCCGTGAAATCGCCGTCGGCATCGTCTTCGAACGCACCATAAGGCCACAAAAACATTTACGCGAAGGATAGCCTCTCCACGGGCGGCGATGGCAGCGGCTGAATCTGAGTGGCCGTCGCAACGCTGTTCCAGACAGCGATAATGATCAACATCGGCCGCGATATCGAGATTCCTGGTGCTGGACCGCGCGTTGCCAACATACGTACGAAGAATGTGACCAATATCAGGAGACCACGCAAAACATTATCCCGAAGCTATGACAATCGTGAAGCGGATCACGTCCGGTGTACTTGATGCGCCCGATGGACCTGCGAATGTTGTGTCAGTCGATTGAGGGGGCAGGGCAGACCGGCTGGGCGATCGCGCGAAGGGACCAGCGTCAGCCCAATACGTCGACCCTGCCCGTTTCGAGCCGATATAGACCGCCGACGATCTTTAGTGTTTTCTGCTCAACAGCCGGGTTCAGGATCGGGCTGGCGGATTTGAGCTTATTGACGTTATCGATCACATTCTGCCGGATCACATCGGCAGAGCTGTCACCTGGTTTGTGGCGCGACCCTCTTACGGCAGGCGCGAGCGCGCTGACGATGGAGCGAATATGTCCCGGCGCCGGCTTGCCTTCGTCAAGCGAGTTGATCGTGGCGTCTATCGCGCCGCAGCGATCGTGACCGAGTACCAGGATCAACGGCGTGTTCAGTACGGCAACCGCATACTCCAGGCTAGCTAGCGTGTCATCGTTGACGAAGTTACCGGCGAGGCGGCATACGAATAAATCACCAAGTCCGCTGTCGAAGGCAAGCTCGGGCGCTACTCGCGAATCGGCGCAGCTCAGAACCGCCGCATATGGATTCTGGCCATCGACTAAAAGTCGGCGCTCCCGTTCCAGATCGCGTACTCGCGACACGCTCTGCACATAACGATCGTTACCCTCCATCAGCCGCTTCAGCGCAGCATCGGGCGAGAGTTGGTTATCCGGCTTCGGCGGCGCTGTTGCTTGCTTCGCGTCGACAATGTTTCCGGCAAACGGCACCACAAATGCCGAAATAGCGAACAGCAACAGCGAGCGGCGCGAAGGCGCGACCTCGGTCGGATAGAGAGTGTCCTGTGAGTGGTTTGCATGCATGGGGAGGACCTCTATCGCGCGGCCCTATGCCACCCGATGGCTTCGGCCTCGTTTTCGCTGCAGAACCAGCGTTCAGCCGGCTTCTTCGTCATGTCGATTTGTCCGTAGCTGAGTTGCCCAGGAGAGTGATACGTGCGCTCGCCGTTACGGTCGACGGTGCCCTTTATCAGGCAGTCGGGCGAGGGTGGGTCAGATAGCAGAGCGGATCCGAGCAGGAGTTCCTGGGCCTCGTTCGGCACCGAGCTCACGCCGACAATGATCGTGCTCTTGTTGCGGCGGCGCCAGTCCCAAGGGGTGATGAATGCCCCCGACCACAGGCCGGCAAAGGCATTGCTCGCTGCCACCTCATTGATGACGTAAACATGGGCGGATGGCTTGGATGACAGTGCCCAACCGGAGCTTACCATCCAGGCGTTCACGTCCTGGCCCTCGATGAAGCAACTGCCGAGAGACCTGCCGTACTTGTCTACTCCTGCGGTCTGGCAATCCCATATTCGTCCTTTCGAGTAGTCGATAAGGGCGTCGCGAGCCGCTACCCCGCAGGCCCATTTCCGGCCATGAGCATCCAGGCAAATCTGATCAGTCTCGGGGGCCTCGATACCCGAGAGCCGAATTCGCGTTTGCTCGATCTCTATTGTATTGGCGTCGAGGATTTGGGGAGCACCGCTCAGTTTCGCCGCGCAAACAGGAGACGCGATGATAGCTAGCAATGCTGCCATCATTACGCGGTACTTCATCCTAATATCCTTTCGCTCTTGGTTCATCGACTCACGAAATCGCAGCGATCCGGTGTCGTCACAGCCGACTGCTTGACTGCACAGATACGTCATCTGGTCTGCATCGTTCGACGATGCTTTTGAGGAAGCTTGCATATATTTCAGCCTACGACCTGACGTTGGGTGAGATTCAAGCGATTTCTTTGGGAGCATTTTTCGATGTGCTTCTGGCATCTCCAGCGCACTTCCCCTCTCCCCGGACGTGTCTCCCGCTCTGGACCTGAGGAAGAGATCCCGCATATTTCAGCCCTCGACTCGCGACCAGGAATACGGCGCTTGGCACGCCATACCTCTAAAGGCTCGCAAGAAGCGGGGGCGGGTGGTCGCCTTCGCCGCCGAGCGGAAGAGGCGGCGTTGCTAGCCCGTCCTATTCGTGAGAGTGCGGCTTTTGGGCCCGATTGATGCGGCCGTACATCTGCTCTGACGAGGCGCACAGGATTGCCTTCGGCTTTTCACCGCCTGACGACCGGTACTTTGCAACG
>NZ_JBWJZD010000061.1:0-26190 GCF_056429065.1 Bradyrhizobium sp. USDA3010
TATCTTCGCCTTCATCGAAGGCTTCTACAACCGAACAAGGCTCCATTCCGCCGTGGGATATATCGCCCCGATCGAAATGGAGCTAAAAGCCGCCTAAACCAGTCCACTTTCTCGGGGGAAGATCACTGTGGCCCGCGGATAGCGCGCTACAAAATAAAGTGTCGCTAAGCCAATATTGGCTCCAAGATCAATGATAGTAGACGCCGATGCGGGTAGATCTTTCAAGCTGTATTCGGAATCTATGAATATCTGGCGGAATGCAAGCAGGTCGCTCGTACAAAGACGCAGTTCAATCTCAGCGCCTGCTTCAGGCACAATTACGCTGATCCGGTTCGCCAGGTAAGGAGCGCCAAACGCGTCGACAACTTTGATGTCTTGAATTCGCATCGTCTGATCGAGCAGTCTCTGGTCCACCCACACCTCACCAACCTTCGTGAAGCTGTCAGATCCGAACCGTTCCCACAGCACACGTAGGATTTTTCCATCGGTCCAGTAACTGCCGCGGCTATTTCTGCCTTCGTGAACGACTACGCCATCTGACTCGGAAAGTTGAAGAAAGCCAATCCAGTGCAGGTGTCTTACCGCTACTCGCTCCATCGAGCACTCCATACACTTTTTTTTTGCTGAACTACCGAATGAGATGCAAGGTCTGATCTCCTGTCTAATTTGTATGCTATTCTAAGCCAACGCGCGCTGCGCGATAGTGCGCTGAATAAAATAGCGTTAGTGAACACCGCAAAATGCTTTACTTCGGCGTCCCCCTTCGAGGATAAGCCCCCGTTTGGCGTAAATCGGTGTTCGTCGCACGATGCCCTTTTCGACCTCGAGGACAAACCGCTGCCAACCATTGCTTTTCCGCGGGATCCAGCCTGGATATGATCGAGCTTTATATTGGCAGCACGTCCGGCGCGAGCGTAACATCATCTTGACGCAGTTCTTGTCAGTTCCGCCAGTTCTGCGTCTGCATCGACAATGCCTTGGGCGGCAGCCATCTCCAACCAGTGACTCGCTTGCTTGAGGTCGCTGTGCCCCGCGGCCCCGCTTCTCAGATAGCGTCCAAGCATGAGTTGAGCTTGACCATGACCGCGTTCTGCGGCTGCACGAAACCAATGCTCGGCTTTGGATCGATCAACGGCAATGGCGTGGCCGCCGCTATACATCGCACCGAGCGCGAACATCGCCCCCGCGTGTCCATTGGCGGCGGCCTGTTCGCATAATTTGAGCGCGGCAGGAGCGTCCTGCGGCCCCCCGCGACCGTTCACGAGCATCTCCGCCAGAGCAACCTGCGCATCGGTGATCCCTCCCTCCGCCGCGCGCGCGAACCAGCCCCGCGCCGCTTTCGGATCGGCTGGCACGCCGCGGCCATCGGCAACAAGACGACCGATCATATACTGCGCCTCCGGAACCCCGTCGGCCGCACGTCGCAACCAGACAGCTGCTTGCTGTTCATTGCGCTCGACGCCTATGCCTTGCAGAAGGCAAACGCCAAGATTGAACGCGGCGACGAGATTGCCGCGTTGCGCTGTCTGCATGAACCAATCCGCGACCGGCGGACATTCCTCTCCACTGGCCGCTCGTTCCAGCAAGTCATTTCCAACGTCGACCTGAGCATCCAAATTTCCGGCCTCGGCCGCGATGCGCAACCAGCGGGCCGCTTCATGGTTGTCCTGAGGTACTCCGGCTCCGGTCATATAGAATGAACTCAACGCGCGGGCGGCCGCCGCGTTGCCACCCTCCGCCGCGCGACGATACCAGTTTGCCGCTTCCATATAATTCGGCGGCAATGCTCCGCCCTTGGCATAAAGGTTGCCGACCAGTTCCGCAGCACGAGCGTCCCCCGCCAGGGCGGCACGACGAAGCCAAGTCTCGCCCAACACCAGATCCTTGGCAACGACGGTACCTTCAATCAGCATCATCCCCCATTTTATCTGCGCACCGCGGTGTCCCAGCTCAGCAGCTTTGCGGTAAAGTTCGGCGGTTGCTGTTGGATCGTGTTTGCCGCTGATCCCTCCTTCGGTGAGCACACCCAGCATAAAGACAGCCGTCGGAATTTCAGCGGCCGCGGCTGCTCGCATGTTTTCGACGACCTCGTCCCTGTGAGCGGCCCGGTTCGGGTCTCCAGCGAGCGACAACGCATATCCCAAATGTCCTTGGGCGCAGCCTGTGGCGGCGGACCGGCGATACCATTCTCTCGCCTGTATCTGGTCTCTGAGCGGTGGCGGACCATAGGTCAGAATGTAAGCAAGCAGAGCCTGCCCGTCAGGAGACCCGGCGTCAGCCGCCATGCGAGCCCATTTCAGCGCAGCATCGAAATCTGGCTTTGCCGTGCTGTCCTGCGAAAACAGTCGCGCTGCGGCGTCGCCGCGGTCTTCTCGCGCTTGCGGGCCGAGCCCCTGGAGCATGAGTGATGCCAGCAGAGACTGCGCTTCGACATTGCCATTCAACGCCGCGCGTTCCAACCAGCGCGCACTCTCCGTCCGGCTGAACGGTACGCCAGCGCCTTGAAGGTAAAGCCTTCCGATATGATACGCAGCTTCCGCGCTGCCGGCTTCGGCCAATCGGGCAAGCTGCGGCAGCGCTTCAGCAAACCGCTCTTTCTCGATAAGAGCGATCGCTCGGCGCAGCCCCGTCTCGGGCGACGCCTTTCCGATCAAGCGATCAAAGAGCATTTCCCGAAGGCTCCATCCGTCAGCAATGCAGAGCCAGATGCTCACGGCTCGCGCAACGCCTCCTGCGTCACCGGAAGCATCAGGCCGAGCATGTACGTTAGCACGGTTCGCTGACCAACCTTGATATCGGCGGTTACGGGCATGCCTGGCGTGAGTTGGAAACCGGCCGGCACGCCGTGCAGGGCCACGCGATCAATGCTGATCCGAGTGCGGTAAAATGGCTCCAGGTTCGTCGTCGGAATAGCACTGGTAGGATTGCGCGCCTCAACCTGAGCATTGAAGCTATCCGGACTCACGATGCGTACGACTCCCTCGGCCATCCCGTACTGGGAGAATGGAAACGTGTCGAACTTGACGGACACGGGATCCTTGACGTGCACAAAGCCATTGTCTTTGCCCGCAATGTTGGCTTCGACCTCAAGTGGCGCGTCCGCCGGCACGAGCGTAATAAATTGCTGCCCTGACTGCATGACGGAACCCACCGAGACCTTTGCCACGGATTGCACGATCGCATCAAGCCCGGCGCGGATCTCGACCAATTTGCGTCGCAGGTTAGCCTTGGTCAGCAGTTCCCGCGTGTCGGCTGCCTTGACACTGATCTCCTGCAACTTTTGCGAAGCTTCCGCCTTCCAGCCGCGGACGTATGCGTCGCGGTCCGAAGCAAGCGCCGACTGATCGCGCTTCGCGCCCTCTCCGGTAGCGACCGCGTTGGAAAGCGCCCGCTGCATTTCAACGCGTGTATCCTTGGCGATCAGCGAGTTCAGCCGGCTACCGGTTTGGGTCGCCTCCAACTGCCTGCGCATATCCTCGATGCTCTGAGCCACCCCGAGGCGCTCGCGGTAGCCCACAGCATCGGACTCCGATCTCGCTATCACGGAGTTCAGTTCCTGCAGCCGGTGCTCGTAGTTTTCGATCTTGGAGTCGAACTGCGCCTTACGATGACTGAAAATCGAAGCCTGCAAGACCCAGTTCGGATCACTGCCGGAGTATGTGAACGGCTGGCCATCTGCCTCGGCACGCAGACGCGCGAGTTCGGGCTCAAGGCTGTTCAGCTGCCCCTCGAGGGCCACTCGATCTGCTTCGGCGAAGGTCGGATCGAGCCGGGCCAGCACATCGCCCGCCCGCACATGCTGGCCCTCACTCACGTCGATCGAACGGACGATTGCCGTTTCCAGTGGCTGTACGAGGATGGTGGAAGATTGCGAGACCACCAGTCCGCGCGCAGTGATGACCTGATCGACAGGTAATACTCCCGCAACAAGGACCAGAGCAGCGACCATGCTGGAGACGATCCAGATCGTGCCACGGGCCGCGCGGGGTACAGGAGCGTTGATGATCGCCGTTGACGGTTGCTGGAACTCAAGAATCACCGGCAACGTCGGGTCGCTCTTCTTCGACTTGAACGGTAGTGGCAGCAAATTGGCCTGGACTTCGCTCATGGCTCGTTCGCTCCGCCCGAGACCAGCTTCGGAGTAACGGACTGGCGCGTCGGTTCGCTATGGCGGTTTTGCTGACTCCAAAGCTGTCGATAGATCGCGCAACGCTCGACCAAAACATTGTGCGCGCCGCAATCGACAATCTTACCCTGATCGAGAACCAGAATCTGATCGCAGCCAACCAACGACGACAGCCGGTGCGAAACGATGATCATCGTCCGTCCGCTCGCGATCCGTTCGAGGTTGCCTGTCACGACAGCTTCGCTTTCGGGATCTAGCGCACTGGTCGCTTCGTCCAGTACCAGTATGCGCGGATCCGTGATGAGTGCTCGTGCGATTGCCAGCCGTTGCCGTTGTCCGCCAGATAGGTTTGGAGATCCTTCTTCGATGTAGGTCTCGAAGCCATTGGGCATCCGTTCGATGAATTCCTCAGCGCCAGCGAGCCTTGCCGCATAGACAGCATCCGACAACGTCAGGCCCGGTCGACCGGAGATGATGTTATCTCTAATGGAGCCACGAAACAGGAAGTTCTCCTGTAAGACAACGCCGAGGCTTTGCCGAAGGTGACGCAGATCAACATCACGTAGGTCGGCGCCATCGATCTTCACAAATCCCTTATAATCACGATTGATTCCCTGCAGTAGGCGCGTAACCGTCGACTTGCCCGATCCGCTGCGACCGACGATCCCTAACGTCGAACCGGCCGGAACCGAGAAGCTGACCCTGTCGAGCGCTGGGACGGTTGTGTTGAGGTACGTGAAGCTGACGTCCTGGAAGGCTATCTCGCCTGCGAACTTCGGTCTCAAGCCCGCCGCTCGCGCGCTGCTCTCGGCTGGCCGATTGAGCACGGAGCTTGCCTCTCCGATCGCTGCCCCGACCTCCTCATAGTCCTCGATCAACCGCGCCATCCCAACGAGTGGCTGGGCAACCCGCGCGCTCAGCATCAGGAACGCGAACAATCCGCCCACCATGTAGCCTGACGAGTCGTTCATCGCGAGATACGCACCGAGCATGGTCGTGCCGAGCACCATAAAGCGCTCGATCGGAGTAACCAGAGTTTGCGGCCAGTTGGACAGACGGCCGAATTCCAGCCGCCATTTTCCGGCCTCTGCAATCCGCTCGTCCCAAAGGGCGCGACGTTGTGGCTCGAGAGCCAAAGCCTTGACCGTCTTGATACCCACGATCGTCTCGCCGAGCGTTGCCGACTTCCACGTCTCGGCCGTGGTGACCCGTCCGTACATCTCTCGCATCGGCTTCAGGAATGCGATGATGATCAGCAAGATTGCGCCGGCACAGCCGAGCACAATGCTAGCCAGGATCGGGCTGAGATAGAACAGGAACGGGAGCAGCACGCAAAGCGTCATCAGGTCGAGAAAGGTCGTCAGAAGGCGGCCGGTCAGAAATTCGCGAACGCGATAGACCTGCGCGATACGGTACATCGTTTCACCCGCGGGATGACGCTCGAAGTAATCGAGCGGCAGGCGAAGCAGCCGATTGAAGACGTGCAGATTGAGTTTTGCGTCAAGCCTGGCGCCGACGACTGCAATGATATGACGTCGCGCGTGCCCCAAGAGGGCTTCATAGACGATTACGACCGCCATGACGGCGGCAAGCATGACCAACGTGGACGTACTGTGGAATTGCAGGACCTTGTTCACCATCGTCATCACCAGGAGCGGTGGGAAGATGGTCAGGAAGCTGATGGTGAGCGAGGCGATTCCGATGTCCCGCAACAAGCGCCTTTCGTGCAGAACGAGATCGAAGAGCCAGCGCAGGTCAAACGGCGCGTCGGCAGCGGCGCGGCTTCGGCTCGCGCGCACCAGGATGGCCTCACCGTTCCACACCTGGGAAAGGCGCAACTCGTCGACGGGTACGGCTCCGTCTGCGGAGGCGCCTGGATCCCTCAGCATAACGATATTCTGATCGGCGTTCGCACCAACCATGAGCGCGGCGCTACCGTCGGCAAACAGTAGGATGACGGGCCCGCCTTCGCTCATCCCGAGCAATTGGCGCCAGCTGGTTCGCACCGCGCGGGACCATAGGCCCGCATTCTGCGCCCAGGCCGAGAGCGCTGCAGCCGATGGAGAGATTTCGGATTCACCAGTTCTCAACTCGGCGACGTCGAGCTCGACGCCGTGATGACGCGCGACCTGGACAACCGCTTGCAATCGCGCCTGGTATTGCGGACTACGTTGCGCCTCCAGGCGGTCGATCGAATGCCCCTGCTGCGAAGCAAGATCGCTTGACTTCCGCTCGGCTGAGACGGCCTGCCGTTTGGATTGAGCCTTTGCGGCAAACTCAGCGCGGGCCCGTTGCACGGAGACACGCGCGCGCACACCGAGATCAGTCAATAACTCGGAGCCCCGACGGGCGAGATCCATGGATGCGCGCAACTGACCGGACCATCGCCTTGTGAATTGCGCTTTCGCCGTCGGCGAGGAAGCACGTCGCGATTTGGTCGGCCCTTTGGCGACACGCGGATGCCCGACGTCGGGTGATGGGACCGGCTGCGGTCTGTCGCTTTCATGCGCAGGAATAATGTGCAGGTCACCGTGCACACCATGCGACGGAGTTCTGACCAGTGCCGTTGCGCAGAGGTGGACCTGCCCCTCGACGCGCCACATCGCCTCGTCGAAATCAAACTTCTCATTGTCGATTTCGGCCTGCGATAGATCTTTTCTGGCGGCTAGCCGGCTGTCCAACAAGGTGCGTGCCCGGCTGTAAAGCGCATTGCGCGACGCCTCATCGCTCGCATGAAGGTCGTCAATGGCCTTCCGCAGCAAGCGGACATACTTGTCGGGCCCAGGCTCCCCAAAGGCTCCCCTATGCGGGTCCACGGTCACCCTCCAAAATCAATAACAGAATAAAATTCTTTACTATCTCGCGGCAATCTAGACGAATTCGACAGGCCGCGACACCGAAATCCCTGCACGCGGTTGATGCGATTGCGACCCTGCCCACCGACATCTCACGCGATCGCGAACAGTTGTCGTAGCCGGGCCGGCAATTCGCCGGTGGAACCAATCGCAACACAGCTTTCCGTCCACAAATCCAGATAGCGCTCGATCGGAACAGACGTCCGCTCTGGCCAGCGATTCAAGGCTCCCAAATCATCGAGACAGGTTGGTTTCCCTGCTTTGACATCCTCGTAGATCTGCAGGATGCCGACCACCGCGGGTCCCCACAGAACTTCCTTTCCAGATCTAACTTCCAGCTTCGCCCGATTTGTACGGAACCACTCAGACGGTGAAAGATCGTCCGCTTTGAACTTGTCCAGCAGCGCTGAGCCATATTGATGAATGGCCCGCGCGAAACCTGCGTCTCCCGCAAATGGCGGTGATCTCTCCCAACTGCCGGCGAGCAGCCGCAGACCGCGAACCGAGAATGTCTCCACCAGTACCTCCTCGAGCCATTGTGTCGGAGGTTGCGGCTTGGCGGAGAGCTGCCAGCTGTTGCTCAAGACATGCCCAAGCTCGTGACCGAATTGATAGGCGAGCCTACACCAATCGGCATAGCCGACGTTCACGATGATGGATGCCATGTCAGGTTGATCGCTATGCAGCCAGATCGCGGGCGCACCTTCACCCTGATTTTCGATACGTAGCTTCTTGGGTTGCCGATCCGACAGCAATCGCAGTCCTGACAGATCGATTTCGCGGATCCGGGTGAGCACACGCATCACCGCGTCGTTCGGTGCTGCATGCCAATCGCCCGACAATTCGACCGGAGCACTCAGGAGGCTTTCTGTCGGAGCGATCTCGCGCCCGAAAGACCTTCTGCTCTCAACCAAGACAGCCGCCGCACTGCCCACGAGAGCGAGGAAGCGTCGGCGGTCGATCATGGTAGTGCCAACCATCGGCTATTCCGGGCCTTGATCGGAGAGGAAGCCAGGGATAAGCGATCCATGGCTTCCTCGTTCGTCACTTCGTCAGCCGCCGACCCTAAGAGTCGTGTTTCGGCAGGTTGAGGTTGGGCCTATTTGATTGATCGAATTGACCCATCGTTCCGGCACCGCCCGGACGGCTCTGATCGAAAGCTGAGCCGCCATCTGTGTTGCCCATGCGGGACAACAGCGTCTGGGCCAAGCTCTTGATCGTCGTGAGATCGGCTTGCAACTGCTGGCCGTTCATCGAACCTCCAGCCATTGCAAGCGCCAGGTCCGCAACTGCAGCCTCCAAGCGCAGCAGCACCGGACTCAACGTTCCAACGGTCGTGTCGGAGTTGATCGTCGTGGTCAGCGATGACTGATCTTGATGACCAGTCGTTCCCGTTGCACCTCCCGAGCCTGTCGACCCCGTCGCACCACCAGCACTCGTCGCACCGCTAGCACCAGTCGCTCCGGCGCCTCCCGTCGAGCCCGTCGCTCCGGCCGTGCCACCCGTTGGACCCGTCGGACCGGTATGACCATGGTGACGGTGACTACCGGTCGGACCCGTCGGACCACGCGGACCAGTCGAGCCGGTCGCTCCGGTCGACCCCTTCGGGCCGGTTGCACCCGTCGAGCCTGTTGCTCCGGTCGAACCGGTGGCTCCGGTCGAACCGGTGGCTCCCGTCGATCCGGTGGCGCCCGTTGAACCCGTTGCACCCGTGGCTCCGGTCGAGCCCGTTGCTCCGGTCGCACCTGTGGCACCCGTCGCTCCGGTCGAGCCCGTTGCTCCGGTTGCACCAGGATCACCCGTCTTTCCTGTAGCTCCCGTCGAGCCGGTCGCACCCGTGGCTCCAGTCGCTCCTGTAGCTCCTGTAGCTCCCGTTGCTCCTGTAGAGCCGGTCGCACCTGTGGCTCCAGTCGAGCCCGTTGCTCCCGTTGAGCCGGTGGCACCAGTAGCCCCGGTTGCCCCCGTCGAGCCGGTCGCACCCGTTGCTCCGGTGGCGCCGGTCGAGCCCGTTGCACCCGTCGAACCGGTGGCACCCGTCGCTCCGGTCGAGCCCGTTGCTCCGGTTGCACCAGTCGAGCCGGTCGCACCCGTCGCTCCGGTCGAGCCAGTAGCTCCTGTTGCACCAGTCGAACCGGTGGCACCCGTGGCTCCGGTCGCGCCAGTGGCTCCGGTCGCACCTGTTGCTCCCGTCGAACCGGTGGCACCCGTCGCGCCGGTTGCGCCAGTAGCTCCCGTTGCACCCGTCGAGCCGGTCGCACCCGTCGCTCCGGTGGCACCTGTCGCACCCGTGGCTCCGGTCGCGCCAGTAGCTCCCGTTGCACCCGTCGAACCAGTGGCACCCGTGGCTCCGGTCGCGCCAGTAGCTCCCGTCGAACCGGTGGCACCCGTCGCTCCGGTAGCTCCCGTCGCACCGCTGGCACCTGTAGCTCCAGTTGCACCGGTCGAGCCCGTGGCTCCGGTTGCGCCAGTGGCTCCCGTTGCCCCCGTCGAGCCGGTGGTACCCGTGGCCCCAGTCGAGCCCGTTGCTCCTGTCGCACCCGTGGCGCCGGTCGCACCTGTGGCTCCGGTCGATCCGGTTGCGCCCGTGCGTCCGGTTGCCCCCGTCGAACCGGTGGCGCCTGTTGAGCCCGTCGCTCCCGTTGCTCCAGTACGACCAGTTGCACCAGTGTTGCCTTGCGGGCCCGTCGGACCGGTAGGCCCTGTTGGTCCGGTCGCACCCGTTGCGCCGGTACGTCCAGTTGCACCGGTCGAGCCCGTTGCACCGGTGTTGCCGGTGGCACCCGTGGCGCCGGTCCGACCAGTCGCTCCCGTTGCACCCGTCGAGCCGGTCGCACCAGTTGCTCCGGTCGAGCCCGTTGAACCGGTCGAACCGGTTGCACCCGTCGCTCCGGTAGCTCCCGTCGAGCCCGTGGCTCCGGTTGCGCCGGTGGCTCCCGTTGCACCCGTCGAGCCGGTGGCACCCGTGGCCCCGGTCGAGCCCGTTGCGCCGGTCGCACCTGTGGCTCCGGTTGCGCCGGTGTCGCCCGTCGCGCCAGTCGCACCCGTGGCTCCGGTTGCGCCGGTAGCACCCGTCGAACCGGTGGCACCCGTCGCGCCGGTGGCTCCAGTTGCCCCCGTACCGCCAGTTGCACCGCTGGCTCCAGTCGCACCTGTAGCGCCGGTACCGCCCGTTGCGCCGCTGGCACCGGTGGCACCGGTAGCACCCGTTGCACCCGTCGAGCCGGTGGCACCCGTCGCGCCGGTGGCTCCGGTTGCCCCCGTACCGCCGGTTGCGCCGCTGGCACCGGTGGCTCCCGTCGCACCGGTTGCGCCCGTCGCTCCGGTCGCGCCAGTCGCACCTAGCGAGGTCGAAACGCTTCCGGACGTGAATGTATCGCCATTCGCCGCACCACCGCCCGAGAACACCCCGTTCGTGATGGTTGCGACCGAGATGTAGTCGTTCCCGTTAGAGTTGTAGTATACTCCGTAGGTCCCCGTCGCACTCGGGAGCAGGGTCTCAACGTTGAAGCCCGAGACATTACCCGTGCCCGCGCCAAACCCCTTTGATGGTAGTTGAAAAGAGGAAACGATTGTAAAGGTGCTGAGATCAACCACATAGAATGTGTTGTTGGTTACGGGCGGACCTGAGTTTCCGATCGTGCCAGTGAGCGTCAAAACTGCGGCGAGCAAACCTTGATAGCTTTGCGAGCCGAGCGCGGTCATCGGAGCTTCCGAAGAACGGGCGTTGCTCCTGGAATTGAGCGTCCAACTGCCACCGAGCGTTTCAGCACCGATGAAGGTGCTGGCCCCATGAACAACAGCGCCGGTTACATCCTCGAGCGCTTCAAGAAAACGGTCGCCTTCGTCCGTGAGCGCGGTCCGACAGCTCCACAGGCGCAACTCGCCGCCTTGCTTGAGTGCTCGGCCGATCGTTGCAAGCTCACTCTTATCGCCTGCCAGCGTCGCCGACGACCATTCTCCTGAACTGAAGACCACCCGGCCCGGTGCGCCATGCGCGACAACATGGATCGCGTCCAGCCGTTCAGCGCCACTCAGCGCTTCCGCCATCTGCTTCGCCGCGGGCCTTTCGCAATCGAGTACGACCGCCCGAACCTCGGGTCGCAGATTTTCCAGCAGTGTATTCAGATCGGGGACGAATGGATCGACGAACAGAAGCTCTGACTTGTGGGCCATGAAATTGATCCTGTTTTAGCTCACAACAATTCACATCGCGCCGATCGCGGAGTGCCGCCTCGACCCAAAATCAAAATGCAGACTTCCCCGTAGCGCGGTTAAATCATCCGCTGCTCGGTCCGCCAGGTGGTGATAGATTCAGCGAACTGCGGACGGACAGGAACGGGCAAACCGTAAACTCTCCGTTCGCGTTAAAGGTGCCGATGTCGTAGGCGCTCACATAGCGCCCGACCTTTACTCGCATCTCAACCGCGTTAAAGCGATCGGACGCATCCGGCAGAATGACCTGGGAAACGATCGTCTTCGTAGCTTGGTCGACGACGAAGTAGGTCACGTTTTGGGTGGTCTCGCCTCGCGGCAACGATCCGGTCACCAGGATCTCGTTAGAGATGCCCGCAGAGAGAAGCCCTGCATACTTGGCAACGCCTAGCGCCGTTATCGGAGGTGCAATGGACGGAATGCTGTGGGAAATCGCCGACTTGTCGGCTCGACGTGACTTAACCATACGATACCACCCAACGTACGGACGAGGTCGACACCCGGAGCACGTACGTCCGGAGATCGCCCTCGAACCAACTTCAAAACAGTGATTCAACCTTGGGTGGTTGCTCGCTACACTCACTTAAGCCATCAGCAACGAACCGACGACCACATTCCAAGATTGAACGTCATTCCAAATACCCCCGCCTGAAGCGCAGACGGACCGCGACAATTAACTATTCTTTAAGCATAAGCAGATTGGGAAAAACAGCGCAAGAAAATTCAGAATCTAACACGACTTAAGTCAAATTATTTCATAACGAGTTCCATGAAGCAGCGAGTTGATGTCGCATTAAGGCCGACAACCTGCTGAATTTGCTGCCCGAACATTTTCAGCTAAGTTGTGAGCGCTTTCAGTGAGGTCCGCTGATGGAACCAAAGATCCGCGTCACCCTCGCGCGTCCCACAGATCAATTTTCATCTAATTTAAGCTTTTCGCAATTGCTTGCAGCAACCAAAAAAGTTCGGCGGTGGTAGAAAACAAACGCATTTGCCTGAACATGATCGTTAAGAACGAGATGGCAAATCTCGAGCGCTGCCTGGCGGCAGTCGCTGACCACATCACTTGCTGGGTCATCTGCGATACTGGCTCGTCCGACGGCACACAGGACTTCATCAGAACATTCTTTGCCCGGCGGAATCTTCCGGGCGAACTCCATACAATTCCCTTCCACGATTTCGGGCAGGCCCGAAACAACGCGCTTGATCGTGCCTGCGCCTCAAAGCTTGATTTCGACTACGTCCTGTTCAACGACGCAGATATGGAGTTCATTGTCGACGACGCCGACTTTCGCAAAACCCTTACCGGCCCCGGTTACCGCCTCTTGCAGCGCGCGTCGGGGGGATTGAGCTACTGGAATACGCGATTGGTGCGGCGTGACAGCGGCTCGAGATATGTTGGAGTCACGCACGAATACGTCGACGTCCCCGGAGAGGTCACGGAATTGCAGGGCGCCTGGTATCTCGATCACGCCAGTGGAGCGAACCGCGGCGACAAATCGGAGCGAGATATTCGACTGCTCGAAGCTGCCCTCGAAAGCGAGCCCGACAACACCCGGTACCGGTTCTACCTCGCGTGGTCCTATCGAGATGCCGGCCGACACGCCGAGGCCGCTGCGACCTTTGCCAAGCGCGCGGATATGGGAGGATGGGACGAAGAGGCGTGGATGGCACGGCTGCAGCACGCGCGCTGCCTGCGAGACCTAGGTGATGAAGACGGGTTTGTCGGCAAGGCGCTTGAGGCGTTCAAGCAACGGCCGGCACGCGCTGAGCCGCTCTACGATCTCGCACGGTACTATCGGGAACGCGGGATGCATGAGACGAGCCTCCCTTTTTCCGAGCGTGGACTTTCGATACCAACGCCTGAGAACGACATCCTTTTCATCGAAAGCGACGTTTATCAGACCGGTCTACGTGAGGAATTTTCAATTGCTGCAAACTACAGTCAGGACACGGCTCGCTGGGATCGGGGATTCTCGATCTGCAATGGCCTAGCGCTTAACCGCGCAATTCCGGACGGTCCCCGTGACCTCGCCCGGACGAACCTGTTTTTTTACCTCCAGCCAGCGCAAACGCTCTTTGCATCTTTTTCTACCCGCCCGGTGGATTACGACGCGCCCCCAGGCTACCGGCTGACCAATCCTTCCGTTTCGCGTCATGGAGACGACCTCTATCTCGTGCAGCGCGCGGTGAATTTCCGTTTGCTCGAAGACGGCACCTATGAAACGGACAGCGATACTCCCGTCAGAACGCGCAACTTTCTCCTACGGCTCAATACGGAGCTTGGAGTTCAATCGGCGGCCGAGATCTTGCCGCCAGCCGATTTCCCAAAAGCCCAATTCGAGGAAGTGCAAGGACTTGAGGATATCCGACTGTTCAGTTGGAATGGCTCGCTGTGGGGCACCGCTTGCGTGCGAGAGCTGAATGCTGCAGGCTGGTGCGAGCAGTTGATCGCCCGAGTTGAACAGCAAAGCAGCTCCGAAATCCGGCTCGCTGAGTGGCGCGTACTACGTCGTGAGGGTCCACGACGCCACGAGAAGAACTGGATGCCGCAAGCCAACGACGCTAGTCTACGTTTCGTCTACTCCTGCGACCCAACCAGAATCGTAAACGACAGGGGCGACGTCGTCTTAGAAAGCGTTGCTGACTTTGCCGTCGAGCATTTCCGAGGCGGAACGCAACTCGTTGAATTTGACGATGGCTGGCTCGCGCTCGTTCACGAAGTTCAGTGGCAGACCGGTCGAAGATTCTATCAGCATCGCTTTGTCTGGTTCGATCGCGACAATGGTCTGCGCCGGCTTAGTCGCCCGTTCTATTTCAAGAACAAAGGGGTCGAATTCGCGGCTGGTCTGGCTTGGCATCCCGACGGCCGTCGCTTGCTCGTATCTTACGGGGTCGCCGACAGCGAATCCTGGATCGCCTCGATCGATGCGGCCGAGGTCCGTGCCGCACTTGAGAGTGATCCGACGTCATCGGCCGCGGTTTCCGCTGCACCGCCTCCCCCCCCGTCCGAGAATGCACGCAGAAACAAAGAGCCCGTGGTTAAGGAGTCTGGATTGTTACCGCGAAAGGGAAAGTCGATCGGCCTATGCATGATCGTCAAGAACGAGGCGGCGGTCATTGGCCGTTGCCTCGATAGCGTCCGACCCATGGTCGACTATGTGCTGATCGAAGACACTGGATCAACCGACGGCACGCAGGACGTCATACGACAGTGGCTCGACAGAAATGGACTGGCAGGCGAAGTCATCGACGAACCCTGGCGGGATTTCGCGTACAACCGATCGCATGTGCTCGCTTGCCTGCGCCGCAACCCGGACGTCGACTATGCCCTCATCATCGACGCCGACGACGTGCTCACCATCGAGCCGGGATTTGACGTCGCCGCCTTCAAGTCCGGCATGACCGCAGACCTCTATGACGTGACGATCAACCACAACGGTATCCGTCACTATCGACCACACATATGCAGCAACAGAAAGGAATTCTATTTTCGGGGCGTCCTGCACGAGTTCTTGGAGGCGCCGGGCGATGCCCACGGTCGGGAGACCGCCTCCGGCTTTGCGATCCAGATCGGCGGCGGCGGTGCGCGCAGCCAAGATCCCAAGAAATACCGCAAAGATGCTGCGCTTTTAGAGAGCGCGCTGCAGAACGAGACGGACCCGTTCCTCCGCTCTCGTTATACGTTCTACCTTGCTCAGAGCTATCGTGACTGCAATGAGCCGGAGAAGGCACTCACCTACTACCTGGCCCGAGCTGAAATGGGCTTCTGGCAGGAGGAGGTCTTCATCTCCCTTTATGGTGCGGCGCGGATTAAGGAAGCTCTTGCCCATCCTGAAGAGGACGTCATTGCGGCTTTTCAGCGAGCCAGCGAATCCCAGCCCGCGAGAGCTGAAGCGTTACACGGAGCCAGCCGTTATTGCCGTCTAAAGGGCCGCAACAAGCAGGGAGCTGACTTCGCTCGCCGTGGCATAGACTTGCCGATGCCTATTGGAGCGCTGTTCGCCGAAGAATGGATTTATGAATTCGGGCTCCTCGACGAATTCTCGGTTAATGCCTATTGGTCTGGCGATTATCAAGGCTGCATCGACGCCTGCTGTCGCATCCTTCAAATTCCATCAATCGATGAAGGTCTGAGGAAACGCGTAGAAGACAATCTGCGTTTTGCGAAAGACCAGATTTCCGAAAAGGTTAAGCCTGCGGATGTGCCCAGGCAGCCCGGCGCAGCGCGTCTTCTTCCCAAGGTGCTGATTGCAATTCTCGCTAAAAACAAGGCTGGCCATCTGCCATTATTCCTGGAATGCATTGAGGCGCTCGACTATCCGCCGGATCGAATTGCGATTCACATCCGGACCAACAACAATCAAGATGACACCGGCCAAATTCTCCGAGACTGGCTCAAACGTGTCGGACCGCGATACTCGCACGTAGAGTTTGACGACAGCGACGTATCGGAACGCGTCCAGGACTTTGCCGACCACGAGTGGAATGCCACTCGCTTCTCCGTGCTGGGTCGAATTCGCCAGCACAGCATGAACCGGACTCTGGCCCTGGGGTGCGACTACTATCTCGTGGTCGACGTCGACAATTATCTGCGCCCCCTCACCCTACGAAGCCTCGTAGATTTGAATCGTCCGATCGTAGCGCCGCTACTCAAATGCGTAGACGGGGACAGACCGCTGTACTCAAACTACCATCAAAAGATCGACGCGAACGGATATTTTCTACCCAGCGACGAATACAACATTATCCTGAGCCGCTCCTCGCCAGGGCTCTACGAGGTACCTGTCGTCCATTGCACATATCTGGTTCGCGCAGACGCCATACCGCAACTGACCTACGATGATGGTTCGGGCCGGTATGAATATGTCATATTTTCCCATAGCGCGCGTCGCGCGGGCATTTCGCAAACGTTGGACACTCGCGAGATTTACGGATGGTTGACGTTCGCATCCGATGGGGAGGCAATTCGACCGCTGATCGCTGGAGAACTTGTAGCAAAACCCTCACAGGAGACACCGAGAAAGGAGACTGTTCCGGCTGGCAATGGAAAAAGGACGATACGATTGAAGGAATATCCAGCGAACGTATCCTTGTCTCACACCCCTTCAGATGAGTACGTCGAAAGCCGAAAGCATACACTCGTCCGGAAGCCATATCTCATGGAGACCGACGCCTTCGGCTTCATTCGCGGATCCAAGTCTTCGGATACGGCGGCTCGAACAGTGATCGTTCTCGGCGACAGCGTGGTCGAGGGCATGTATCTCGACCCCGATGAACGGTTTTGCGCCAAACTCGAGACGATTCTGCGGAGTGAGAGTGCTCTAGATGTCATAGTAAGAAACGGTGGCTACAGTGGAGCGACAACCCTCCACATGTTGAATCTGTTTCTCAACAAGATCATACCGCTCAAGCCCGACCTCGTCATTCTGATGACGGGAATTGTCGACGTCGATGTGGCGAGCCTGGGGGCTAGCTTCTGGAGTCATGACTGCTGGCTCGAGCCGATCGTTGACCTCAACACAAACAACTCGTGGCGGGACCATAGTCTGCTTCCCGCTCCGAACTTCACGGATCGTCGTCGGCTGCTAGATCTCTTTTCGCTCGCCGCTCGATCCTTTGGCATCGAGCTTTGGTTCGCGACCATTCCCCATTTGCAAGGCGAAGGGGTCAACCCAGCAGTGACCAGAACTCGCGCATCCGTCAACGAGACGACTCGCGCGGCCGCTCGTGCGGCTGGGCACACCTTGTGCGATTTAGAAGCGAAGCTGGCCAACCGCTCCGATATTTATCAGGATGAATTTCACCTAAATTCGGTCGGCGCAGAGGTCGTGGCGCGCTCGATCATTGCAGATGGCCTCGGTTCGTTCTTGCTCGCGCAGGAAGCAAGCGTTCCTGGCCGACCCAAAAAGGCCACGCAATCAACGGATGAGATTTGTGTACTCAACTTGGACCAAAGCACCAGTCGCTGGGAAAAGTTCAGAACCCGCAATGCCCACCTAGGCAGATTTAAACGAGTCTCCGCGATCGATGGGAGCAAGCTAGATCGCTCGCAGCTCGAAAGACAGGGGCTAATCGCCTCCGGACTTGATTACAGTGCCGGAGCCTTGGGTTGCGCACTCTCTCACATCCAACTTTGGCAAAATGCCGCGTCTCAGGATCAACCTATGACGGTTTTCGAGGACGACGCCCTTTGCCATCCCGCGTTCGATGAGCATCGATCGGCCGTGTTGGCACAACTTCCCGCCGACTGGGACGTGATCCTATGGGGCTATGTTTACGATCCGCTTTTTCTTTGGATCGATCTCGGATTTTCAGCTGCAGAACTTCGATTTTACGATCGAACCGAACCTTTTACCTGGAGCGATACCTCGGACGGCCGACCCATTTATCGTCCCCACCGGCTCAGACACGCCTTCGGAACGCAGGCATACTCGATTAGCCCACGCGGAGCGAGCCGCCTCCTGAGTGCTGTGTTGCCTCTCAAGAAGCAGCTCATCCCGTTTCCTGGAACACCGATCGTAATCGAGGATCAGGGGATCGACGGGGCGATGAACACTGCTTACCAAGCTATGCGCAGTTTTGTTTGTGTGCCGCCCCTCGTCGTCCAGCGCGACGAAGGTGTCAGCGACCGCTTGAAGACCAGGTAGTCGCAAATCCCATCGATGCCGCTCGGCCATTGAGCATAGGCAAAAAACAGTTTCGTGTGACACCTGTAGAAGCAAGGGGAACGGTTTGAGACTGCAAAATGTACCCCTGTTGGAAGTTCAAGCCCGATGGGGTTACAGCGAGTTGACGGATTCTCCGGCCGCCCGACACTATTCGGATCTAGGGCATCTCGTCGCGAAGCGATCAAGCGGGACTTCATTCGAGCAGCTCTCTGAGGACGAGCAGTATGAACTCGCCTTGGGTACCGCGTGCGCTCGGCCGGTCCTGCTCGCATTTCTGACCGGCGTGATTTCGTTTGACGTCGTTAAGGTCGGGCGAGCGAGGTTGGGCTCGATGTTCGTGCCACCGAATGTATGGCATCCCGAAAGCGAGGGACGTTTTGTTTCGTTCGAGGAATACATGACAACGATCAGCGTCGATCTCGACGATCCTCGAAGCGTACTTCCCAAAGGAACGAGCTATGAATTTCCCACAGATCCGATCACGTTTGGTCGCTCGTTCAGCTTTCCGATATTGATCGACGGCTTTCACCGGGCTGCGCGCTTCTGGAAGTACGGCCCACCTGACGGAATGTTGCTCGCTTACTTTCCGTCAGGTCTGGTGATAGAGGACTGAATTTTGCTCGTTGGTGATATCTACGTGTCGGAGGCGCCAAGTTTATTTGTTCTTCTAGCTAGTGCCGATGCGCACTTCCTTTTACGCTCGCATAATTCAATCGATCTTCAGCTCGTTCATACATGCTGGTCGTCGCCATCGCCGCCGTAGAGTCACCGCCACACAGGATGTCGTTGCCGGCATTGCCATACAGGCTCGTCGATTTGAGGGCCGGTGGTTGCTGTGATGTTGCACCGCGATTGGAGACGCTTGGGTCGACCAAGTGGCAATGCTGGTTGGCAAAGTGTTGGATGGCCGCTTCGAGACCCCGACTAAGAATCACTCAAGGTGCGCGATCGATCGCAGTTAAAATAACTACTTATTCGTGCTTTCTTTATCGGAGAGAGATACGGCCCGCAACGCAGATTTCACTTTCGGGCCCGCGGTATCTACAACCAGGCTGTCAAATTCCATTTCGGGCGCCGCCTTTATGATCGGTTCTTTTGGCAGGCTTTCGGCTGGTTCATACCAAGGCATTTTTTCGATAGCTCCTCCCTCAAGGGCTTGCGCCATCAACTGCCCAATCTCGGCCCCAGTCAGAGGAACGAGCGTGCCGCCCTCGTTCCTAAAGAGTTGGGGACAGAAATATAGCGCGTGTATCCGCGGATCATAGCCATCGACAACCAAATAGTACTCGGTCCTACCAAAAAACTTCCGCCTCTTGACGAGCTTACGCTCCTGCGTTGTAAGCGCAACTCTGAGCTTTTCGCGTTGATGACCTACGATAGTCGCCGCTTCCAACAAGATAAGCCAATCCCGTGTCTTTGCGTTATCAGCATGGATCGGAACAAGGTTTCCCTGCTTGTTGAAGATGCTCATTCCGCTAGACCTCCGAAACCCCGACCGCGATCACATGACGACCACGTATGCTCATGAGGATTTAACCACTTCTACGCTGAGATTTGAAGCTAGTGTCTTAGGGCTAGCAGCGGTCCACGCAGCCAAAACACTAACATATGAGAATGAGCTATGAATTACTTTGCCGGTTCAATGTAAGCGTCGTTCTCAGGCCACAGCTTTGAGGTCTTGACGACAATAGGCCCACGGAAGCAGCTGATCGATGTCGCTGTTTGGATGGCCGTTGACGATCCTGGTGAGGGCGTCGGTCAGGTAAGCGAGCGGATCGACGTCGTTCAGCTTACAGCTTTCGACCAGGGTGGCGATGGTGGCCCAGTGCTCGGCGCCGCCGTCGGAGCCTGCGAACAGCGCATTTTTTTGGTTCAGCGTGATCGGACGGATCGAGCGCTCGACGACGTTGTTGTCGAGCTCGATGCGGCCGTCATTGATGAAGCGCGTCAGGCCCTCCCTGCGTGAGAGCGCATAGCGAATGGCGTCGGCCAACTTGCCCTTTTGGCTGATCAACGCGAGCTTTGCGGAGCCATCGCTCGAAGGCTTCCGCCAGCGGCCGGATTTTCTGCTGTCGAACGAGACGGCGCTCCTCAGCGCCGCGACCACGGATGTCCCTTTCGATGGCGTAGAACTCGGCGATATGCTTGAGCGCCTCGCTGGCAATGGGCGCGGGACCGGGTGTGGTAAGTTCGTAGAAGTTACGTCGCATGTGCGACCAGCAGAATGCAAGTTGGACATCGCCACGCTCGGCGAGCTTGCCATAGCCGGCACAGCCATCGACCTGCAGGATCCCTTCGAAGCCTGCGAGATGGGCGATCGGCCGATCGGCTGTGCGATCGGGGGCATAGACATAGGCAACGCCCGGCGGATCGGCACCGCCCCACGGCCGGTCGTCCGCTGCATAGGCCCAGAGCTGACCGGTCTTGGTGCGCCCGCGGCCGGGATCGAGCACCGGCATCGTCGTCTCGTCGGCGAACAGCTTTGGCCGTTGCCTGAGCTTGCCGAGCAGACGATCATGCAGCGGACGCAGGTGGAAGGCAGCTTGTCCTACCCAGTCCGCCAGCGTCGAACGATCGAGCTCAATGCCCTGGCGGGCGTAAATCTGCGCCTGCCGGTAGAGCGGCAGGTGATCGGCATATTTAGAGACCAGGACGTGGGCGACGGTGGCCTCGGTCGGCAATCCGCCCTCGATCAGCCTAATCGGGGCCGGCGCCTGCATGACCCCGTCCTCGCAAGCCCGGCAGGCGTATTTGGGACGCCGGGTCACGAGGATCCGGAACTGCGCCGGGACCAGGTCCAGCCGCTCGCTTCTATCCTCGCCGATCCGGTGTAACTCGCCCTGGCAACAGGGACAGGTCTTGCCCTCGATGTCGACGACGACCTCGATCCGCGGCAGGTGCATCGGCAAGGCGCCACGGTGCCGGCACCGCGGCATCCACCACCGCCGGCACAAACTGTACTTCTTCTATTTCGGAATGACCGCCTGCTCCTTCTCGCAACTGACGTCGCCAGCCAAACAACTGCTGCGGTGACAATCCATGCCGTCGGGCTACCGAACAGACAGAGTCGCCGCTCGCCACGATCTCCGCAACAATCCGCGCCTTGTCCTCATCGCTCCACTTCCGCCGGCGGCCGGCTCCGGTGAAGACCTCAAGCCGCCGCACCGGCTCCGTGATAGCACTATGCACTGTGTCCATTCTAAGCCTAAACGGTCCAAACCGAACCGCAGACTCGCAGATCACTCCGTCATCCGGAAGGTGGCCGCTGAACAACGCTCTGATGTCCGCTGTCAAGGATTAGAACGCAGAGCACCGCCCGATCGTCGATCGGCTATTCATAGAGATGGTCGTGCATAGGTGGAGGCGGAACCGCGGCGACGTCGATCGCGAATAGCCATTCGATGGCAGACCACGGCGCCAAATCAGCGAAAGATCGCCTGGCGTAGCGCGTGGTAATGATCAAGCCGTTCGCCGGGGAGCATCAGGGGAGGCGGTGCCAACACCTCAAACTCGACCGGCAGCGGCGCCATCTTTCGGAGAAACCTGAACCCAAGGAAGAGCAAAGAGCGCTGCATTGGTCAGTTCGAAGCTCACCTTGCCGATTTCATGAATGCCTATAACTAGGCCGGACAGCATACTGGGCCTATCGGCCACAGACCCTCGAGCAATCGATACAGGCCAGGCGCTTCACGGCGGGCTCACCTTAGCTCCGAGCTATCGCGCTGGGAGCGATAGAACGCGAGTCGATACGCACTTTCCTGCCTGCCAGCGTTGGGATACGCTGGCCCTTTATTTTATGGGAATTTCAATGAACCGCTCAGTCTGGGCAGTTGCCGTCCTCAGTTTTATTGCCGGCATGCTCACCGTTGTCGTACTGATCGAAATTATGAGGTCGAAGCCCACCCGAGCGGGAGTGGCACGGATTAACAGCGACCAACTGGTCATCGCAGAGGTCTCTCCCTGGATTGCGTCGCCCTCTCGACGTTGGCAGCTTTAATGACGGTGGGGCAGCCTAGCGAGATGCCGGGCCACGACCGAAATCGAGGCACGTCTGGCGTCGTACGATTTCGATCAGCAATCAACACGGACGTCTGCGTCTACGTCCGGGCGCTTGAGGTCTTCCTTTCTCGTTCGAGGGCTTGCTCAATGCCGCGCAGGCCGAACGACTCGTGCTCATCAGGGAGATCAAAAGCATCGCTTCCGAGCTTGACGCCCTCCGCGTCGACCGCATTTTCCGCCGACATTTTGCGGCCCGCCTTTTTCCCAACGGCGAGCGCAGCAATGGCGTAACTCAGGGATTCTATTCGCGCGGCAGTTTGTCGGCGTAGCTGAAGATCACGCGGTTGTTGGACGAGACGAGATGGTACGCAACCAACCTACCAAAGCGCTTATTTCCCGTCGCACGTGAAGGAAATAGAGAAGGTGCGTGATCGCAAAGGACAGACCGCAAGTCCCCAAAATCGTCGCCATCAGGTACAGGCCGGCGCCCGATGGGACCGCAACGGGTCCGAGCGATGCCTGCGCAGTGGTCGGTACGCCGGCCTGCCAGGCGAGGACCAAAAAGCCCGCATAGAGAACGCTCAAATGGGTTGCGACCGTGAACGGCAGCCTGGACTTGCCAGCGAGCCCAAGGCAGGCCAGCAGGAAAATCGGAAGCGCAATCCCGAAGAACTGAAACCCGTCAATCGTGACGATGTAGCTCAAGAGCGCGTCGCTTCGCTGAAAGATGCCGAAGATCTTCAGGTTGATGAACCAGAGAAGTTCGGAGCTGGGGGCATATTGAAGAGCGCGCGCAGCCAGTTCGGCGCAAAGCGTAGCGACAAAGAGCGCGAACGGTCCGAGGAATTGCAACCTGAAAAGACGGTTCATGATACGAAAGCCAGTAGGTCAAAAAAACCTTCGTCTGGCATACGTCAGAAACGTTTAGGTTGCCTTAATTGTTACCCGGCGCAGGGCACGCGTTTTCGGCCATATCAATAAAAAATCAAACGAATAATGGAAAGTCTCATGGCTGATTATTCGGCGGCCTTTCGATGAACCGCCGGCTGCCATTGAGAAGCTCGAGGTTGTTGGCGATGACCGGGTTGCCTGGGTCGAGCGAATACGCCTTCTCAAACTTTCGCCGCGCCGCAGTCAGATTGCCTCGCAGCATATACGAATATCCCTGATCGTTCAGGACTTGAACGGTTTCACCGCCCAGCCGAATCGCTTGCGCATAGGCCTGATCGGCGAGATCAAAACGGCGCAACCGATCGTAGCTCGCTGCGAGCCCGATCCAGGCGGTGAGGTCTTTCGGGGCCTTTTCGACTGCCTCCTTGAAATAGCGCTGGGAAAGTCCGAAGTTGCCGCGATTGTAGTGCTCCAACCCCATCCGAACAGGTTCATCGGACGGATAATATTTGACGTCGGTCGGCTCCTGCACAGGGTCAGGACCGGCTGGAGGGCCGGGCGCAACGACAGCGGCATCACGCACAGTATATTCTTGCACCGTATCGCAAGCCGCCAAGGCTGTAGCCAGGAAGGCGCTAGCCAGCCAAAAAAGAATGCGCCGCATAGCCACGAATCCCCGCCCCAATTATTACAGCTTGAAATATCATTTCTACGCTAGCACAGGCGCGGTTAGAGACGTGTTACCGGCAAGCCACATGCACCAGTCGAAATGAGAGACGCTCTTTGAACTCCCTGCCCTGGAAGACCCCAGCGTCCAACGCGAACCGAGTAACGTCGCTTTAAGCCTTGCTGCTACCGGTTGCAGCATAATTTCATTGAGATCGGGCGCCTACTGTGGCTACGCCGGTCCCCAAGCTCACGCTGCCACCTGCGTCGACGGTCGCTGCCACTGCGCCCCCAGCTCCCATTGGAAGGTGCCCCGACCCTGGAGCATCCCCTCCGAACGCCGGCAGCGGATCACGCGGTTGGTTACCGGCCCGATAACGCGTGATAGCACCATTGGTCTTCGCCGCCTGAGAAACGATCCGGCGATCGCCGACGTAGCTCGGCCAGGGATGGATCGTGTGGGTCGCGGCATTGACCTCCTTCGCGTTGCCAGCACTTAAGGTGATGGTATCCGAACGCTGGAAGTAGCGATCCATTTCGTCATTGCCGGCCAAGCCGTTACAAGCCCCGAGCGTAAAAACCGCGAGCAACGCCGTGCATGTCATATCGGTCGTCCTTCAGTTGAGCGTCTTGACTACGGGCTGGTCGGTTGCAACCGCGGGCGGCGCAGATACTCGGACATCGGGGGCGATGATGTGCCCGTAGGGACCTTTGACGTCACCGCCGGAATTGACGTAGTCATTGTAGCGCTTTTTGACTTCCATCTGGCCGTTGAGGAAGAAGTCGACATCATTTGCGGGCAATCGCGAATCGAGGGGCGACGCGAGGGTTTGCCCCGGGACCGCCGGCGCGACCAGATGCGGTGTCACGATGACCACCAGATCCGTCTCTTTCTGCTGATAAGATGCGCTTCGGAACAACGCACCGATGACGGGCACCGAGCCGATCCAGGGCAATTGCTGGACATCCTGTGTGTTGCGGGTCTGGAGCAGGCCAGCGATCGCGAAGCTTTGGCCGTCGCGCAATTCAACCGTGGTCCGAGCATTGCGGCTGGTCAAGGCCGGAACCACCGTTCCAGAGATCGTTACGGCATTGGTGAAATCGAGCTCGCTGACCGACGGCTCGACCCGAAGATTGATGACGCCGCGCGACAGAACGGTGGGTACGAAGCCCAACTCGACGCCGAACTTCTTGAATTCGATGGTGGTGGTGGGAAAGCCGTTCGTAGTGTTGGAGGCTACCGGCACCGGAAATTCGCCACCCGCCAGGAAGCGCGCTGAATCGCCCGACAACGCCATCAGGTTGGGCTCGGCCAGGCTGCGCACCAGCCCTTTCGTCTCCAGTGCCTGCAGCAACAGATCGACCGACGTACCATTACTCGTTCTCAGCACATTCGTTAAGAGGCTACCGAACGGCGTTGCGTTACCTATTAGCCCTGACGCGGTGGCTAGAACAGGAACACCTTGGGGGGTAGATGATGGGAAAGGACGGCCCGCAGTGCCGCTATTTCCAACCTGCGTGAGGTTGCCATTGCCGGCATAGAGGTTCACGCCCAATTCGCGGCCAGCGGACCTCGCGACCTCGAGGAAGCGTACCTCCAGCATGACTTGCTGCGGCGCCGCCACGTTCATGGCGTTGACGACGACGCCGCCCTTCGGGACGGTGCCAGTGGCAATCGCCATGGCTCGCTCGGCGGCGACCGCATCCGCGGCCGTTCCGCTCAACACTACTTGGCCCTCCGCGGCGGAAACGCGAATGCCCCGCGTGCCGGTGCTGGACAGGATGCTCTGCTGCAGATTGCTGGTATCGATCGTGACCTCGACATCGAGGATGCCGATCTGCTTCATCGAATTATCGAACAGGATGACATTGGTGGTACCAGTCTGCTTGCCCTGAACGTAGATCACGTGATCGCTCAGCGACCTCACCTCGGCGACGTCGGGCGAACCCGCCACAATGGACGAAAAAGCTGTATCGACCCTGAAGGTGCGCGACTTGTTGACGATCACCTTGACGCGCTGAACATCGTTCATTTCGCTGACAAAGACGCCGCTCGAGGAGGAGCCTTTCCGGTCAGCCGCCCCCGCGCCGTCCGCCGCGCCAAATGCGGCAAGCGCAGCGCCAAGAACGATCACGCTCAGGGCGGGAAGCCGCCCGTCTTCATTCCTCGCAATGCGTCGGCCGCTCATTCCAATCCCCTTCGCCGCAATCCAGAGCCCGTCCCCGCAAATGGACGCCTTCGGCGCTAAAAACTCACCTCCGCGCACGTCGTAGAGCTTACAATCGGTTCCGTGATAAATCGTTACCGTCGTATATCCATTTCCTGACGGGCACGCACAAATCGATTCCGGCTGGCGCAGGACACTTGTCTGCCGTCCGACTCCGGCAAGATCATCATCCGGCGCACGGCTCGATTGCAAGCAGCGACCTGCACCAAGCCGTCACAACCCGAGAGAAAATTGCCCAATGTTGCCAACGAGCACCACTCGAAGGTGACCTGCAGCTTGGCGACGTCGCAACCGACGGCACCCGACCAGCCAGTCCGTAAAGCCTCCCCTGCCCCTCGGCATGGCGGCCTACCCCCGGCATGGGAGGGCAAAGCGGGCCAACCTATCCAGACGCCAGGACGATCGCCTGGGAGGCCGCTAGCCCGTCTTATTCATCAGCGGCTTGTTGAGAGGCTGGCGAGCGTGGCGTAAGCCGCTGAGGTGGCGTAGGATTCGGTTGCTGACACCCACCCTCCGCGCATCCGGGCCGCCACACTCGCCAT
>NZ_JBWJZD010000062.1:0-25591 GCF_056429065.1 Bradyrhizobium sp. USDA3010
GCACCGTGACAACGCTGATGAAGCTGATCGGCAAGCTCATCAAGACATTTGCACCCGAGCAATGCGCGAACTACTTTCGACATGCCGGATACGAGTAGTGACCCATATCAAGTGGAAACCGCTCTAGCAGCGCTGCTTAATTGCACCCGGGCACTCCGACGATCAGCATGAGGCAATCTCCCCACTTTCCCATGCTTGCGGGCGACGCCAGAGACCGTGCTCGGTTTGCCGTCAGCATCGTTTGGACGACGGAACGTTCGAGCGCTGGATCAACGTGCTCGCTAGCGAGAAGCGGCGCGCAAGTTTGCGAAATATCGGGTAGAATTGCGTCGAGAGAAGCGCCGCGAAGAGCGAGAGAAAGGACAGCGAAAGCGCCGCCGACAACGCTTTAGCATCAGCACGAACGAGCGCAATCGCGGAATGCAAGCGTTCTGGGCGATGCACGTGGAAGCGATGAACTGCAGCGGAATGGGCGTACGTGAATACCCGAGTGCGATGCCGGTCACGAGCCCCGGTAACACCGCCAGAAGGTCCGGCTTCGACCACGTGGAAGGCTTCCAGTAGCGCAGCGCGAACAAATCCATCGCGATGAACAATGGAGCGAGAAGGCCGCCGGCGGTGGGTCCATCACGATCGACAACAGCGGAATGCCGACAATTGAGAATCCGCCACCAAATGCGCCCCTAGACATCGAAGCCCCTTACGCTGATCGATGATCCCCTTAGTCCGGGCAAGTGGTTCTCGGCACACCCGAGAGTAGAAAATCGAAACGACGCGGTGGATCGATCAGAGTATGTTAAGTAACTTCCTTCGTGCAATGCCGGGGGGCTTGAAAGTGACGCGAGAATTCTTCGACCGGCAAAAGGAGCTTTGGGCCTACGTGCGCAGAAGCGACGTGCCCAACGAAAAGCTGGTCATCCTTGTCCACGGGTTTCGGGGAAGCTACCTGAGCACGTGGGGCGAGCTTGCAAAGTTTCTCACGCACAACGCGGATGCCGACGAGAAGCTCAAAACCTGCGACTACTTGTTTGTCGGCTATGAGACCTATTCGATCGACACCTCTCTGGCTATTGCGGGGATCGTGGCCTCTCAGTGGAAGAAAGCTTCGATGGGCCAGCCTCCATTCGACCGCAATAAAAATGTCGGGCTCGAACTGGGGGGACGATCGTCGGGCAGGTTCGTGAGTTCGTGACGTTACGACAGGTACCATTACCTACCCGCGGAGCAAGGATGCTTGCGGCGAGCGACGGTGTCTTAGCAGGAAGATCAAGCATTTTCCGACACACCCTCGTACTCACACACGATCAGCGTTAGTCAAATTTCATCACCTTTTGGCAACCCGTGGCCAACCACGTAACATTGCTAGCAAGAGCGATACGGCAAAGGTGATGAAGGATACCGCAAAACGCCGCCATACGGCGGCTTTTACGTTGGAGAGGGGCTTTCCGAATTTCCGAACGCCGTTACCCTTGGAGAGGAATACAATGTTCAGCCAGCCACACTCAGGGATCGCACTTCAATGATTGCTTATGGGTTGCGAAGGGTTTTGGGCGGGACCGCGCTCCGTGGGCTGAAGCGGCGATCCCTTGTCGCGCGATATATATGGGCGGTGTCTGGGCGTCGGCCAACCCGCGCGGTCGTCACTGCTTGCAGGGATGCACGTCACAACGCGTGCTCTGCTATGTGCTGCTACACGCATGGATGGCGAACAGTAGCTATTGTTCACTTTTTATTGGTCGCTCGGCTCTGTTCGTACGCATGCGAGGTCGCATCTGGTACGGTCCTCTCTTATGGATGCGACCTCAAGGTCAGTGACGATCCGTCGGCCTCGCTTTCGGCGCTCGGCAGAACCGGTCCCGTTTCGAGTCACGGAAGGTGATGTGCTGATCCTGCGGCAGTTGCTGCGCTATCGCTTCTTGAGATCCACGCACATTGCGACGCTCGTTGGCCGCTCACTTGATCGCACGAATGACCGACTGTGTCGGCTGTTTCACGCCGGATACGTCGATCGGCCGCGAGCACAGCTCGACTACCACCCCCCACCGCAGGGTCGGCGCCGATGGTCTACGCGCTTGGTGATCTCGGCGCGCAGTGTCTCACCTGGCACGGAACGAAGTTCATCAATCTGGAGTGGGGTCGGAAGACTCATGAAGCCGGCCGGCCCTTCATTGAGCACCAGCTGGATGTCGTTGAGTTTTACGTGTCGCTGATGCTGGCGACGCGCAGCCGAACGGACGTGCGGCTCATTCATTCCGAAGAGCTCATTGCGAGCTCGCCCGAAGACACCCGAAGAATGCCAAATCCCTTTTTGTTGCGAATCGGTGTTGCGCACAACGGAACCACTCACGAGATAGGCGTCATTCCCGATCTAGTCTTCGGTCTCATGTTTCCAGACGGCTCCCGCCGTTGCTTTATGGTCGAGATCGACCGCGGCACGATGCTGGCCACCCGCACGGATATCACGCAGTCGAGCTTCGATCGAAAGGGGCGAGCGTATGTCGCTGCATACGCCAATGCGCGCCACGCGGACCAGTTTGGATGGAAGACATTCCGGGTGATCGTGGTGACCACAGATCAACAACGTATGCGGTCGATGATCGAAGCGCTCCATAAACAGGATATGCACAGCGCCGGACCATCGCTGTTCTTCTTCGCCTTACAACGTGAGCTGCGATTGAACAGTCCGCTTGATCACGTTTGGAGGGATGGGAGCGGTCGTGCGGTCCGACTCGCATAGGTGCGATGCTAGCCCGTTGAAGTCGGCAGAGGCCAAGACTGCACCTGACGGCTCTTGTATGACAGACGCAGGCGGCGCTAGGTCTCGAGCATCCACAACGGCGTTGGCGCATACCATATAGATGCCTCAATAGATGCCTCATCCTATGCTGTTAGCCCGTCCGCTCGGTTAGGCAAAAAGCCGTGTGAACGAACGATCACGGCCCAGGTGTACGGCTTTTGGTGGATCTAGACGGCACCGCGTTTGCAAACATCGGATGGCGTGCTGACGAAGATCAGAAGTCGCCCGCACGGCCTCATTGGAGCGGAGGAATATCCGGACTGTTTCAGCTTTCGATGATGTCGGGATATAATTGGCCTATGACAATCTCAAGTCGCGTCGAGAGTTCCTTGATTTATGTTTTTATCATTCTCTATATAGGCTCCCTATTCATGCCTGCGGGCGAAATCCACTACCCGACCTATTCTGCAACTGCACAGGGATTTGTAACCAACGGTGGATACACCTCTTATACGGCGTTCGGGTACAAGATTTTAGAAGTCGGTTGGTTCGGAGCTCTCTTTGGCATGTTCGCGTGGTATGCAAACGTACTCGCGGTCGTCGCCTTTATTTGTGCAAAGGCTAATTCTTACAAAAAGGGAATGCTTTTTTCGATAGCTGCATTTCTTCTAGCTCTGCAAACATTTACTTTGAGCTACGTGCCAACGGAATTGACGAATATGGGCAATTGCGATGCCGCTTTCGCCCGCATGGGCACTGGTTCAGTATGTGGAAGGGTAAGCAGTCTTGGAATCGGCTTTTACATATGGCTCGCATCATTCATAGTTCTTGCTTTCTATTGTTGTCTTAAAATGCGTCACGCCCGCGTTGTCACCTAACAATCCTTCCTCACTCACTGCATCACACCGAGGCAACAGGCAGTTTAAGAGAGCCCGAAAACACGCCCGGGTTCCTACAAGCGAAGTCGGCGTGCCCGAAGAGCTAGTCAGATCAATTCATACGAATAGGAAGTCGCTTTGATGCAAGCTAGCGAGCTGTACGTGGGTCAGCGTTAGGGTGTCGCCGAGGAAATCAGTGATCACAGTGTTCTGACCACTTTGCTGAGCATGCGTCATCGCGGCAGTGACGAGGGGTTCCCCGAAGCCGGCGAAGAGCGCGTGGTCGAACTCGATCTGGTCGATATTCGGATTGAAATTGTTTATTGTCTCACTACCGGTCGGACCATCTTTAAACACAAACGTGTCGTGACCTTTGCCCGCGAACATAATGCTATTCGCGCCCGCAAAGAGAGTGTCGGTGCCGTTGCCTAGGATTATAGTGCTGTTTGGCCCAGCAGTTACGTGATCATTGCCGTCACCCACTTTGATCGAGCTATTTGCCCCGGTGGTCACCGTGTCGTTTCCGTTGCCGAGGGTTATCTTGCTGTTAGCCGCAGCGACTACAGTGTCGTTGCCGTTACCGGCGCTGATCGTGTTATTTGATCCACCGTAGACCTTATCATTGCCGTTCCCGGCGGTGATCGTCGTACTTACTCCGCCAAAGATTGCATCATTGCCGTTGCCAGCCTTAATCGTGTCGTTGGGTCCGCCAATTATCGTATCGAGTCCGTTTCCAGCGGACAGAATATCGTTGGCTCCTCCAATTATCGTGTTCGGGCCGTTACCGCCCGTAATGTTTTGGTTCTGAAGAAGGCTACCGTCGAGTGTCTCAGCGTTATTACCACCGATGAGCGACTGTCCGGGCGTGCCCACAATGTATTGCACACTGGGTTGCGTGATGGGCGCCTGAACCCCCGGATCTTGGTCAAATGTGAGATTGCTGACACGAAAGAGCTCGCCGATCAGTCCGATCGTACCTTGGTTGCCAACATAGAAGAGGTCGGTCTGACCATTGCCGAGACTAGCCCAGAAATAGTCTCTCAAATCGCCGTGAAGCATGACGGAACTAGCGGTTCCTGTTCCGCCATCCACGATATGCAGCGCGTCGCTCGCGGATGGCAAATCCCAAATGATTTGGTCGCCGGTGGCGGGGTTTGCGGTGTTGTAGCAAGCATCGTAGCCAAGGACGTAATTGTCGCCCGAATAAACGTTGACGGTATGGCTGCCCGGCTCGCCCACGGCAATTTGAACCGCTGGCTGATTTGCCGGATAAATCGTGTTGTTGACGAGCGAGACTGCAAAAGGCGTCGAATGGAATGGGCTAAGGTTGTCGTGCGCAAAGTCCGTAATTTTCTTTAAGTCCTGTAAGTAAAGCGTGGCAGAGTGCTCGGCAAAAGATGGGAGTGCTGAAACATCACTGTCGATCCGAATGTTCGTCCCTTCGCTAGATTTTGACTCGATTGATTTGAGAGTCGAGTAGACAGTCGGAGCGGCTGATGGATCAACAGTTGCAACCACACCGGCTATGGCAACAGCAGTAGCATCGATGAGAGCGGGATAATTCGACAGACTGCCGAGTATCGGTACTATGTCGTTCGTATGGATAAAGTTTTCTACTCGCGCATCGGCGCACGGATTCTCAACACCCGGGGCTCCGTCGGTATAACCCCTCAAGGCATACTGTGAGGTGTTTGGAAATTCGTTCAAAAAATAGTCGACGACCGGGGCGCCCAAGCTATGCCCGGACACGAGAACCTGCGCGATGCCGTTGCTTGCATCGTTTAGGTATTGATGGATCGCATGAATGAGAGGTGCGTATTTCGCATAGTGGGTCGCAAAATCGACGTAGTCGCCAAAGTCAGCGATCTGATCCGTGCCGCGAAAGACGACGGCCAACGTTTTCTGCCCATTGACTAAGCCCGTTAGCAGCATTGCATCTGCTTCAGGGTTGTTGCCCAAGAAAGCGTCGGACGTGTCGATTGCTTGATAGACGCCGTTGACGAAGGAATATTCCAAGGTGGAGAACTGCCCGAAATCGGCGGGCGCCATGCCGAGCTCCATTGCCGAGACAGCATGCCATCCACGCAGCTGTGCCGGACCGCTCTCGGTTGGATCACCGTTAGGTTGATAGGCGAGGGGGTCAGTCTGCTTGCTGCCGAGCGTCCCGTAGCCGGGATTGTTATTGTATACTTCGCTGGCTAGTTGCAGCATCTCGACCGCAACGCTGCTGTAATCTCCGTTGAGGTCCACATTGTTGGTAATCTGATTAGCAAGTTGGGCTTTTTCTACGTCGATCGTGTTTAAAGTAATTGCCGGGAGGAGGTGCGGTGCGGTGATTGTCGTTTGAGTCTGTGCCAATGCGTCAGTGCCGAATTGGACGGAAAACAAATAATCGTTCGGAGACCCTGGCAATTTCAGAATGTTCTGGTGCGCCGGATTTTGCTCAAATGAACTATGACCCCCGACTATCGTCTGAGAAGTGCTGCCGAACGGGAACCCCTGAAAGTTGCCAAAGGGTCCTGATTGGAAATCAAACGTGTCCTGGCCACTGCCGCCCATAATCGTATCAGAGCCGGGCGAGCCATAAACGATATCGGCACCATCACCGAGGGTGATATGATCGGTGCCGTCGCCTCCAGTGATCTGATAAGATTGTCCCGCCTTATCACCGGCAACGAAGGTCTTGGTTGGATCCCACAGTATCTGCGAAGTCAGCTGATATTGGCTTTGCTTAGGAAGTGTAACGACATCGTTCCCGCCTAGCCCCTGGAAGATCGATTGCGGGTTCGCGTCGATCGCCTGCTTCTGCGCGTCAGTCAGATGGTTGAAGTCGACCGTGTCGGCGCCGGAGGTAAATAGAGACGCTGTTTGCGCAGCCGTCTGAAAGACAAGGTCCGTTCCGCCTATACCGTCAGTTTGGATCTTGAATGCGTTGCCGCCAGTAGCGCCGGTGATGTGGTATTGAAATGTCGCACTAATTGTGTGGACAGTGAGCGTTGATCCATCAAACAGCGCACTCGTTGTCCTCGGGTCGATACCGTCGAGATCGACGATATCTCCGGGCAATAATCCGGATACTGTTCCCTGGAAACTTTCGGGATAGTCGAGACGCAAAGTCGACGTGCCGAAATTGAAATATGTTACCTGACCGGTACTGGTCAGTGGCGACGCTAGCTCCAGAGTGGAGCCAGCTATCGTTGCTGATAGACCGTTGCTCAGAGGGGAGTTGAGATACACTCCACCGCCGGTGACATCGATAACGCCGCCTTGTGGGGCCGGCTCCACGATCGGATTGAATGCGAACTCTTGGACATTCGTCGCTTGCAGAAAATGAGCGGTGTTGCTCTCACTGTTGATGATTAAACTACCAGCAAGCTCCGAAATGACGTAGTTGGACCTTGCAGCAGGAAAAATAGCGACATTAAAGCCATTGTCACCTCCCGTGAAGCTATCGAAATTGGGTGAAAATGGAATGCCGTCAACGTCATAGAACTCGTTAAGAGTATTCGATTCCCCTATAAAGAAGTCGCTGAATTGCGTACCCGCAACGTATTTGTTGTTTCCGTCGACTAGCGGAAAGTCGTTGATGTTTACTCCGGTGGCACGAAAATCGAACACGTGTGACACTATCTGTGAAGTGCCTGACTGGTCGAGAATGTTGTCGTAGAGAACGTCAACGCGTCCGTCGCCAAGCACGGCGACGCTGTCGAATGTGTGATCTGTAGGGTCGGTCGCCGTTGCGAGCACGTTTCCACTCGTGTCGGACCGAACAATGTGCGTCGCACTGTTATCGCCATATGTAAGAACGAAGATGTTGTTACTCTCGAGCTGCAGTCTCACCTTCTCCGGCGAAGAACCGACTATCTGGAATGTGTGCCGTTGAACAACGCCAACCAGCGGCTGGAAGATGGCAAACTCGACTTGGTTTCCAACGACGTTTCCGCTGCTATCTGTGATGCTCTCGTCCCACGCAATTCCGTATAAATTTCCGGGCGAAGCCTGTTGAACAAGGCTCAACGAGGCAGTGTTGAGTTGACCCGTCGCTGGGTCGCGCTGCAAAGCGATATGGTTGGCATCCCCAGGATAGGCGCTGAGATCCGGATCGATCCGGAAGGTGAACCCATTGCTCTTGAACGAACCGTCGAGATTGTAGCCATTTACAAGGATCGAATCGTGACCTGGAAACGAAAATGCAGCTGCGACGACATAGGCACCACCGGCTGCGGCGAAGGTCCAGTTGGGTAAGGATGTTTCGCTTGTAAATGTGCCAAGGTTCAGAGTTACGATCCCTGTAGAGGTGTAGTCGCCGGCACCATTGAAATTTGGATCGCCACTGTTGTGATTGAAGATATCGAAGCTGACGGAGTATGCACCGGTTGCCGGATTGTATTGGTCCCATCCAACGCCATACGAGCTCAGTACACTCGCGCTCGTTCTAAAGGGCTCGAAAATCGTGTTTTCGATCTTCCCGCTGAGCGGACCGGCTATCTGAGTGCTTGGTCCCGCGGATAGCGATCCATTTTCTCCCGTGACGAAGCTTTCTTTGATCGAGTTGTTGCCATTTGAGTCTTGGGTCTGGAAGACTGCGATCCCCTGCAAATCGCTCGGACCGGTGCTGGCGAGGACCAGATTTTGATGAAGCGGCGTTTGAAAAATCGTCGACGCATCCACGAACGCATAACCATCCGTTGAAGCTGACAAAGGGGCCAGCGGCAAGAAAAACGGATCGAGCTGAACGGCATAGCGGGAGAGAGAAACCGAGCCGTTGGGAGTGAACCCGTAAAAGAGTTCTAGCGTTCCGGTGGGGACATTCACTCTGAGAGAGGGAGGATAAAGGTGGGGTCCTGGGGTAGGTTGGGACCAGGGAAAAACGAAGGTCCCCCAATACGGGCTGGTTGTCATGACCGCTCCCTCCAAACGCGATAGGTGCTCGCTTCTTCGGCTTTGCCGCCCTCAAATCAACCGCTACGCGCAACGAATATAATTGGTACGCGCGCGGTTTTTGTCGCCCGTAGGCCTATGCCAGCTAATTCCCAGCTTTGAATTCAGCCGCAGGGATGCAAATTCGAGGCCGCTGCTGCGGTGCCTGCCGATGGCATTGATGCTGCCAGTTGGGAGAGCGGGACTTCGGTATGTCGCCGTTTTGTGGGCAGCTTGCGGCGCGCAATTGCGCCTGTCTCAATCTGACGCTCCTTTCGTCTGGGTGGCAAGCGGTAAGAAGCGAAAAGTAACGGCGCACTACCACGCAAAACGCAGCGCTGGCGTACTCGTAGGCGTCGTCAAGCTCCTCCCGGTCAAGGCCGGGGATCTATTCGGAGGTACTCCCAACAGGAGCCGCGGCGCGTTCAACGAATAGCAGGATGAGCGGTGTGGGTGCGCACGGCGTTTGTTTGCCCCGGTCGAGCCGGGCTAGCGAGACCCGCGGCAACGACTTTCGTAACCTGTTAGAGTCTTTGTTGTTTCCTCTTGACTTCTTGTTCTTGAAGTCGCCCGCATGAATCGTTTTGCGCGTTGCATATGTCTCCAACGCAGGCAGCTTTTCCGCCCGGTTTTGTCTCGCAGCTCTTCGGTCCGACGAAACAGTCCTGCGCGCCTGGGCGATACTTCGTACACCAAGCGGCGCAGGTTATTTTCCCTGCCGAACATGCCGCCGTCGCCGCATCTGCTGTCCCGAGCTTAAGCACCAGCAATGCCACTACAGCAATCCAAACTGTTTTCTGCATTCTATCCTCCCGTGGAACACTGCAGACAAGCAGGCGTACCACGGTAGCCTGAACGGGAATGTTGGGAAAGTCGCACAACAGGACCCATTCGTCGACTACCCGCCCCAATTGTCGACTGACTGAAAAAAGACGATCGCGAGCGCCGCTGCATCGAAGAGGCCCATTCGGCGGTCCTCGCTCATCCACGGTTTGCGAGGCGGCGGAACATATCGCTCGAACGCGGGAATGTGCTTCGCAATCAGCTCAGCCAGGCTACGCTTGTTCGGGCATCCGTAGCGCTCGAATGCGCTTCGGACCCGATCGCGCGAATATGCAAAAACGGGAACGTCTCGGTCTTTCGCGAGCACACTGATCGCGGCATTGAGAGTCGTGATCCACCGCGCTCGCTGCGTGCCTTGCTCGGACGTGTCCTGGATAACGAGGACATCAGGAGCATATCGATCAACAATTTGCGTGATACGCAGGCGACATCCGCGACATTTTCTCGGTCCGCGTATCTCGCGTATGCCCCAATCGAATGGCGATGCGTGGCCTTCGAACACCACGAATGCGAAACCGCGCGTGTTTATGTAAATTGAAAGAGCGAGCGCATGTTTATCGGCTCGCTTCATACGGCGCGATACATGCGCTTTCCGGCTCGCTCCAGTAATCTCTCCAGAAAGTCCAGCTTGAATTGCGTCGTGTTAGATGGGTTTCCTTGAAGCTCCTCATAGAGATCATTCGCGCGCCGAACCGTGACCTCATGGAGCTCGGACATCAGTGTGGGAAATAGCTCCGAAAGAGTTGTATCGAATAGCAGCGCGAAGATAATCGCGGCCTCAAGGCTCGGTCTGCGTCTAGCGCCCTCAAGCCGCGAAATTGCCGTACGGCACTTGATACCTATCAGGAAAGCAATCTCTTTCTGAGTAAAGCCAAAACGGCGGCGAAAAGGTCGTATGTATGATGTGAGGTCGTGGTTCATAGCGTGGTGGCCTTATGACAGGCACACACGCAATTATTTACCTGAGAACGCCTCAGTTCGAGACACGAGAAAGTGCCGACTCGTCACTCAAATAAAGGCCGGGCCCCCATTTTGGCTTTGACAATAGTGCCCGCGTTTCGATGAAAAGAGTGTGGAGCGGGACATGGGGACATGGAAAGTTCGCGCGGGCGTGCCGAGAGTCGCTAATTGTCGACATGCCGTAATCACCGCCACCCTATGGCGTATCTGCTACGTCCCCGAAGTCCCATGTCCCCTTCTGTATCCATCATTACGTTATCGGAAGACATTCACGCCGTAACGTTCGCACAGAAGCTCCACTTTCTCCGTCTCGTTCAGCGGAACGAACGTGCAATCGCTACGCTCTCGCCACGACATCTCGGCGTGCAGTGGCGTATCGCGGCAACTCGAGGTTCCGTAGTTTCCCACGGGTCGCCGAGAGGTTAGTTGCTGACACTCATTTGGACTACTACCACAACCGGGAGGCATTCATTCGCCCCTACCCGCGAATGCCAAGGGTTTCACAACGGTTGATCAACAACTTGGTGCGCTTCGGCGCATTGGGCCGGAACGGAAGCGATTGCTGGTATCGAAAGCCATCGCCTACACGGTAGAGTGCGCTTCCTAAAGACAAAATAAAAACGAGCCGATCTGTGTCGCGAATGTGACGCCAGCAAAGTGTTCACGTCGATAACATGGTCGCGCTGTCAGCCTCGATGAGCACTAAAGACCTGAGTTGCGTTTGCAAGGTATGCAGCATCCTGAGCGACTCCAAACAGCCGAAACCCGGATGGGCAGTAGAAAAGCCGTGAACGACCGGGTCAGCTCAACCTTAGCTAATAAGGCAATCGCACAAATGCCGCTCATGGGCGGCATTTCTGATTCTTGGAGTGTTGTACTTGCGGAAATGATGGGAGCTTGCCGCGGGGCGGGCCGCCCTTCACCTCAGAGGACGAACATAGGGGCTAGGGAAGCCTACCAGTTTCGGTAGTAACTTCGACTAAGGATCAGCGGTATTCTACAAATATCGAGCGCGGTGCGAAAGAATTCCGCCGGGCCCCTAAGAGCCGTCAAATGCTTGTTGCTGTGTTTGCGGTAGAGCAACCAACAAGGCCACCATAGCATGCTCAGCGCCGAGCAAATTGCGGAAGCCAAGACGCGGGTTCGCTGTCACGGACAAGACAATCCTCACGAACATGACGACTGCATCAGGATCGCATACGAATGGCTCGATGCGCAGACTACGACGAAGGGGTTCTTGAACCGTACCCACCCAATCAAACATTTCATCGAAAGGTGGGGCGGGAGATACGTTTCATCATCAGACGTGCAAGTTGCGGCGGAAATACACCCTCGTATCAAGGGCAAGTATCCTCATTTTAATATCAGTTCTCGCCTTACACTCCCCTCCGATCGACGCCTAGCAGATATTTCGGAAGCGAGAACACAAAGTTACCAACTTACGTCGGCGCACATCACGCAAACGTATTTTCGAATCGAAGAACCCTAGAACCATCATAATGGCGGCCCCAATCTGGTCAGGGCCAGCGAATGACAGCTTAGAAAGCAGAGAGGTTTGTCGTCGGCACCCGCTTTAGAGAGAGCTGGGGAATATTCAGTGCCTGGAGCTAGGTTACAAAACACCGGCGGGCGAGGCGACGCAGAACGCGACACGCGCACACAATCACCTGCGAATGCGATACAAACCGTCGCGGCGAACCGCGGAGGAGATCAGGTTATGGAGATCACCAAGTTCGGGCTCCCAGCCTTCATCGAGGACTTTCCGCCGAATAGTCCCGAGTATGCCAACCTGAGCCATCGTTGGACCATCAACGTCAACGGCTGGATCCAGCAGGCGACGCCTGACCCGGCCTACTACTTCTACAATCCACTCGACACTGATATCCCTTCGGGCACGGAGGCAGTGTTGGTCGAATGGGTCGCGTTTCCGGGCCGACTTGACCAGTACTATTCCGAGACGCCGCCGGTCAGTCCACCGAACCCATACAATCTCCTACAGACCCAGGTTTATGAACTGGCCGACACCGGCTATTACGATACCGGTCGCAAAACTTTCGAGAACATTCCGGCGACGCTCTGTCCGCAGGCCGATTGGAGCGGAACGCTGAAGACGTTCGGACCCTACGGCCCCCGTGGCTGGCTCGACGAATATTGCGAATGGTCGACGGTGCGCGACGGCGACGGCAATCTCATCCGCGTCGATTTTGCCTGCGAGAACCCTGAATACTGGAATACGATGTGGAAGGTGTCGCAGGAGCGGGTGCGCGAACTCTACGAACAGACGCTCAACCACGGGGCGTCAGTCGTGAACCAGATCAAGGTCACCCTCGACGACCTTACCCTGATGGATTCGAGTGGCAATCCCGTGATTGATCCCGACACCGGCAAGCGCGCTTACAATCCGCTCAACAAATGGAATTCGGGGCCGATTGCAACGCGCGGCGGCGCCAATCCGTATGGCGGGGTTATGCATCTCACCAGCACGCCGAATACTAGAGCGGTTTCCCTTTGATATGGGTCACTACGCGTATCCAGCATGTCGAAACTAGTTGGCGCACTCATGCCTAGCGTACCGGAACGTCGTACGCACAGCTATGTGCGACTTGATTGAGCGCGAACTTGAGAAGCTCGCCGGCGTGCCGAGTGAGCAGCTCCACGCAGAGCGCTGCGCACGATGCTCCCCGATGGTGCACGAAGCCTCCGCACCGCTGCATCAGGCATAGCCCGCTCGAAGGCTATCCGGCCTCAATTCCCATCTTTATGGAGACCTGCCTCTAAAGAGGGCTACACGAGGACCCATTGTCATCGTAGAACGGCAAGGGTGGTTTGGCAAACCTTAAAGCTGAACCGAGAGGCCCGTCTTTCTGTGGAAAGTGTTTCCTCTTCATCTCCACGAGCCAAATGAAAATCGATGCCATACTCGCCCGGAACGAGGCCTGCTCAATTTACAGTTTGTCGTCAGAGCATGGCTGCGAAACCCAAATGTCCGTTGGTGGTAGTTTCAGGCCGACGGAAACCGTCTCCTTCTTGGCCGCTGCGTGGGACAAAGGATGCGTACCTTTGCGAACGGCTGACCACGCCGAGCCCACCTGCACGTTGCCTGCTGGCAGGTTATCGCATCGAACGTCAGAGGCTTCGATGCTGCTCGTCAATTCCTTGTCGTCGCGTTGCCGGACCAATCGCCTTGGTGGTCCCAGCGACTCTTATGCGCTTTCTTTCCGATGCCTGGTTGAAAACCGCATGGAGTGTCGCGCGCAAGGGCGCCTGCGCGGCCCATGCACCCACAAAGGTGGAATCGGGTTCCAACCCTTCGAGGGTCCATTCCGGCATCGCTTGGCCGTCGAGCGATACCAGTCGAGGGACCTGGGTACGCGGCCACTCGATCTCGCAACGGCGAGGGCTGATGGACAGGCCGATGCCGGAGGCCTTCAGCACAGCCTCCTTGCAGGTCCACGTTCGCAATAGCGATGAGCGTCGTGCGCAAGGTGACAGCGCCCGCCAACGCGCGTGTTCCGATTCACTGAGCACCGCGATCGCCAAGGAACTGATGTCGCCTCGGCGATCGATCGGCTCGATGTCGACTCCTACGTCCCCACCGCGCGCGATGCCTATCAGGCATCGGCGTCCGCCATGCGACAGGCTGAAGTGGATCGGCGGCATGAAGCGCGGTAGGACGATGCGCGGCTTGCCGAAGCCGCCGGTGGCGAAGACCAGATCGGCGGCGCTGATGTGGACGTAGGCCTGCAGCACCTGCCGCAAGGCGGCATGCGCGACGATGTAGCGCCGGCGGCGTTCATCCGCCCGGTGCCCGGCCGCGACCATGCGCTCCGCATCGGAAAGCACCGGCAGCAGCCCGCCGGTGTCGCAGGCACCATCCAGCTCGACCAGCCACAGGTGCACGTCGCCGCGCGCGAGCGCAGGCGCGACATCGGCAGGTCGGGCGGTGGGCCACATCGCGTGCTGTCGTTAGCGAGGCATCGCGCGCAGCACCGGCCTGAGCGTCGACACCACGAGGTCGATTAACACCGGCAAAGACCTGCGAAAGTAGAAGTGGCCGCCGGGAAGCAGCACGGGCACAGATGCGTGCACGTGGCTTGCCCATCGCTCGAGAAGCTCCGGGCGCACGACGGGATCGTCCTCGCCGCCCACCAGGGTCGTCGGGCAAGCAAGGCGCACGGGAGCTTCGGGACGATAGGTCTCCAGGATCTCGACGTCCGCCCGCATCGGCTTGATCAACGCGCTCATCATCTCCCGGTCATTGGTCACCGCCTCGGGTAGTCCGCCGTAGTGGCCGATCCGGGCGATGAAGTCAGGGTCGGTCAGCCGCGTCGGTCGAACCGCGCCCGCCGAGGCATCCATCGGGACCCACGACGAGACGAAGAGGTGCGAGGGCTTGCGGCGAAGCTGCCGCGTCAGCTCGAAAGCGACTGCGGCGCCGAAGCTGTGTCCGAACAGCGCGAACGGACGGTCGAGGCAAGGCGCCATGGCTTCGAGCAGCTCCGCGATGAGCGCCGGCATGCTGCGGCAGGCCGGCTCGTCGATCCGTTCCTCCCGCCCGGGCAGTTGCACCGGCAGCACATCGATCTCGCGCGGCATGAGCCGGCGCCATTCTGTGAACGCTGAGGCGCCACCCCCGGCGTGATGGAAGCAGAAGAGCGGCAAGCGTGCCGCTTCCGAGACGCCTCCTAGCGGTAACCACGGCCCTGCCGGCGACCTCATGCTCGTGCACCGATCAGTTGAGGGCGAGCGCCTGCGCGATCACGCCTTGGATGAATGGGCGGTCCTCGACGACCCCGAAATGGGCGCCCTGCCGGGTCAGGAGATTGAAGGGCCCGTCCGTTAAATCCGCCCACGCCGCCGCGTCGTCATGGCTCACGTACTCGTCGTCCTGGCCGCGAAAGCTTGTGATTGGAATTTGCCAGGGCGTCGCCGGCGTGAAGACATACCGGCTCGCCATCTCGAACTCTGCGCGCACCACCGGCAGCACGAGCTCGCGAAGCTCGGTGATGGACAGCATCTCCACCGTCGCATCGATCCGAAAGTGCCGGAGGATCTCGGCCAGCACAGCATCCGGCTGGCGATAGCTCGGAAGCGTCGGACGGAACGCCGGTAGTTCGAGCAGCGACGAGGTCAGCCGCTTCTCGAAGGGCGCATCGCGGATGAGGCGATGCGGCGGGCGCGCCCCAGAGGCGAACAGGTGCAAGGGCACCACGCCCTCGCGCTCGACCAGGGTCCGCGCGACCTCGTACATCGTGAGGCCACCGATGCAGTGGCCGAAGAGCGCGACCGGGCGATCCAAATACTCCCTCAACTGCGGCAACAGGTCTTCCACAAAATCCTCGATGCGCGTCAACGGCGCTTCGTTGATGCGCGCCAAGCGGCCCGGAGGCTCGATGGCGAGGATCTCCGCATTGGGTTCGGCGCTCTCGGCCCACCCGCGATAGACGGCTGAGCCGCCGCCGGCGAATGGAAAGCAGATTAACCGATAGCGGGCATCCGGGTTACGTCGGATCTCCACCAGCCATCTGCCTTTCGATGCTTCGGAGTGCCGCGCCGTGGCGACGAGGACGGCCGGGGCGGTCCCGCCTTCATGTGTCGCGATCTGCGCGGAGTCGACATTGATCCTGGGCAGCAGCTCGTCGGCCAGCTGCGCCACGCTCGGCCCCTTGAGCATCGTCGCGGCGGCCACGCGCACGCCCAGGGTGGCGTCGAGCTGGTTGATCAGCGTGATTGCGATCAGCGAGTCCAGGCCGAGCTCGCGCAGGGGCTGCTCGGGGTTGATCCCGCCGGGGATCTCGAGGATGGCTCGCACGAGCCCCGAAACAACATCGACGAGCACATCCCTTCGGCTATCCGCAGGCGCCGCGGCCAGGCGCGCGAGTATGGCGCCTCGATCGCCCGAAGGCTGCGCAGACTGGGTCTTCCCGCGAGCCACCGCTTGCAGGAAGGGTGGCGCGCTGGGGTACTGCCCGGCCCACAGCGACCAGTCGGTGATCGAGACGACCGCCTGCTGGAGTCGCCGCGCCATGATGGCCTGCAAGGCCTCGATCCCCTCGTCCGCCGGTATGTACCGGGTTCCCCTGGACCTCCAGATAGCCTCGCCGCGTTTACCGGACTCCGTCGCCAGGCCGGTCTCGGCCCATGGACCCCAATTGATGACCTGGGCCGGCAACCCGGCGCGGCGGCGGTGCTCGGCCAGGCCGTCGAGGAACGCATTGCCCGCGACGTAGTTCACCTGTCCCATCGACCCCACGACGCTGAGCACCGACGAGAAGAGAACGAAGTGATCGATGTCCAGCTCTCGCGTGGCCTGGTGCAGGAGCCAGCCCCCTAGCACCTTGGGCTGCGTGACCCGGACGTACTTGTCCCACTCCATCTGCAGCAGCACGCCGTCGTCGAGCTGGCCCGCGCAGTGGAACACGCCCTTCAGCCGAGGCATGTCGCTTGCGATGCCGGTGAAAAGGGCGCTCACGTCATCGGGACGCGCGATGTCCGCCGCCTTGACAATCACCTGCGCTCCCTTGTCCTGGAGCTGCTTCAGCGCGGCGGCCGCGGCCTCGCCGGGAGGCCGGCGCGCCGTCAGCACCAGGTGGCGTACGCCGTGGCGCTCCACCAGCCAATTCGCCACGACAAGCCCCAGAGCGCCTAGTCCACCGGTGACGAGATATGTGGATTCGGCATCGAAGGACGGTTGGATGACATGGTCGCCATCCGCGGTCGATTGCTCCTGCACGAGTCGGGGCGCGTAGCGCCCGGCGGCGCGCAATGCGATCTCCATTTCGCCATCGCTTCCAAGTAATTCGCCGACCAGGCCGTCCACGTCGCCATCGTCGCCCAGGTCGATCATGCCGCCCCAGAGTTCCGGGTGCTCCAGCGCCGCGACTCGGCCAAGGCCCCAGAGCGATGCGTGCAGCGGATCGCCCCCCGTCGCCTGGGGCTCGGGCGACTGGCTCGCGCGCGTGATGATCCAGACCCGCGGCACTGGCTCACCGCTCTCGGCCCAGGAGGCCAGCATCTTCATGACCTGCAATGCGGTGCGGCAGCAATGCGCTTCGGCCGCCGCTATCTCCTCGACGCTCATCTTGGCGGAGGTCTGCACATCCAGCGCGTGCATCAGCACGACGCCGTGCAGCCCGCCCGGCCGCTTCGCCGCCTTGCGGATTGCGTTGTCCGGATCCGCGGCTTTCTTCCAGCGCCGCGGGTCCTGCACCGTGGCCGAAAGATTCTGCTGGCCCAGTCTCTGGGCCAGCACTTCACCCAGCCCGCCCGGGTCGCCGAGGATGAGCCAACCGTTCCTCGGCTCGGCCGCCAGCGCTGCCAACGCCGGCTTCTCGATCCATTGCACAGCGTAGAACGACTGGACGATAGAAGTGGCACTTTCAGGGGCGATGACCCGCTGCGTTAATCGCCTGACGTTTAGGCCGGCCATGAGCGCGACCGCAGTCCCGTCCTCAGTGAAGATCCTGATGTCGACGGTGAATCCGGTTTTTCCGCCATCGCTTTCGCGTAGGCTGCAGACCACCCACGCGCGATCGACGCCGGAGCGATAGATCTCGAATCGCTCGATCGAGATCGGCAGGTAGGTGCCGTCGGATCCCGGCGGCAGGTGGGCCAGGTCCCGATAGTCCGGAATTAGCGCGGGGTAGGTGTGCAGGCAGGCGTCGAGCAGCGCGGGGTGCAGCTCATGCGCCGATGCCCCCAGGTGTGCTGGCAAGGCAACTCTGCCGACCACGGCCCCTTCGCCCTGCCACAGCTCGGCGATCCCGCGGAATCCCGGGCCGTATCCGAAGCCGAGCGGCTCGATCGCGGCGTAATAGTCCTGCGGCGCCACCGCCCGCATGCGTTCGATGCCCAGCGACGTCGCAACAGGCCCCGGCAAGTCTTCCATGCTGCGCGCCTGCAGAGCCTCGATGCGCCCAGCCATGTGCTGCTGCCATTCGCCTGTATGGGCAGGATCGAGGCTCGCAATCTCGGCGACGAGGCCACCGCCATCGCTGGACAGCAATGCCTGGACCACAAGCGAGCCGGCATCGGGAATCACCATCGCCGCCCCGTAGGTGAGCGAGATGACGGCAACGGCCGCTGAGCCGAGGCGCATCCGTGCGGCCTTAGTCAACGCCACCAATCCTGCCGTCAGGGGCAACACGGCATGGCCGAAGATGCGGTGATCGGTCAGCCAGGGTAGCCGGTCCAGGTCGTACACCGTCTCGAACTGCCAGGCTGGCAGCGGCGACTTCAGGCGCTGCCCCAGCAAGCCTTCCTGTCCCGCGGGCGCGGGCCGGTGCACGCGCTCGATCCAGTAGCGCTCGCGCTCGAACGCATAGGTAGGACCGGACACCCGGCGCCGCGCATACGCTGCATCGAACCCGCGCCAGTCGACTGGGGCACCACTGCGCCACAACGCGCCCACCGCCTGCGCGAGTTGGCTCCATTCCCTGTCCTTGCCGATGGAGCTCAGGTAGCGCCGCTCGGCTCCGCCCGCGTCGCCGAGCGTCTGCTGCGCCAGCGACACCAGGGTGGAACCGGGCCCGATCTCAAGGAAGTCGACGATGCCCATCGCAGCCAGCGTGCGCATGCCCTCGACAAAGCGCACCGGCTTCAACGAGTGCTCGCTCCAATGGCGCGGCGTCGGCGCGTCGATCATCTGCATGCCGCTCAGGTTGTCGATCAGCGCGAGCTTGGGCGTATTCGCCGCGTGGCTCGCGGCAAGCGCCTCCAGGTCGCCCAGGATCGGCTTCATGAGGGGCGAATGGAATGCATGCGAGACGGTCAGCTGCTTCGTCTGCACGCCCGCTTGCGCGGCCAGCTCAAGCGCCTGCGCGACCGCCGATGCCGTACCCGATATGACGGTGTTGTCGGGCGAGTTGTAAGCCGCGATGCTGAGGTGGCGTCCGATCTTCCTGCCCAGCAGGGCTTCCACGGCCGGGCCGTTGGCAAACAGCGCAGCCATTGCCCCGCCCGCCGGCAAAGACTGCATCAGCCGCCCGCGCGCGAGGATCAGCGCGAGCGCTGACCCGAGTTCGTAGACGCCGGCCACACAAGCCGCGACATATTCGCCGACACTGTGCCCGATGACGGCATCCGGCATGATGCCCCATGACTGCCACAGCTGCGCCAACGCCCATTCCACGGCGAAGAGCGCCGGCTGCGTGTACGCGGTCTGGTGGATGAGCTCGTGCCCGCCGAAGATGATCTCCAGCAAGGGCACCTCGAGATGCGGCCGTGACAGCGCTTCGCAGCGTTCGAGCGCGGCGCGAAAGACGGGCTGCGTGCGAAACAGTTCCGCGCTCATCCCCGAGTACTGCGAACCCTGCCCGGTGAACAGGAACGCCAGCGGCCGCCGCCCTGCGCGGATACCCATGGCGTGGGGGGCGACCGGCGTCAGTTGTTCGACCAATTGCTCGCGCGTGCTGCCTATGGCCGTGAAGCGGAAGTCCAGTTGAGCCCGCCCCGTAGCCGCGGTGTAGCACTGATCCGCCAGCAGTTGGCCCGACTTGCTGATGTGCTGGCGCCAGCGCTCGATCTGGCTTCGCAGGGCGGCTTCCGAGCGGGCAGACAACGGCAGCACATGCAACGGGCGATCCGCTTCGGGTGCGAGGCGGGGTACCGCCGGGGGCGCCTCCTCGAGGATCGCGAACGCATTCGTCCCGCCGAGCCCCAGCGCATTGACGGCGGCCAGCCTGCGCGAGCCATTGCTCGGCCAGTCGCGAAGCTCGGTGTTCACGAAGAACGGTGTTTCCGCAAAAGCGATCTTGGGATTGGGCGTCTTGAAGTTCAGGCTGGGCGGGATCTTCCCGTGATGCAATGCGAGGGCGACCTTGATGAGGCTGGCCAGGCCCGCGGCCTGCTCCAGGTGGCCGAGGTTGGTCTTGACCGAGCCTATCGCGCAAAAGCCGGTCCGCGTCGTGTCGGTGCGAAACACGCGCGTCAGCGCCTCGATCTCCAGTGGATCGCCGACGACGGTCCCGGTGCCGTGCGTCTCAACGTAGTCGATGGCCCCCGGCGCCACGCCGGCCCGGTCGAACGCCTCCAGCATCGCCTTCGCTTGGCCGCTCACGCTTGATGCCGTGTAGCTGATCTTGGCCGCGCCATCGTTGTTGATTGCCGAGCCGCGGATGACGGCGTAGATGTGGTCGCCATCGGCGACTGCGTCCTCCACGTGCTTGAGCAAGACGGCCGCGACTCCGCTGCCGAACACGGTTCCCTGCGCGGCAGCGTCGAAGGCCCTGCAGTGTCCATCGGGGGACTGTATGTCGCCCTCGCGGAAGTAGTACCCGCCATGGTGAGGCACCCGAACGCACGCCGCGCCCGCGATGGCCATGTCGCACTCGCCGCCCATGATGCTGCGGCAAGCCAGGTTGACCGCCACCATCGACGTCGAACAGGCAGTCTGCACGGTCAGGCTCGGGCCCGTCAGGTCGAGTTTGTACGACACCCTCGTCGCGATGAAGTCCTTGTCGTTGCCGATGTGCTCCACTCCGCCGGTCGAGCCCTGCAAGCTCGGGTTCGAGGCGAAATAGCTGCTCACTAGGCCGCCCGCGCCGGCGAAGACGCCCACCGCCCCGTCGAAGCCTTGTGGCCGGTACCCGGCATCCTCGAAGGCTTCCCACGCGACCTCGAGGAACAGGCGCTGCTGCGGATCGGTGACGCGAGCCTCGCGCGGTGAATACTCGAAGAACCCGGCGTCGAAACGATCAAAGTCCGCGACCACCGGGGCAGCCCTCACGTACTGCGGGTCGCGCAGCACGGCTGGATCCACGCCCGCCCTCAGCAGGGCGTCGTCGTCGAAGAACGTGATCGACTCGACGCCGTTGGCGAGGTTGCTCCAGAAGGATCGCCAGTCGCTTGCCCCGGGGAACCGGCAGGCGATCCCAATGATCGCGATGCCCCTCTCGCGGGCAGGCTCCGCGGTCATTGCCGCGACTCCCTTTTCTCGCGCCGGCTCTGGCTTGCGCGCTGCGCGTCGACGAGTTCCTTCACGTCGTGGGCCTGGCCGCCGTTGGCATCGAACAGCCGCCGATAGGCGCCCACAAGGTCATCAACGGTGCGCACCGAGGTGATTGGCACGAGCTTCTGGAACGGATCCGCGCCGAATACCGACTCGAGCTCGAACACGAGCTCCGCCAGGTCCAGCGAGCGTAGCCCCAGGGTCGCGTTGAGCTTGTCGTCGCCCTGCAGGCTCTTCGCGGGAAGACCCCGAAGCTCCATGATGCGGGTGATGGCGGCATGCACCAGGCCGTTCACTTGCGCCGCTGCAATTCCTTCGTTCAGCATGTAATTCCTCCGTCCACCACGATGACTTGGCCGGTCACGAAAGCCGCCTGATCCGACACGAGAAACTGGACGACATTCGTTATTTCACTGATCTGCGCCATTCGCCCGAGTGGCGTGCGCCGGACTATCCGCTCGCGCGCGGCGTCGCTGAGCTCCTTGACCATGTCACTTTCGAAATAGCCGGGAGCCACCGAATTGACCCGGATGCCGCGCGGGCCCAGCTCGCGTGCGAGGCTTCTGGTCAGGCCATCAACCGCCGCCTTGGTGGCGCTATAGACCGCGACGCCGGTATGGCCGCGAATCGCATTCACCGAGGAGACGTTGACGATGGATCCCCGGTTCGCGCGAATCATCCACTTGGAACAGGCCTGCGTCAGCAGCACCGTCCCGCCGAGGTTGAGCGAGATCGTGCGCTCGACGTCGGCCTGCCGCATCAGGGCCAGCAGGCCATCGGCGCCGACGCCTGCGTTGTTGACCAGTGCGCCGATGTCGCCCCACTTGCCACCGATCGCGCCGACGAAGTCGTGGATGGCGGCCGCGTTGGTGCCGTCGACCTGCTCCCAATGGAAGCGGTCACGCTGGGCGGGTTCCGTGGCAAGCGCCTGGATCTGCGGCGTGGGCGAGCGACTGAAGGTCGCGACCCGTCTGCCCGAGGCCAGGAAGGCGCGAACCAGCGCTAGACCCAGGCCGCGACTGCCGCCGCTCACGATGACGGCCTCGTCGTGTATCGCGCTCATTGCGCTCCCTCGGCCGAGGCAAAGCGGTTCTTCTTGAACCGGTCGCCGTGATGGTCGACGTCGCTGATGTTGATCTTCACCGGAACCTTGTAACGTTCGAGCCGACTTTCGCAGAAGCTGCGCAATCGCGATGCCGCGACTGTGGTGTCTTCCGGCGCGATCAGGCTCACGCGCGCTGCCACCACCTGCCCGGTGATCGCGTTCGCCTTGGCCGATACCGTCACGTCGCGCACGTTGCCTGCTGCCAGCAAGACGCTCTCGACTTCGTTCGGATAGACCTTCTCTCCGCCCACGTTGATGATTTCCGAGCGTCGTCCAAGGACACGCAAGTACTCGCCATCGGTCTCGACGATGTCCTGCGTGTTGAACCAGCCCTCGGCGTCGAAGGGCGATGCGGCGTTGAGGTATCCGAGCATCGCGGAGCTGGAACGGATCCAGAGAACGTCGTCGACGATCTTGTGCTCGAAGCCCTCGCTGCCGAGCTTCATCCACAGCGAGTCCGAGCTCTTCGATTGTGTGGGCATGATGCCGAGCTCGGACAGGCCGTAGGTCTGCTTCAGTTTGATGCGTGGAAACGCATCGTGCAAGGCTGCGAGCGTCGTCTCGGGCATCGGCTCGGTTCCGTAGGTAATCAATTCAAGCGAGGAAAGATCGTACTCCTTATAGGCCTCTGATATGAGCAGCATGTTGAGGAACGTTGGACTGGTCGGAAGCAACTGCACGCGATGGCGCTCGATGGCTTCACACACCGCGTTCGGTGTCCGGCTCGCGGGCGTCACGACGGTCCCGCCCTGGCCGAGGACGTTGAGCAGGGTGTTGATGCCGCCGATGTGGTCCAGCAGAAGGAAGGCGAGTGTCGTGTAAGTGCGTCCAGGCTTCTGTCGCAGCCTCGCGGTGAGCTTCTCGAAGTTCAGCAGCGACGCCTTGCTGCGGCCGGTGGAACCGGAGCTAAATAGGATCAGCCCTGGTGCGCCTTCGCAGCCCAACTGGGTGATCAGTTCGTGCCGCTGCGACGGCACCGGCCGCTCCTCGAATGTCCACCGGTCGTCCGGCAGCAGGACGAAGACACCTTCGACCTGCCCGGCCTCCAGGTATTCCTCTGTCTTCGCAGCGCTCGACGACGACAGCGGCACCACGATGGCGCCTATCGCGGCGATCGCGAGAAGTAGTGCGCAGGCTTCGCCGGAATAGTCGCTGCGCACGGCAAGGACCTGCCCCGCGCGGCATCCCAGCTTTGCCAGTTGTGCTTGCCAGTCACGCATCCGCGCCGCAAATTCGTCGTAGCTCATGCTCACGTCCGAGGTCACCAGGCAATGCCGGGTTCCAAACGACGCGAGAAGAGTCCTGAAGTCCGTTGACATCGCGCTCTCCTTGGAGGAGTGAAGACAAGCCGATCTGGCGGGCTCAATCGCGCGACCAGCCCTGCGCCGCTCGCAGAAAATGCCTCGCACTCGCGTCGGCCAATTCTGGCAAAATGCCGTCGTATCCGCCGGCAGCCGACAGCATTGAGCGGTACAGGTCGAGTGCCGATTTCTGCGCATCGACGACCATCGTGATCCATGCCCGGGAATTCGACGAAAGCACCTGGACCATGTCGTGGAATTCGCTCATCAACTGGACGTACTGTTGATATCGCGCGCTCGCACTGTCGACGGCCCGGAGGTGCTTTAGCTTGCTTTCTTCTTTGCCTATCATGTTTGTCTCGATAAATCCGGTTCAGGCGGGGGCCGAGCCTATTGAGCAGAAGAATCAGAGTAACCTCTCAGTTCTTGCAGCTTGCGCAAGCATCTGACCTCGTTTCCGCAAGATCGCCGAGCAGCGTTCGTGAGGTGCCTTGCCCTCATGCTCGCTCGAACACGGTTGGGCAACGCCGTCCTTTGGGCACGCAGCTAATGGTGATTTCGCGGCGCCGAAACCTTCATCTCGCCCATGTGGGTACAGGAGCAGAACGAGGCGCACCGCCAAGTGCCGAAATAGAACTACGAGGTGGTGCATGTCCACGGCATACTCTGGGTGCGCGATGACAAGCGTATCGTGCTCGTTTGGTGGCACGCCTAACGGTGCCACGAGGCGGCGAACTAACCCGTCCTATTCGTGAGAGTGCTTTTTTGGCCCGATTGATGCGGCCGCACATCTTGTCTGACGAGGCGCACAGGATTGCCTTCGGCTTTTCGCCGCCTGACGACCGGTACTTTGCAACGCGCTTGAGGGATGGGGTGGGCGAACGGGGGCGCATGCCCCTCCGCTCAAGGACCGAGCGGCAGCAGCGCGCCTGGCAAGCAGCGGAACAGGTCGGCTTCCGGAGAGGCCGCAGCGAACGCAAGACGGCGCCCGGCGGATGCGTACTGCCACCAGTCGAAGCGGCAATATCCCTTATCGAACACGTGGGTTGTGCCCGCCTGGACAGGGACATGGCGACCGATCTCGATGTCATTGACGTTCGCATCCGTCACCTCGACACAGTTCGGGACATCGCCCTTGGGATCGTAGACCATATGCAGCTTCATGCCACGGTTGCGGCCGTTCCACGCCGCCCAGGTGCTGAGCTTGCCCAGCGGGATCGGACTGGCGTCGATCAGGCGCACCATATCCTGGCCTTCGCTCCGCAACTGCCGGCTCGCCATCGCCGATAGTCTGGCAAAGGTTTGCGCAAAACGCCGGACGGGCGGAGGGCATTGGCATCCGACAGCGTTGAGCGGGACAACTTGCCGGTGCCCAGATTATAGTGGTGCTGAGGATTGGCGTTGAAGCCGGCCACCACAGCACGCAGGCTGTCGTGACTGCTCAGCTGCGCATAGATCAGCGCCACCAGGTGATCCCAGCTCCTGGACGATTTGTCGTAGGCATCCCCGTCCAGACGATCCACAGCCGTCTGAAACTGCCGTCGATTGATTGGTTCAAGGAGCCTTCCAAAAATGCTATCGTGGAAGCGCATGCTCCGCCTTCTGTGTCTCGACAACCAGAAAAGGCCGATTTGCCTCGGTCTTGCCGAGCATGCACCGCGACATAGTGAATTATTTCCCGGACAGCCCTGCTCTGGTCGGGAAGAAGTGACTGGCTGTGCTGCAAAAGCAGACACCCGAATTCTTCTTAGCCGCCGGCCTCTCCACACATCGAGCTAGCCCGTCTTATTCATCAGCGGCTTGTTGAGAGGCTGGCGAGCGTGGCGTAAGCCGCTGAGGTGGCGTAGGATTCGGTTGCTGACACCCACCCTCCGCGCATCCGGGCCGCCACACTCGCCA
>NZ_JBWJZD010000063.1:0-24982 GCF_056429065.1 Bradyrhizobium sp. USDA3010
TCATGGCGAGTGTGGCGGCCCGGATGCGCGGAGGGTGGGTGTCAGCAACCGAATCCTACGCCACCTCAGCGGCTTACGCCACGCTCGCCAGCCTCTCAACAAGCCGCTGATGAATAAGACGGGTTAGTGGGGCGGCAAGTAGAAGGGGCGCAACTATATTGAACAAGAAGATGAATCTTACTGCCGTGAGCATATATGCTGCGATCGACAACAATATTGTCAGTCTACAAAATCGAACCTTAACCCCGTTCAGAAGAGCTAAAAATAGGAGCGCGAGAACAGCGAAGAGTGTAGTCGGCGCTGTGTCGAAGCTTACGGCTCGCCACTCATTGATATAAGGTTTGACTTCATGTGCCCCGATGAGTTGAAAGTCCATCAGGAACGGGCGCGCGCCGTATGGCGTCACGCACGCAGCGCCGACCGCGGCGACAAAAAAGACAGCCCATCGTCGGGCTACTAGGAGACGCTCGCTTCCTGGGGATTCGAATACCGTTTCTGCAGCCAGCGCGATCGTCAGGGCAAGCCCCGCCAAAAAGCTGGCATGGAAGTTCGCCCACACGGTAATGACCGGAAGCAGCATCAAGCTCGGCGAAATCTTGGCGTCGACAGCTCTCACCAGCGCCGCGACCCAGACCACCATCAGCCCATCGCAAAATATCTGGGGGCGAGCGTGCAAGTGGCTGACCGACAGCGCAAGCGCCACTGTAGCCACGCCGATTGCAACCGTGAAGCGCATGGTGCGGGCGAGCATTAGGAAAAGCAGCCCGTAGCCGAGCGCTACCGAGCCGCCGGTAATCATGGCAACTCCACGGAAACCTGAAAGACTGTATGCGCCGAAAAAGATCAGATCGGCCAACCAGTCTCTCGCTATCCAGGGATGCCCACGAAACGTATGCGAGAATTCGTCGACTTGAGGAAACGACCCGCCTTCCCAAATCCTGCGCCCAGTTGCTATGTGCCAATACAGATCCGGATCCAATAGAAGCCTGTCAGCAGGCAGGAACACAATATACAAGAGCAAGAGAACCGCGACCAGAAGCACAAATATGAACCATCTGGATCGCTCAACGTCTTGGTCGCTGGGGCGCAGTCTTTCAGGCTTCTCGCTCACCGTGCCGGGGGTGACGGCATACCCGCTGTCGGACCTAGCCGAATCTTCGAGATGCCTCATTGCCCCTCCTCGCTCCTCCGCATTTGCGCGGACCTGCGACCATATTGTAGCAATGCGTCATATAATTGAAGTGGTTCGCGCGTGAACCGGCCAAGTCCCGACGATGTTGCAGGTGCGGCGCGCAACCGACCGGGAAGTCCTCGGCCCCCCGAGGCGTGAGGTGCGGGCCGTCAAGGTCAAATGAGCGTTGCACTATCACCTCCCTGGAATCTGCGCATTCGATCATCGGGTCTGGAGCGTTGTTTCGGCGGTGCTCCGTGCCGGCTTTTTTTACATAGACACGAGCGGAATCTCTCAGGTTTCCTGATGACGACACGGCAAGAGGCGTCGACACGACCATGATTTCCAGGCTTACCGCAGGGCATCGGTAAGATCAGTTCGAATTTCAAGCCGCAGTCAAATGCGCAACGTTCGGCTATCGCTATCTTCCTATCGCATAAAGAGTAAACCGACGGCCGTGCATCATACTGGTTAAGCGGTCCGGGATGCTGGCGGGCAAATCTCCGACAATGTAGAGGTAATCGTAATTGGTGCGCCAGGCGCGAACATGCGACGGGACCGTTCCGCCCGCCGAGTCGCTGTTCAACTGCGAAATCGTTGTTGGCAGGTAATCAAGCGCGTCTTCGATCTCGAATGCCGATTTCGAAGCCGATTTCCTGACGGGTTGCTGACCAGACAGCGTGTATAGCGATGGCACGAACGCAGTTGCATAGTGTACAGCCAAGGTTGGGGCGTAGAACATCGGCGCATTCATACGGCCGACTTCAACATCGCTGCGCGCGACCAGAATTGTTGAATTGGCACGAAGTAGCCGAAACGACGCGATAATCTCGGCGTAGTCAGAACGGTAAGCGGCCCAAATCGAGGCTACGGTTGCTGCATTGATGAGTATGATGCTTACAGTCACGAGCGCGGCCACTGATCGAACAGCGACTGACGGCCAGTGCACCGTCAAAAACGCCGGCAGGATTAGCATTATTGCTGGAATTAGACGAACGTCAGCGTATGCGCCGCCGAACAGACGGGCCGGCATCAACAGGTACGCAACGAGAAACCCGGATCCGATAAAAACGGCTGGTCGGGTCATGCCCAGTATGCGGTTGTACGCCAGGAATACCAACAGCCCGGCAATCGAAATCCCAAGTGCGATCGAAAGAAATATGTTGTAGCAGTTCATGACCAGCAATGGCCACATCAGCTTCAGTCCGAACCACCACGTAAATACTGGCTGCTCAGGCCTACCGCCCGACCACATCAGAAACAGGTAAGCCGCGATCGCTGGAAACGCCATTGCAACAAAGGTTCGCGCGGCCTGACGATATCCGCGAACTTGGCTCGCTTCGTAGCAGCCGATCGTCAACCCGTAGACGCCGAGCGCGAACATGTGAGCGAAGAACAATATGATGAAAAAGCAGGTATGTAATCCGACCAGAGAAAACCAAGGTCCTCTGCGAAAGCGGATCCAAAATACGATGGCCCATAGCGCTACGCCACAACCGAATTCCCAGTTCAGCAGCCCCCAAAGAAACGGCAAACTGTAAAGCGCGACCAGTGCGGCGAAGCCCGACAGTTGATGTCGCCCACGAACCTTCAATTCCAACGCTATCGCGCCACTAACCACCAACGTTTGGCTTACCAGCAGGAAAAGGCGAGCGGCCGTCTCGACGCTTACGAACCGCGCCGCCATTGGGACAATGAGGTCGACGGCGAGATTCGGATAGAGCCGCCAGTCTATTTCGTAAGCCGGGTTCCGATGGCCCGCAGCAGCATCCACAAGAAGATGCATTCGGGCGAGGTGGTTTACATAATCGATCATAGCAGGAGTGTCGACCGACAGCACCGGAACCACCGAGGCTGCAAATAGCAAACCGACGAGGAGCAGACTTCGTTGATCAATCAGTTCCTCTGGCATAAAGGGTCCGCCTCTCACGCCTACGCGGTTTTGACTGTCGCCGTCGCTGGACATCATCAATTTCGCTCGAAGGCCCTATTGGGCTACTTTTCGAAAGCTGGCTTTCAAGCCCGCATGATGTGCGACGGCCACGTGATCCGCATGGATCGGGTCCACTCGACTATTTGATCGACTAAGCGACGACGACCTCGCTTGAGGAAACAACCGGCGAAAGTCGGCCGCCTTTGGCAAATGTGGCATCAGCTGAAAACCTCAATTCCTCGCTTGTGGCGCGGCAGGGCGCAGCAGGACAAACAGCATGCAAACCATTACGACCGGCACACCAAATCCAAAGAAAGACAAGCGAGGCACTTCTACGAGTGGTGCGGACCAGGGGAGCAGCAACAACGACGAACCCGGAATGATCGCCGTTCCATCGAGCATGCCGCGATATAGCAGCAGCACAACAGCGGCGAGCAAAACCAGGTCATAGGGCGAAACGTGTGGAGCCGCGATCAACGTCGCAATTAGCAGCACTGCGATGCGCCGGTCGCGCCCTAACGCGCCACGAAAACCGGCCCATGTGCAAACTAAAGCCAGAAGGATTGCCGCGCTTTGCGCCGCATTGGCGAGCCAGTCCGGCGCACCCAGCGCTGTCGCGCAGGCCCAAACACTCAGGCCCCACACCCTCCCCGCATTCGACCATGCTAGATCGCCTGCTCCACCCATTAGGGCACCGGGCAGAGTATGGCCTAGCCAGTTCCGCCACGGGGCGAAGCCGAATGTGGCGGCACTGAGCACGATCGCGAACGACGCGGACACTATGGCACCTGCTAGCGCACGCCAGTGACGCGCTGCCAGCAAAGCCACCGCGACCATGATGGCGAATTGCGGCTTGTAGCTTAACAACCCCAGGATGAGCCCCGCCGTAAAATCGCTACGGCCGAGCAAGCCCATACCGCCCACCAGCAGCGCGAGCGTCAGAAACGCGTTTTGACCGGCGATCACGTTCATCGACGCGGCTGGCGACAGAGCGAGACCAAGCGCCCACAGCGCCCAACGCCTGGAGGAGCCCGCCCAGCAACAACCGGCGGCGACAGCCAAGGCAAAGCTCCCCAGCTGAAACGCTGCGTATGAGACGGCGAACGGCAGGACTGCGAATGGTATCAGAATGAGCAGAAAATGCGGTGGATACATCCACGGAAACAGTGGGAGGGGACGGCTCAGCCAGGCGTGGAATTGCTCGCTAATCTGAGCCGTGAACGCGACCGGATCGGCCAGTAGCGCGAAGTCCCCCGCCATCGCCGCCCGAGCGGCGCGCCAATATACCATGTAGTCAATACCGGGGCTGATGTAGCGCTGCCCAAACGGCCCGTTATGATCAAACGCCATCACGAACCTTAGCCAGCCGTATAAGCCGATTATGCAACCTATAATCGCAATTAGCTTAAGAAGGCCGCGGCGCTCGTCGTAGCGGCCGCGACCTAAATAAGGAGCGGCGACGCGCGGCTTGCTGGCTTGATCAACATCTGCTTCGCGATCAGCTTTCATTATCAGTCGTCCTGGCTGGTACTGCTCCGAGCAACGCAGTGCTCACGCGTCCCACCAGGCAAAATTGTCGGGCAGCCCATTGCTCCAAAGAGACGGCGTCGTCCAAAATTACCTGATCGTAGTCTGGCAGCCGATTGATTCTGTGCTCGATCTCTATGCTCATCATTTTCGGCCTCCGTACCTGTGCCTTTCGAAGTATTTTTTGAACGGAGGAATTGCTTGGCGCTACGCTGTGCCTTGCCTGCTAGCGCTTCCGGACGCAATTTTACGTTGTTACAATGAGAACTAGACTAGGACGCGAAACCGGGCAGAATGCCCAAACTTGATTGTATAGCGAGTCGGATACTTGCGGTACTCCGCCTAACCTCAACGATTGTGCGGCGCGAGCGCCGGCGCCGCCATATTGCGAAGCTATTTTAAGAAAACTTCTTTGGCCTCGAGGACCGACGGAATCATCACACGTTTTGTTGGACATAGGTCCGGAGATAGGCGCGCTATGATCGTCCAGAGGCCCATATTCGCATCGGCAAAGGCAGGCTTCATCCTTCCGGCATGGTTTTGGCTGGGGGCCGGTGTGTACGCGCTCCTGTTGGTCAACGGCAATGCTCTTCTGAACGATTCCGATACCCATTGGCAAATCGCGGTGGGGAAATGGATCCTTGACCACACCACCTTTCCGCACGTCGATACTTATTCCTTTACGAAAGCAGGCGAACCGTGGATCTCAACTTCCTGGCTGGCGCAAGTTCTCTATGCCAGCAGTTTTGAGATAGGCGGCTGGTCCGGGCCGATCATTCTCGCTGCGAGCTGTATCGCCGGAACGTTCGCCTTTCTCGCCTTCATTCTCGGCCGGCGCATTCGCTCGATCCATGCAATCATCATTGCGCTGGTGGCTTTGGCAGTTTCCGCGTCTCACTTTCTCGCCCGCCCGCATGTGCTTGCGTTGCCTGTCATGCTTGCCTGGGTAAGTGGGCTCATGGCTGCAAGCGAGAGACGCGAACCACCGTCATTTTGGCTTTTGCCACTATTGGCGCTCTGGGCAAACCTTCATGGAGGATTTGTTTTCGGGCTCGCGCTGATCGTGCCGATCGCATTTGACGCCTTGTGGAATGGGGAGGTTTCGCAGCGACGACCATTGGCGCTGCGTTGGATCGTTTTTGGTGCCTGCGCATTTGCCGCCTGTTGCGCGACCCCTTACGGGTGGGGGTCGATTCTCGCGGCGCGCAAAATTCTAGCACTCGGCGAGCTGCTCAATCTGATTTCCGAATGGAGCTCGGCGGATTTCAGCCGCTTCAGCATATTCGAAGGCTCTATATTGGCCTTGATGGCGGGTTCGCTTTATTTCGGCCTAAAGCTTTCGCCGCCACGAATCCTTTTGGTGCTGGGGTTGTTTCACATGGCCCTCTCCCACGCTCGAAACGTCGATATCTTCGCCTGTCTGCTGCCGCTTGTGTTGCTGACGCCTGTGTCATCGCAATTCGGCATGCAATCGGATCGAACCGGCAAGATGATCTTCTCAACTGTGCCAGCCGCGATACTAATCGCCGCTCTCGGTGTGTCGACATGGGTGTTTGCAGCCAATCACAGGTTTTCGCCGCCGCTCATTCATTCGCCTGCGGCTGCCGTCGACGTGCTCAAACTCAGAGGTGCCAAGCGCGTTCTCAACGACTATCCGTTCGGTGGGTACCTGATCTCACAACGGATGCCGGTCTTCATCGACAGCCGGGCCGAGTTATACGGCGAACAATTCGTTATGGCCTATTTCCGAGCGCTGCAGCTTAAAGACGTGAGCCAGTTCCTAGGCATGCTCAAAGAGTACGAGATTGATGCAGTGCTTTTGATGCCGGCAACACCAGCAGCAGGTCTGCTTGATCGTCTCGACGGCTGGCAGCGCGTCTACTCAGATGAGACCGCTGTGGTGCATGTCCGCAACGCAGGAAATGGCAGGCACGATGGGGCTTTTAGATGATTATTTCAATCCGGGATTGTCAGCGCGTTCAATCTTCCGCTTTTAAATCGAGTCCCAAGCCAACTGTTGGTGCGCCTCTCCCGATTAGCTTCTGCGTCGCCGCAATTGTTGTCGTCGCGATCTGTCCAGTGCTGTTAGTCGCTCTTCCGGCGATGGTGGATTATCCGAACCACGTTGCGCGCATGTATGTGCTCGCTGCAGCGGGCACGCCAGATGCCAACCCTTTCTATGAGGTTAGTATAACATCCTACTCCAACCTCGCCATGGACCTTCTTGTTCCGCCGCTTGCGCGAATTATCGGCGTCGAAGCGGCCAGCAAAGTCTTCCTGATTGCGTGCCAACTTCTGATCGTGAGCGGCGCGATCGCGCTCGAACTGGCAGTGAAGCGGCGGCATGAAATCTCGGGGCTCGCTGCAGTGATGTTGCTGTATTCCTTTCCCTTCGCCTGGGGATTCCTCAATTTCCAGTTTGGCCTTGGCGTCGCACTATGGGGACTGGCTGTTTGGGAATTCATGCGTGGTCGCACGGTCGCTGTGCAACTGATCGCGCATACACTTTTCGTCACGGTGCTCTATGTTGCGCATCTATTCGCACTGGGACTCTACGCGGCAACGCTCGGTTTTCTTGAACTCTCGCGGTTCAACTGGCGGCGCTTTGGCATCGTACAGCTCGCCATCTTGGGCGCGCCAATGCTTGGGGTTTTTGCGATCTTACTCGCGTCACCCACTCATGTAGGAAACGGCCCAACCGAGTGGATCATTGGCTCGAAGTTCATGTCGATCTTCGGAACCCTCAACGGCTACAGCACGAAACTACCGGTTGTTGAAGCCACCGCGTTGATCGTGCTCTGCTACATTCTGTTCCGTACCCGGAGACTGTCGTTGGGCCGCTCGGGTTTCTGGCTCGCGGGCGGCTTCGCGCTGTTATTTCTTGTGACCCCCTACCGGCTGTTCGGCGTCGCCGGTGTCGATTTCCGCGTGCCGATTGCCGCCCTGCTGATCCTTCCGGCTTACACGATGATCTCGATGACGGGGCGTGCTGCGACCCTAGCGGTCATTGCTCCGATTAGCATCGCGCTGATCAACGTAGCGGTCACTACCGCCGTCTGGCTCAGCTATCAAGATGATTACGCAAAAATCAAAGATTCGTTCACACTGCTCGATCGTCCGTCTCGCATTCTGGTCGGTCACAGCACCGATGGACCGGTAGAATTGCTTCAATGGCCGATGGATCACGCCCCAACTCTCGCCGTGTCGGCCAAGGCGATGGTGACGACGGTCGCGCTGCCAGGGATAACTTCGATCAATGTTGTCAAAGAATACCAAAACCAGGCGATCGCCGAGGTTTTCGACCTCAACCCCGTCCCGCTCTCAAGACTTGTGGCCCTTGCAACCGGCACGGACGACCCACGCGTGCCACGCTTCTTGCGCCATTGGACGAGCGAGTTTGACTATCTCTATCTGGTGGGACCGCGCATCGAGAACCCGCTGCCCGGTCGGATTGAGGAACTTACTGGCGGAAAGCTATTCACGATGTACCGGATCAGTCCGACTCAAAAGCCCTGATGACGCTCAACGATTCTGTGATCGCGGCGTCGCGCCTATTCATGCAATGCGTCGTAGTTTTTTGTGAGCCATTTGGGCCCGACAAACCTGGCCTGATAGCAGCTTCGCCAAGGTTGTCATCGCTCCTGTGAAAGACGCAAGGCGTCGATCCGGGCCAGCGACAGGGACGAAACCACAAGATCGACGTGCGCGATCCGAAGGTGATCGGGCCGCCTCAGCCGCGGCTGGAAGCAATGCATCGCCTCGATTGCATCGGCGGCAGTTGGATCGCAGATCTTGTGGTTAACCTCCAGCATTTCCGATGTGAAGCGAGAACGCATCTCCGGCGATCCAATCACACGGCCGAACGTCGGCACAGCTACCGCACAGGAAAATTGATGCTGCGGAAATGGTAGACAGGACAGGGCTTTTAGATGATTAATTCAATCTGGATCGTCAGCGGGTTGATTCTTGCGCATTTAGAGCGAGTCCGGACTAGCTGTGGTTGCGCCTCACCAACGAAGCTCTCTCCCGATTAGCTTCTGCGTCGCCGCAATTGTTGTCGTCGCGATCTGTCCAGTGCTGTTAGTCGCTCTTCCGGCGATGGTGGATTATCCGAACCACGTTGCGCGCATGTATGTGCTCGCTGCAGCGGGCACGCCAGATGCCAACCCTTTCTATGAGGTTAGTATAACATCCTACTCCAACCTCGCCATGGACCTTCTTGTTCCGCCGCTTGCGCGAATTATCGGCGTCGAAGCGGCCAGCAAAGTCTTCCTGATTGCGTGCCAACTTCTGATCGTGAGCGGCGCGATCGCGCTCGAACTGGCAGTGAAGCGGCGGCATGAAATCTCGGGGCTCGCTGCAGTGATGTTGCTGTATTCCTTTCCCTTCGCCTGGGGATTCCTCAATTTCCAGTTTGGCCTTGGCGTCGCACTATGGGGGCTGGCTGTTTGGGAATTCATGCGTGGTCGCACGGTCGCTGTGCAACTGATCGCGCATACACTTTTCGTCACGGTGCTCTATGTTGCGCATCTATTCGCACTGGGACTCTACGCGGCAACGCTCGGTTTTCTTGAACTCTCGCGGTTCAACTGGCGGCGCTTTGGCATCGTACAGCTCGCCATCTTGGGCGCGCCAATGCTTGGGGTTTTTGCGATCTTACTCGCGTCACCCACTCATGTAGGAAACGGTCCAACCGACTGGAAGATTGCCTCGAAGTTCATGTCGATCTTCGGAACCCTCAACGGCTACAGCGCGGAGCTAGCCGCTACTGAGACCGCTGCGTTGATCGTGCTCTGCTACATTCTGTTCCGTACCCGGAGACTGTCGTTGGGCCGCTCGGGTTTCTGGCTCGCGGGCGGCTTCGCGCTGTTATTTCTTGCGACGCCCTTCCGCCTGTTCGGGATCGCCTATATCGATTTCCGCGTGCCGATTGCCGCCCTGCTGATCCTTCCGGCTTACACAACGACCTCAATGACGCGGCGTGCTGCTGCTTTGGCGATGGTCGTTCCAGTCGGCATCGCGCTCATTACCGTCGCCGTCACTTCGGCCGTGTGGCTGAACTATCAAGATGATTACGCAAAAACGAAAGCATCGTTCACATTGATCGACCGACCATCTCGCGTGCTGGTCGGGCGCAGCACCGATGGACCGGTAGGATTGTTTCAATGGCCGATGGATCACGCCCCAACTCTCGCCGTGTCGGCCAAGGCAATGGTGACGACGGTCGCGCTGCCAGGGATAACTTCGATCAATGTTATCAAAAAATACCGAAACCAGGCGATCACCGAGGTTTTCGACCTCAACCCCGTCCCGCTCTCAACACTTGTGGCCCTTGCAACTGGCACGGACGACCCACGCGTGCCACGCTTCCTGCGCCATTGGACGAGCGAGTTTGACTATCTCTATCTGGTGGGACCGCGCATCGAGAACCCGCTGCCCGGTCGGATTGAGGAACTTACTGGCGGAAAGCTATTCACGATGTACCGAATCAGTCCGACTCAAAAGCCCTGATGACGCTCAACGATTCTGTGATCGCGGCGTCGCGCTGGTACCCGGAATCAGAGCGGACAGCCCTTGAATCGGCGTTGACGACCCTGCTCTTCGTTCAGACGAAGGGGAAGCCATGCGACAGCGACTCAAAGAGGGGATAGCTCATAGAGCGACGCCACATTAGAGCTCAAAGTTCATCAGCCCCAAAGAAACGGCTGTAGAGCGCGATCAGGCGACGAGACCCTAAGAGCTGAGGTTGTCCACCAGCCTCAGCTCCAATGCTATCGCGCCGCCCACCACTAGCTTAAAACTCTGGCTGCAAACAGGAAGAGACGAGCAGCAGTTTCGCCGTCGACGAACCGCGCCAACATTGGAACGATGATATCCATCGCACGGTTTGGCTTGAGGTGCCAATCGACTTCCTAGGCCGGGCTCGGGCGGGCCGTATCAGCATCAACAAGCAGGTGTATATCAGCGAGATGATTGACGTAGTCGATCATCTCAGAGATCTGAACTGAAAGTACGGCTGCGACCGAAATAACAAACAGCGAACCTACTGAGATCCGGTGTCTCGAAATGACTGTGGCAGCCCCAACTATTGCTTGTAAACTATGTTGCTTGCTAATAACGATTGACGTCGCCGAACGACCACTGATTATTTGCCAAGTCGTTCCCACCCCATCCGATTGTCGAACCATGCAAACCATGCAATATTAACCAAATGAACGATGCTGAGTTCGATCGATTCGCCGACGAATATGAGAGCCAGCACCGACGAAATGTTGCCGTTACAGGCGAGACTCCTGAGTTTTTCGCTGAATATAAGATCAGGCAATTGGCTAACTTCGTAGCCGACCTGCCGGCCGCACCCGCAAGCATTTTGGACTTTGGGTCAGGCATCGGGAACTCGATCCCTTTTTTCAGGAAGCATTTTCCCAACGCCTTGCTAACCTGCGCCGATGCCTCGTCACGAAGTATAGAGTTGAGCCAAAAACGTTTCCCCGGCGAGGAACGCTTTGCCCTCGTGACGGGCAATGACATTCCGCTCGATACCAATTCGTTCGACGTTGCGTTCTCGGCCTGTGTCTTCCATCATATTGCGCAAGAAGATCACCGCCACTGGCTAGCTGAGATGCTTCGGGTCACCCGGCCTGGAGGAATGTTGGTAGTCTTTGAGCACAATCCATTTAATCCGTTGACCGTGAGGGCAGTAAACTCGTGCCCGTTTGATGAGAATGCAAAGCTCATTCCCGCCAGGACTTTAATACGATCGATGGATGACGCTGGTTGGGTTTCGTCCGGGCGCTGCTATCATCTTTTCTTCCCTCGGGCACTTGCCGCCCTGCGCCCGCTTGAAAAGCATCTCAGCTGGTTTGCCCTTGGCGCGCAGTATTCGGCGAGGGCACGTAAACCTTAACGCGTTTTGCGCCAGGCGTAGATGTCGTCGAGCCGCGCCCTTAGACGGCCGGAGCTCGTTAGCCATCTTCGGGTGTCGCCCGATGTCCACTCTTCCAACCACAGCCGTTTTCACGCACTATTATTAGAGGCAATTATTTTTTTCACTATGTGGACACTAGGACCGTGGTCCTACCTATGCTCAACCCTACCAGGGAGCATCCTTTCAAATGGGCAATTTCCTCCCTCCAACATTGAGCGTTGTCATCCCCTGCTACAATGAGCAGGAAGTCCTTCCCGAAACCGCTAAGCGGATAGCAGCACAACTTCAACGCATGATCAGTGCGCGCATGGTTGGAGAGGATAGCCACTTGCTGTTCGTTGACGACGGATCGAGCGATCGGACTTGGCCAACGATCGAGGAATTGCATCGAAAAGCTCGCTGCTTTCTCGGCCTCAAGCTTTCGCACAATCGAGGACACCAAAACGCCCTGCTCGCCGGCCTGCTCTCAGCAACTGGCGACATTGTCATTTCGATTGATGCAGACTTGCAAGACGATCCGGAACTGATCACTGAAATGGTTCAAGCGAACGCGGCAGGAGCGGACGTCGTGCTCGCGGTTCGAAGAACCCGAACAACTGACAATGCATTCAAACGCATCACCGCCCAAATATACTATCGCTGCCTTCACTGGATGAAGATCGAGATAACCTACAATCACGGCGACTATCGCCTACTTAGCCGGCGCGCTATCGAAGCGCTCCGGCAATACGGCGAGTCAAATCTATTTCTTCGTGCGCTCATTATGGAGATAGGCTTCAAAGCTGTGGTCGTAAGTTATGACCGAGCGCCCCGATTTGCCGGCAGCTCTAAATATTCCTTGCGAAAGATGATCGCTCTAGCGCTAAACGGCGTGACTTCGTTTTCCACAATGCCGCTCCGCCTCATCACGGGGGTCGGCTTTGTCGTCTCCTTCTTCTCCTTCCTGATGGGAGCCTGGGCGCTTTTGGCAGCCTTCTTCTCGGTCGTTGTTCCTGGCTGGGCTTCTACCGTTATCCCAATCTATTTGATCTGCGGCGTTCAAATGATTTGTCTCGGTATCTTGGGCGAATACATAGGAAAGATCTATCACGAAACCAAGCGTCGACCTCGTTATACAATCGAAACGACTCTGCTGGAGAACGAGCGAAAAAACCGAGATCACCCCGCGCAAGATTCTTAATTTGCGCGGTCTTATTGCCCGGAGGCTGAGCAACGAATCGCGGCGGTTGAAGCACCGAGAATCGAGGAGCCATCGTCATGACCTTCCAAAACAAGCGTAGGATCGACTATTGGCTCGGCGGGTTTTTGCTAGCTCTGCTATATTTGCCGGTACGTTGTTTGGGACTGCTCTTGCGGCGAGACCATTCAACCAGCCGCCGGCGCGGTTGCGTGGTAATAAAAATGGTCGGGGCAGGTAGCCTGTTTCTGGCCATGCCGTCGATGAACGAGATCCGCCAGCGCTTTCCATCTGACAGCTTTTATTTGGTCGGAACGCCCGCCGTGATCAACGTGGCTCGGGGGCTGGACTGGTTCGATGAGTATTGGACGATCGATGACTCATCTTTAGTCAAGCTGGTCAAGACCTCTCTCATCGTGCTCTGGCGAATGGGGCGGAGAACCGATCATCTCATAGACCTCGAAGTTCACTCCCGCCTCACCACGGTTTTCAGCGTATTGTCGATGGTCCGAAACCGCATTGGGTTTGTGGATGAGATCGTGTTTTGGCGGCGCGGATTTTATACGCACATGACGTTTTTCAACGTTCATGGCCCGGTCTATCTGTTTTATGATCTTCTTGCGAGTTGGTTTGGCATCGACACCGTGGGGGTGACCGGGTTTAATTCCAGGTTCAGGGACCAAGTCATGAGGACCGCGCAGCCAGAGGGCACTCCACCGCCCGCACCATATATCGCTGTCGGCCACGGCTGTTCCGATTTCGGCGTTGAACGGAAGCTGCGGCCCGAAGAGTGGGGTCGACTGCTGGGAGATGTCGAACTCGCCACCCACGACATCGTCTTTCTCGGTGCCACTGCTGACGGCGCCGAGGCCGAGGCAATCATTGCGGTCATGGGGCGCGGCCGGAATCTTTGCGGGCGTCTCAGTATTGCGCAGTCAGCCCACGTGATCGCGCACGCCTCTCTCTACTACGGCATCGACTCGATGCTGCTGCATATGGCGCGGTCGCTGGGAGTGCCCACGGTTTCAGCCTTCGGTCCGACCGATCCGGCCACCCGGCTCCGCCGATTGGGCATACTGGAACGTGTTGAGTATGTCCGTCTGCCGTGCTCGCCTTGCATTCACGTGAACGAAACGCCGCCTTGTAATGGTTCCCGGGATTGCATGGCGCTAGCCTTCCAAGGCTTAACTAACAACTCTAGGCCGGTCCCCTCGCTTGAGCCGCACCGCATACGCCCAGCACTCGGCTGGACCTTGGGGCCCTCTGAAAAGAGAGTTCGTGCGGTGCGGGTCAGCGCCGAATGAGCGTGAGTCACAGCCATCGCGTGACATCCGGCCTGTGTTTTCTGACACTTTGCGCAGTGGGACCTATCATTTGCCTATGGCTTGTCGCCGGCTGGGGTGACCGCCTGTCGTATGTCGACCAATATTCCGAGGCCAATGTTCTGCGGGAATTGCGTCACTTCCTAGAGGACGGTTTAGCGAGTCACTCTGGATTGGGCACAGTCTATTATCCTGGCATGTACCCGGAGGACGGCTTTGCGGCTGAAAAGGACGTCAGCGCGTATGGCGTCTCCAGCGAAGGTGTTTACACACATTACCCACCCGGTCCGGAATATCTTGCTTATGCTGCAGCGCGGGTTTTTGGCGCCACGCCGGTTTCCCACCTTAGACTTCTTCCCATCACGATCGGATGGGTGGCAATAACCTGTCTCGGCCTTTCTGTACGTCGACGGTTCGGGACGGCCGTCGGCTGGCTGGTGATGGGGGCCTGCGCTATCACGCCGACGGTCTGGGACGGGTTCGTTGGACTGCATGCCCAGGGTTACGCAGGCGCATTACTAATGATCGAACTGGCACTCGCAATTGGTTTGGGAACTGGCGCCTGGTCATTCGCACTGCTCGGATTTCTCCAAGGCTGGCTTACTTTCGATTATTTTTTTTTGGTCGGGTTGACTCCGTTGGCCGTCGAACTGGCGATGCCGCGGATCGACCCGGATTATCGGCCGCGTTGGAAACTTGCCTTAACACGCACCTTGCTGGCTAGCGGCGGTTTCGCGGCCGCACACGGGCTACATTTTATAGAAGTATGGGCATACTGGGGATCCTTCTCGGCCGCTTTGAATGACTTTCGGAGTTCGGCCGCACATCGAGCCGGCATCGCTCTGTTCGATCAGGCAGGTCTATACTCGATGGTGATGCTACTCAACTTCATGTCCTATTTCGTGGGACTGCATCCGCTTAGTCTGTCACCGATCGTGCCGGACTTTCAGATTCAGGCCGAGTGGGGCACTTTCCGCTTCCTCGGACTTTCGCTCGGTCCTTGGTGGGTCGTAGTGACGCTAGTCCTTTCGATCGGACGCCTGGCGACTCAAAATCCACAGCTGACGAAGATTCGTACAAAGTGGACCATGGTGTGGTGTGTGGGCGCAGCGGTATCATCGGTTTGGTTCGTCGTCATGGTGAACCACGGCTACGTTCACAGACATTTCCTATATCGGCACCAGTTCATTCTATTTTTCCTGATGATACTCTTTTTATCCGTTGGCGCCGAGCGATGGGTGCGGCTTATTCGACCCTTGGCGAGGGCTGAAGCCCGGGACGCTGCGCATCCGGGTCTCATTCAATAGTCGCTCGCGTTGGTCCACGATCTCTTCGAGCGCCCGGCGATCTTTCAGCGAAACGTATCCAACTATGATGTGTTCCATGGCGTTCATAGGAAATACCCAGGAGAACTGCTTTGCTACAATGGCTCCATTAGACCGTAGCCGGTAAACCCTCCGCTCGCCCACCACTACCGGCTTGCGAGAAAATTTCCCTGTGCTTCTAAGGGACAGGGCAAGTTAGAAATCGCGTTAGCAGCATACCCTCTAATCTAGCTGACGCCGAAAGAGCTCTGGCGGGACCGCAGTCACAGGGCGTCCACGCGCACAGACGGTGATCTGCTTTGGCACGGCAGTTAACCTTGACCCGCAAAAATACGGGTTTGACCGGAACCATCCTTCAGCCGCCTGTGAATGACCGCTGTGGCGGACAAGTTCGGCCTACGACCGCGGCGCGCGCGCAGCCTGGTACGTTGCCGCCGCCATGCTCCAGTCGGACCAGCCGAAGACCTAAATGACTATTCTCTTGAGGCCTTTAATAGGGCGGAGTAGAATTTATGCATTCGCAAAGTAATTGGATGGCCGTTTCAAATAGGCGTCTTTTACATGCGCCACCCGATCGACACCGTTCCAAAGGATGGGACATTCGTCATTCTTGAGGATGACGAAAGTGGAAGCTTCGAATCTGCTCAGTGGTCGGCTGAGGGGCACGGGTGGATTAAGAAAAATGGCGAGCCAAGCGAGATCACGGCGACGCATTGGCAAATGATGCACCTTCCCGAGGAAGGTGATGAATTTATTCTGCAAGATGAATTTATTCCGCCAAAGGAAACTGGATCGATCGCCCCCCAGACGTCGCCAACGCCCCGCTCCTTTTGTTTCCCCTCGGGCCTGGCCGAACGCGCGAGGGTGACGGAATTAACTCGTCTGGTTACGAACGCGGACCCGGTCACAGACGTCCTGGTTGAAGCGCGGGCCGCGCAGAGCAAACAGCAGCGCGGACCGACCGCGCGGCGCGCCATCTCCTCGATCGCCGCAGTGATGGTCGGGGCGTCGCTCGTCGGCTGGTATTTCCACCCAGAGCTCGTCACCCATGTGACGCGATACGTTGGTGAGCAGGATAGCGTCAGGCCTGGCACAGGTGGCGTGGAGGCCGTCAAGCAAGAGACCCAGGCCGCAAGAGAGGACCTGCAAATAGCCAATTCATCGGCGCGGGATCCGGCTCTTCCTCAGCAAGCCGACCGGGCGATTTCACAAGCACCGGCGGATACTGCACAGGGCAAACAAGGTGCGGAGGCATTGCAACTTGAAGCGCCACTGTCTTCTGAAGTCGAGCTGCGCCGCGCAGAGGCACTAGCGAATGAACTGGCAAGGGCGCAGCAGATCATTGAGATGCAGATAGCGCAGGCCAACTTGGGACGCGATCAGGCGACGCAGCTTAGTCAGGCCGCGGAAAGCAGGATGGAGGAGCTGCGACAGTCTCTGCAGACGGAGCACGACAGGGCCGAGGCACTGACTGGCGAGCTTGCGAGGGTGCGGCGGGACCTAGAGACGCAGGTGGCGGTATCAAGCAAGGCGGGCGACGAGGCTACGCAGGAGAAGAAGGCCGCCGAGAGCGCGACCGCAGAGTTGCGACAGTCTCTGCAGAAAGAGCACGACAGGACCGAGGCACTGACGAGCGAGCTCGCGAGGGCGCAGCAGGACATCGAGAGGCAGGCCGCGCTGGCGCGCAGGGCGAGTGACGAAGCGGCGCAGCTCAAGCAGCTCAAGGTGGCTGCTGAGAGCGCGACCGCGGAGCTGCGACAGTCTCTGAAGAAGCAGCGCGACAGGGCCCAGGCACCGGTACCGGTCCGCGAACCCACGCTGACTCAAGTCGCGACGGTGGCTCCGACCGGGCAGCCAGCGGTCGCCGAGGCGCAAGGTGGTCCCGAAGCGGCCAGGTTGCTGGCGCGCGCCAGCACCCTGCTCGGCCAGGGGGATATCGGTGCAGCGCGGATCGTGCTCGAACACGCTGTCGAGACGGGTAACGCACAGGCGAGCTTCATGCTCGCGGAGACATATGACCCCCTCGTTCTTTCCAAGTGGAAGACCTACGGAACACGCGGCGATGTGACGAAGGCACGCGAGCTATACGCAAGGGCGCTTGCCGGTGGCATCCAGCAGGCCAGGGATCGATCTGTCGCGTTGCATTAGTCCAGTATGGCAGCGATGATGGCGCTCATCGATTGTCGCTACTGCGTGATCGGCAGCGGCGGCTTGCTCGCGCCCACCGGCGCCGCGGATTGCCTGCTGCGTTCCTCGTCGAGGAGCTGCGAATGAAGCTTCTGGACCTGAATGTTCGCTCGAACAGGCAGAGAGGCTGGAGCTGCTGCGTGTATTGGCGCGCCGGGCGTTTTCAAATGCGAAATGAGTTCCTAATCTGCCTCAGCATGGCCAGCGTCGCGTCGGTGTACCGACCATGCGTGACATACTGATCTACCTGCGATGCTCCCAACACCGCCAATGCGGCTATTGCAAAGCCCTTGATCATAATGGGCCGCCTACGAAAGAGACCGCCAACCGGGCTGTCAGAGTTTCACATTGGATCGAAACTTCGCTGTCGCTGATCGCGACCTACCTACAATAGCGAATGCTGGCCGAAAACGGTAACCAGAGCCTTAAGGCGAGCGTTAGAGCAGAACGTGCTCTTCAACGTAGCTGTCTCACCGAACCCGACTGGCCAGCTTGCGCCAGTGGTAGCCACGCTTTTCGACGTCCTCCCGAATACTTTTGCTCACCGATCACACGGTGCGCTTCTTTTTGCGCCAGCTTCCGCCCAACTTCGAAGGGATGGGAAGCCCACGCCGGATCACCAGCAGATCGTTTTTCCCACCCAAATATACGTCATACATGAGAGCGCCCTGTTGCAGGGAGCAGCATAGACCTGCACAGCAGCGTTATTGGTGGCGAAGGTGCAACAGCGACTTCAAAACAATTGGGCGCCAGCGAACCAGACTGGCCTCAAGGGATCGGTCCAAGACTCACTTCTGCCGGAACGCGTGATTGAACGACATCACCAGCGGCCCCACGATGTAATCAAAAGCGGTTCGCTGGACCGTTGGGATCATCACGGTTGCCGGCATCCCCGGGTAGAGGCGGATGTTGGGCATGGCGGCCAATTCGTTCTGGTCGATCCGAACGAAGGCCGTGTAGTAGGGGTTGTTGGTCTTGGGATCCGTCAAACGGTCCGCCGAGATCTGAATGACGTCGCCGTGAATGATTGGAACGATGCGCTGCTTGTAGGCCGTCAGGTGAACTTCGGCGCGCGTGTCCGGATGGACGTCGCTGATATCTTCGACCGCCACCTGCGCTTCGATCGTCAGCGAATCCTCATCAGGTACGATGTCCAGGATCTTGTCGCCGCGTTGGATCACGCCTCCCATCGAAAACACGCTAAGGCCAACCACGCGTCCGGTATAGGGCGCACGAATTTCCATTCGGCCCAGCACCGCCTTGGCGTTCATCGCCTTCGGGATAACCTCCAGCAGCTTGGCTTGGGTGTCGCGCAAGTCCTTGGTGACATCGGTCATCCGGTCGTTGTCGAACTGCGCGATCTGCTGTTCCTGTTCCGCAATCGCCTGGCGCGCCTTGGCGATGCTGGCGTTTGCATCGGCGATCTGGCCCTCGAGGCCGTACGCGGTCCGCTCCAGCTGCAGGATGCGTGGACGGGCGATTAGCCCTCGCTCGACGAGCGGAGCGACGTCCTTGGCCTCCTTGCGGACTGAGTCGATCTGGTTGGTGTACGACTTCACCTGCGCTTCCGCGCCAACGATCTGGGACCCCAGCTGATTGATCTTCTCGCGGACGACGCTTCGTTGCCCTTCGAGCGACGCCCGGCGGGTCTCAAACTGACTGAGCTGCCCGTTCCAGACGCTCTTGAAATAGGGATCGTCAGAGCGCGCCTTGAGATCCGGCGGCATGACAAGTTGGGAGCCATGATCAAGCTCGGTCAGCAGTCGGACTTCTGTCGCACGAAGCACGGCATATTGCTGAGTTAGCACGTCGTGCTCCGCGCGGGCCTGTGTCTCGTCCAGCACGATCAACAGGTCGCCTGCGAGCACCCTGTCACCTTCCCTCACATGCAATTCCTTGACGATCCCGCCATCGAGGTGCTGGAGGCTCTTGCGGTTGCCATCGACCTTCACGACCGCGTTCGCAACCACCGCGCCGTTGAGCGGCGCGGTCACCGCCCAGGTCCCGATACCGCCGAAAAAGATGGCGATGATCAGCCATCCTGCCAAAGCAACCTCGCGAATGGAGTCGCTTGGCGCGCTGTCCTGGTTCGTGCGCTTTGTCCCGCGTGGGGCGGCGGGGCGCATCGATAAGTCTGGGACATCAAGCAATGCCATGATTTTTCCTAACCAGCCGCTCCTCGAACCGCCGGAACCGGCACGGGCCGCGTGAGACGCGAGAGGATTTCGTGGCGGGGTCCGAACATCTCGGCGACGCCCTCACGCAACACCAAGACTTTATCCACTACGCCGATGGTGGCCGGCCGATGCGAAATGATCACCACGGTGGTTCCGCGCTTTTTTAGCTCCATGATGCACTCTGAAAGCGCGGCATCCCCTTCCGAATCGAGGTTCGAGCTTGGCTCATCGAGTACAACGAGGCTCGGATTGCCGTAAACCGCACGAGCAAGGGCGATGCGCTGGCGAATGCCTCCGGACAGAATTGCGCCGCCCTCCCCGACCTGCGTATCATAACCCTCGGGCAGCCGCAGGATCATCTCGTGCACACCGGCCATTTTCGCCGCCGCAATGATCTCGCTGTCCTTTTTTCGATCGAACCGGCAGATATTGGCGGCGATACTGTCGGCAAACAGCTCGATATCCTGCGGAAGGTAGCCAACATGCTGACCGAGCGACGACCTGATCCAGGTCGAAACATCGGATCCATCAAGACGGACCGCACCCGCGGATGGGACCTGAACGCCAACGATATGGCGCGCCAGCGTCGACTTGCCGGCGCCCGAGGGGCCGATAACCCCCAGCACCTCGCCCGGTTCGATCTGCAAGGTCACGCCGCGCAGAATGGGCTTCGACGTTCCAGGCGCGGCGTAGGACAGCGCTTCGACAGAAAGACGGCCCTCGGGTCGCGGCAGCGTCAGCCCTGATTGATGCGGTGGATTAGCAGCCAATAGCTCGCGCACCCGCAGGAATGCACCGCGGGCGGAGATGAGGCTGCGCCAGGATCCGACGATCTGTTCAATCGGCTGCAACGCGCGGCCAAGCAGGATGCTGGCGGCGAACATGGCACCGGCGGTGGTCATGCGCTCGATCACGAGATAGGCACCGAGACCGAGGATCAACGATTGCATCGACAGTCGCAGGAAACGGATCATGCTCTGCATCGTCGCCGCGCGATCGCTCGCGGCGACCTGGCGCTCCAGCATTCGGTCGCGGTCCTTACTCCAGCGATTCAGAAGGCCCGCGGTCATCCCCATGGCACGCACCACTTCGGTGTTGCGCAGGCTCATCTCCGTAAAACTGTAATTTCGATTTGCCGCCTCGCTGGATTCGGAGAGCGGAGGTTTGACGATCAATTCGTTGAGAAAGGCCATCAGAACTAGGGTAATCGAGCACCCCAGCGCAAAAGCGCCCAGGAACGGGTGCAGGCAAAAGATCACCGCGATGTAGATCGGCGACCACGGTAGATCGAAGACAGCGTGAATTCCAGACCCGGTGATGAACTGGCGAAATGTATCAAAATCGCGCAGCAGCTGGCTTCGCGCGCCGCCGATTTTTGCCGAATGCTCGATGATAGCGGTCATCACCCGCGGCGCGATCATCCGATCTAAGCGAATGCTGGTGCGTGTCAGCACGCGTGCGCGGACCGCGTCGAGACCCGCAAGCGCCATGAACGCCAGCAACAGCGCGAGGGTCAGCATCAGCAGCGTGATCTCGCTGGCGCTCGAGATCACGCGGTCATAGACCTGCAGCATGTACAGCGGGCCCGCCAGGTAGAGAAGGTTAATGGCCAGGCTGAATATCGCTGCAGTCACAAAATAGCCCCGGCAGGGTTGCAGCGCCTGCCAGAATTCGTCCGCTCTCTTACGAAGGGTCCTCACGCAGAACCTGGCCGGAGCCATCCCCTAAAAATGATGAGTGGCAGCCAATAGGCGGCAGCCAAAAGGTCCAAGTTATTCAATCATCCAATCCATCCTGCTTAGCATAGCCGGCGGCCGCGCCAAAGCTGCTGTCGACGCAAAAAGGCAGGAGGGTAAACTTACGGGTTCGGCTTCTCTCCCGATCATTTCCCTTGCCCGTAAATTCACGCCTCTCAGGCGATGTGGTGCGGATCATAGGTGATCACCGTGCCGTTCGTGGTGTCGGCCTTCTCGGCAAAGCCATTCGGATCGTATTGACCGAGCAGGACGATGTTGGCCGTATGGACGCCATCCGACACCGACAGGGTGCCGCCGGTTCCCGCCTGGTTCTCGGTAAATGTCAAGGTCGTACCAGCGCCGAAGCCGATGCCCTTGATGGCGATGTCGTCATTGCCATCGAGGCCGCTCACCATGCCGGAGAAGTGGAAGGCATCGTCCAGGATCAGGTGGCCAGCGGCTGTCGTGTCGAAGGTGACGCCTGCCACCGAGGCTGCCCCAAACTCGATGGTGCCTGCCCCGCTGATCAGGGCGTTGCCACTGCCGGTAACCTCGCCAACGGCGGTGACGGACCCGCCATTGGCCCAGATCAGTCCGCTGTTGGCGAGAGCGCTGTCGATGACCAGCCCGCCCGTGCCAGTCGCCTCCAGCGTGCCAGCATTTGCGATCACGTTGGCGCCGGTATCGATCACCAGGGCATGGGTGCCAGTGGCATCGATGATGCCCTCGTTGCTCAGCATGAGGCTGCCCTGCCCGATCTGGCCCGCGCCGGAGATCACGTTGTCGACGTTGTCGAGCGTCACGTTCGAGGCCGTGCCGGCGATGACGTTGTGGTCATCGTCGGACAGAACCACGTGGCCGCCGCCGTTGAGCGTAATCCCGCTCTGGATCAGTTGCAGCAGCGTGTCGTCGCCGGACGCCTGCAGCTCGATCGTGCCGGTGTTGTGGATGACGCCCGATAGCGGCAGCATCGCGCCGTCGCCGATCGTCATCGCGCCTGGATTTTCGACCGTTGGCGTCACGTCGAACTCGAAGTTGGCCGCGGTCAAGTCCGCCGCATGCACGCCATCGAGGGTGATTGTCTGGCCGTCGGCCAACGTGATCACGGCATTGCCGCTCGCGTCGTCGGCGGTGTGGGCCTGGACGTCCGCGAAGCTCTGCCAGCCGTAGCTTATTAGGTCGATGACGTCGGAGGACACCTCGAAACTGTGCACCACGTCGTTGCCGATCGGCTGCGAGAACACGAACGTGTCGTGGCCGGTCGAACCTGTCAGAGCGTCATCCCCAGACCAAGCGAAAATCGGCGAGCCCGGCCGGTAGGCTTCGACATTGTCGTAGACAAACTTAGCCCCATTGTTGCCATCCGACCCCGTCCAAGTTTCGGCAACGTTAAGGACAACTGCACCCGCGAAGTCGGTTACCGAGGTAACCAACAGCGACCCCACATCACTCGTTTGCACCGTCCAGGTACCGTCGCCATTGTTCGTCCCCGCGTTCAAGCTCCAACCAGACGGAACGCCACTGATAGTGACGGTGATCAGGTCGCTGGGGTCTGCCGAAGGATTAGCGAGAGCCAGATTGATGGGTTCTCCGGCAACGCCCGCCGGCTTAACATGTGCGTTTGTGATCAGTGTTTGCAGACTGGTGCCGCCGCTGGTCAGGGTTACACCTGAAAGGTCGACCAGGATGTCGTTTGCGGCGTTTTGAGTGTTGCCCACTTGTTCGTAAACATAAGTGTGGGCCACCCCATTGATAGTCGCGGTGAACGCCACCGTCGCGCCAGCATTTCCGATGTCATTGTTCTGCAAATATTGAACCGCGGCCGCGACACGCGAGGTGTCAGTTCCGTCCAAGCTAGTCGCAGAAGTAAACGTCTCCGATGAGGTATCGAACGTAATGATGCCGTTCGTTATGGAGTGCGACTTCACCGTCGCACCAGCGATCGTCAACGTGGAATCGTTACTTCCGGCGCTGGGGAAAGTGACTGCTGAAAGAGAGGGCGAGCCTTGCAAATCAAGGAAGTCCGCGCTCGTAGAGAAGTTGGTGATAACGTCGTAAGTTGTCGAAATGGTGCCGTTGTTTCCCGTTCCCCCAATGGTTACAGCGGAATCCCCTGTATTGATCACGAAAGTATCGGCACCGGTGCCACCAATAAGCAGATCACCATTGCTGCGGCCAGTCAGCGTGTTGCCGCCAGATCCAGCCACGAACACATCATAGCCCCCATGCCCACTTTCCGTTCCGCCAGACATGAATTTGCCGCTGCCGCTGGGGGCCTCGAGATACGAGGCTATGTACGATCCACTAACTGTTGGGAACGATGTGTCAATGTCTGTGCTGTTCGAGGTGTTATCGACCACTAGCTGCCAAACAAGAACCTTTCCATTGCTTAGCGTAATTGACAGAAAATCATTTGCTGATTGGTTAGGCGCTACAAAGGAAAGATTATCGCCTGAAATGCTCGCATTGCTGAGGAATCCACCATTGGCGTCTTGGATACGAGCGCTGACGATTGACGCAGTATCGTTGGTCGAGTCGGAATCGCTCGCCATTAGGTGAGAGATCGACCAGGCAACGTTGGCGTTTTTCGAGACGATCAAAGTGCCCGACGTCGTCGGCGGCGGTGCCGCGTTAATCGTCAGGTTTACAGTTGCAAGGTTCGAGGTTGCCGATCCATCGCTAGTTCGATAGGTGAACGAATCAGAGCCTGTGGCGCCGACATTTGGGGTATAGGTAACGGAACCATCGGCGTTTACTACCACCACGCCCTTCGTCGGGCCGGTGGCGATAACTGGCGACAAATTGCTGCTATCAACGTCGGTGTCGTTGGCCAGCACGAAAATCTGAACTGGCACATTCTGGGTAGTGGTTGCTGAGTCGTTTGCTGCCACGGGCGCGTCGTTGGCGCCGTTGATGGTGATAACGAGCTGTGCCGTGTCGGTGAGGTTGCCCGGATCCTTGACCGTATAGGTAAAGGTGTCGGTCAGCGTGCCGCCGACGTTGAGCGCCTGCACTGCCGTGTCACTATTGTTGACGGCATAGCTGTAGCTGCCGTCGGCATTGAGTGTCAGCGAGCCGTGCGCGCCGGTCAGCGCCGAGCCAACCGTGCCGGAGGTACCCGAGCCGGCTTCCGTGCCGGTGCGGATCGCCGAGACCGCCAGCGATGCCGTGGTGTTGTCGACGTCGGTATCATTGGTCAGCACGTTGCCGGTGGCGTTCGAGCCGGCGGTGCCATTGCCCGTGCCACCCGCCTCGGTGGCCGAGCCGATGTCATCCACACCCACCGGCGCGTCGTTGGCGCCGTTGATGGTGATAACGAGCTGTGCCGTGTCGGTGAGGTTGCCCGGATCCTTGACCGTATAGGTAAAGGTATCGGTCAGCGTGCCGCCGACGTTGAGCGCCTGCACTGCCGTGTCACTATTGTTGACGGCATAGCTGTAGCTGCCGTCGGCATTGAGTGTCAGCGAGCCGTGCGCGCCGGTCAGCGCCGAGCCAACCG